>JBQGDL010000001.1:0-7614 GCA_052039045.1 Steroidobacteraceae bacterium
GAGATCGTCGCGAGGTCACCACCCGACTGGCGCGCGGTCCTCGGGACCTTCCTGCCTTACGCCGAACAGCACTTCGAGCTCATCGCGCGCTTCGGCCGGTTCCCGCATCGCAATGCGCTGCTCGGCCGGGTGTCCACGCCTGAGGAACGGGCGTACCTGGACGGCGGTGGCGCAACCTTCGGGCAGGGATAACTTCAGGGCGGCGCCGCAGGTGTCGCTCGCGGGCGTGATCCACCCAGCGGCACGGTGACGGTGAATCGGCTGCCGCCACTCTCGAGCGGCGCGTAGGACACCTCGCCGCCGTGCGCGCGCGCGATCTGCCGGACGATCGCGAGGCCGAGACCGGAACCTTCGAGCGTCGAGCCCGCGGCACGCCCGCGGTAGAACGGCTCGAAGATCCTTTCGCGATCGGCGTCGGCGACACCCGGCCCCTGGTCCTCGACCACCAGTCGTGCCGTGCCGGCTTCGTCCGCATCGACGTGGATGCGCGAGGCACGGCCGCCATGGCGCTCGGCGTTCGCGACCAGATTGCGGATCATCCGCCGCAAGAGGCCCGGATCGCCGCGCACGACGATCGCCCGGCCCTCGACAGTGCGATCGAACCGCGACGCCTCCTCGGCCGCAACCGCGAGCAGGTCCACCTCCTCTGCGCGCTCGAGCGTCTTGAGCGCATCCAGCCGGCTCGCGAGCAGCATCTCCTCGATCAGCGCGTCGAGCTCCGCAACGCTGCGCGTGAGCTCGGCGCGGATCGGATCGCCGGGATCCGCGGCGAGACGCTCGAGCCCCAGCCGGATGCGGGCCAGGGGGGTGCGCAGCTCGTGCGAGCAGTTGGCGAGCAGCAGTTTGTACGACTTGACGAGCTCCTCGATGCGCTCTGCGGAGCGGTTGAAGCTGCGCGCGAGCGCCGCCACCTCGTCGCGGCCTTCCACGGCCACGCGCGTCGCGAGCTCTCCCCGACCCAGCTGATCCACGCCGCTCTGCAATCGCTCGAGCCGCCGCGTGAGACGTCGCGCGATCGGATACGCGCCCAGCGCAAACGCCAGCACGATTGCGATCGGCACGATGAGCATGTGCGCGTGCAGTCGCTCCGGCGGATGCCTGGGCCGCACGACCAGACGTCTTCCGTCCTCGAGCGGAAGAATCCAGACGTGGCCTGCGCCACGCACGAGGGTCCAGCCACCGTGCGCCAGCCTGCGCGGCGCGAGGCGCGGTGCGCGCGCAGTCGCCGCCAGCAGTCGCCCGTCACGATCGTACAGGGCGAGATCCATCTGCAGGCGCCGCTCCAGCTCCTCGAGCGATCGCTGCTGCTCCGCGGCGGAGGCGGTGGCAGGCGGGAGCAGCGCCCGCGCGAGCTCGCGTGCGGTGGTCACGCCCAATCGCTCGCCATGCCGCTCACCGGTGAACGCCCAGAAGAGGCTGCTGGCGACCAGGAACACCGCCAGCGCGGCCAGGATCGCGAGATAGAACTGAACGTGCAGTCTGCGCATGCGCGAGCGGCGGCTACCGGCCGCGGTCCGGTTCGCGCGCGAAGACGTATCCGGCGCCGCGCACGGTCAGAATCCGCCGCGGCTTCTTCGGATCGTCCTCGATGGCGGCGCGGATGCGAGAGACGTGCACGTCGATCGAGCGGTCGAACTCCTCGAGCGCGCTGCCCCTCGTGAGGTCCATCAGGGCATCGCGCGACAGTACGCGACCCGCGCGCTCGGCGAGCGCGAGCAGCAGCGTGTACTGAAAGCCCGTGAGCGGCTTCTCGCGGCCGTCGACGCGCACCAGGCGCGCCGCGCGGTCGATTTCGAGGCGGCCGAAGCGCAGCACGTCGGCGGGGGCGGTGTCGCGGCTGCGCCGCAGGATGGCGCGCAGCCGCGCCAGCAGCTCGCGCGGCTCGAACGGCTTCGGCAGGTAGTCGTCCGCGCCGAGCTCGAGACCGACGACGCGGTCGAGCGGGTCGCCGCGCGCAGTCAGCATCAGGAGCGGAATCGCCGACTCCGCGCGGATCCGCCGGCAGAGATCCAGCCCGTCCGTGTCCGGCAGCATCAGATCGAGGATGACCGCATCGAACGCCTCGCGCTTGAGGAGCCGCTGCGCCTCGTCGCCGCTGGCGGCGATCGCGGCGCGAAAGCCCGCCTCGCCGAGGTAGTCGGCGACCATTCCGGCCAGGCGGGCATCATCCTCGACCAGCAGGACGCGAGCGCTCATGCAGCGGCTATCTTGCCGCCAGGGTCAGTCCTCCTGCCAGTGGTGGCGGCGTTCGATGCGGGCGATGAGCGCCGCGCGCTGCTCGGACGTCAGCACTTCGGCCGCGTCGGCGATGCCCTGCACGATGCGCTGCGAGGCCTGGTCGACGAGGCGGATCTGATCGGCCCGCACGGCTTCGAGGCGCGCGCGATCGATCGTTGGCGCGGACAGGATCGCGTGCAGCTCCTTGTGGGCGGCGGCGTGCTGATCCTTCATCGCATGCACGTCGCTCGCCGCAGACTGCAGCAGCGAGGTGACCTGCGCCTGCTGTTCGGGTGTCGCATCCACGTCCGACAGGACCTCTTTCACGTGGTCCCCGATGTGCTCCGAAAAGCTCTCCGCGCTCATGTGACCGCGGCCGTGATGCCATCCGCCACCGTGCGCCTCGACCGCCGTGAGTGCGCCGGCCAGCAGCGCGAGGGCGCCGACCACCGACCCGACGATGATCCATGCGCGACGCGATCGCCGTGGGGCGCTCTCCGGCGTCCGGGGGGCCGGACCGCTCGTACCGTTCTGTTCAGCCATGGGAATCTCCGGAAGGAACGAACACGGCTCGAGAGTCTGGACGCGCGACGTTTCGCGACGATCGCTCCTGTGTAAAGTTGTGTAAACGGCGTCGGGCGACCTCCATAATCGGCTTGCCGAGGCCCGGTCATGCAACGAACCAGTAATCTCCTGATCCGCGCCCCGACCGACCTCAGCAATTTTTCCAGCTGCCGTCATCTCTCCACGCTCGATCTGCGTGCGGCACACGGCGAGCTCGAGCGGCCGGTGCGCCGCGACGCGGCGCTCGAGGAGCTGCGCGCGCGCGGTCTGGCCCACGAACGGGCATATCTCGCGCACCTGCACGCCCGGGGCCTGACGATCGCCGGTGCCGACGACCTCGATGACGGCGACGCGCCCGTGGCCTCGAGCCTCGAGGCCACACTCGCCGCGATGCACTCGGGCGTCGACGTGATCTACCAGGCGGCGCTCGCGCACGGCGCCTGGTCGGGCCGGGCCGATTTCCTGCACAAGGTCGACACGCCGAGCCGACTCGGCGCCTGGTCATACGAGGCGTACGACACCAAGCTCGCACGCGAGACGAAGGCAGCCACGATCCTGCAGCTCTGCGTCTATTCCTGGCTGCTCGAGCAGCTCCAGGGCGCACGGCCCGTTCACATGCACGTCGTGACGCCGGGCACGCACTTCGCGCCCGAGACGCATCGGGTCGACGACTACGGCGCCTACGTCCGCCTGCTCGAGCGCGGCATCGACGACTTCCTGGGGCAGCCGGCCGCCACCTATCCCGAGCCGGTCCCGCACTGCGATTACTGTTCCTGGTGGTCGCAGTGCGAGCAGCGCCGGCGGGCGGACGACCATCTCTGCTACGTGGCTGGCATCTCGCGCGCGCAGATCGAGGCGTTGCGCGAGCTCGGCGTCGACACGCTCGCCGCGCTCGCGGCGCTCGACACCGTGCCGGAGCCCGCGCGTGGATCCCGCGAGGCGCTGACCCGCATCCACGAGCAGGCACGCATTCAGAAGCTCGGGCGCGACACCGGCACGCCGTCCCACGAGCTCAAGCAGCCGTTCGATGTCGAGCACGGCTTGCGGCGACTGCCCGAGCCCACGCCCGACGACATATTCCTCGACTTCGAAGGCAGTCATTTCGCCGAGGAGGGTGTGCAGGAATACCTGATCGGCTTTGTGACGCGCGACGCCGACGGCGGCCCTGTCTACACCCCGCTCTGGGCCCGGACGCTCGCCGCGGAGCGCGCCGCGTTCGAGCGGTTCATCGATCTCGCCAGCGAGACGCGTGCACGCAATCCCGCCGCCCACGTCTATCACTTCGCGCCCTACGAGCCGGCGGCGCTCAAGCGCCTGATGGGGCGCTACGCCACGCGCGAGGTCGAGCTCGATGCGCTGCTGCGCGGAGGCGTGCTGGTCGATCTGCACGCTGTGGTCAAGCGCGCGCTGATCGCGAGCGTCGAGCGGTACTCGATCAAGGATCTCGAGCCGTTCTTCGGCTACGAGCGGACGCAGGACCTGCGCGAGGCCGCCACCAGCCGCCGCGTCGTCGAGAACGCGCTTGCGGAGGGCGACTGGGACGAGGCGCTCGAGACGCACCGTCGGATCGTCGAGGATTACAACCGCGAGGACTGCGAGTCGACGCTGCGGTTGCAGACGTGGCTCGAGCGGCTGCGTAGCGAGGCGATCGCGCAGGGCCACGAGTTGCCGCGGCCCGCGCCCGGCAGCGGCGAGGCGTCCGAGAAAGTGAGCGACCTCGATCGCGAGCTCAGACGGCTGCGCGACGGGCTGCTCGACGGCGTTCCCCTCGAGCCCGGCGCGCGGTCAGCGGAGCAGCAGGCGCGTTTCGTGCTCGCGCACATGATGGAGTTTCACCGCCGCGAGGACAAAGCGTGCTGGTGGGAGTATTTCCGCGTGCTCGCGCTCGAGGAGCGCGAGCTCGCCGACGAGCGTCGCGCGCTGACCGGGCTCGTCCTTCGGGAAGTCCTGGAAGCGAAGGCCGCGCCGCTGCAGCGCTACGGCTTTCCGCCGCAGGAGCTCGACGCGCGCAAGGACGACGACGTCTACGACCGCGCAGGCCGCAAGGTCGGCAAGGTCGTCGCGGTCAACTACTCGGCACGCACGATCGACATCAAGAAGAGCAAGAAGACGGCGAACGAGCATCCCGCCGCGGTGTGTTTCCACAACCAGGTACCGTCCGGCGCGCTGCGTGAGTCGCTGATGCGTCTCGGCGAGGTCGTTCTCGCGCAGGGGTTCGCGCCCGCCGCGCCGTGGCGCGCGGCGATCGATCTGCTGCTGCGCCGTCCGCCGCCGCTCGCGGACCCGGCCGGCCGCCTGCAGCGGCCCGAGGAGACGGCCGTAACCGCGGCCTGTCGCCTGGCGCTCGCGCTCGACGGCAACGTGCTCGCGATCCAGGGCCCGCCCGGCACCGGCAAGACCTACACCGGCGCGCACGTCATCTGCGCGCTGGTGCGGGCGGGATTGAAGGTCGGAATCACGGCGGTGAGCCACAAGGTGATCGTCAAGCTGCTCGAAGGCGCCGCGGAGGAGGCGGAAAAGTCAGGACTGCGGCTGCGGCTCGTGCATCGCGACGATGAGCCGTACACCGGCCGGTGGGGCATTCAGCGGACCGACGACTACTAGGCGATCCGCGCGGGACTGCGCGACGGCACGATCGACGTGCTCGGGGCCACCGCGTGGTGCTGGACACGGCCCGGGTTCGAGCAAAGCGTCGACGTGCTGGTCGTCGACGAGGCCGGGCAGATGTCGCTCGCCAACGTGCTCGCGACGGCGCCGGCCGCGCGCAGCCTCGTGCTGCTCGGCGACCCGCAGCAGCTCGAGCAGCCGCTGCAGAGCAGTCACCCTGAGGGCAGCGAAGTCTCGGCGCTGTATCACCTGCTGGGCGGCGAGCAGACGATGCCGCCCGGCCAGGGGCTGTTCCTCGCCGATACCTACCGGCTGCATCCCGACATCGCGCGTTTCACCTCCGAGGTCTATTACGAGGGCCGCGTTCGGGCGCGGCCGGGGCTGGAACGCCAGACGATCCTCGCGGAGGCCGCAGCGACGCCCGGCGAGCGCGCGACAGAGTCCGGCGTCGGGGTGGCAGTTCCCAGTCTGCTCGGCTCCGGGTTGCGCTATTTCCCGGTACCCCACACCGGCAATCGCGCCCGAGCGGCCGGGGAAGTCGCCGCGATCCGCGATCTCGTCAGAGGGCTGTCGCGCCACTGCCGCTGGCAAGACAAGGCAGGCGCGATCCGTCCACTGCGGCTCGAGGACATCCTGATCGTCGCGCCGTACAACGCGCAGGTCGCGGCGCTCGTCGAGGCGCTACCGGCGCTCGCGGACCGCATCGGTACGGTCGATCGCTTCCAGGGGCAGGAGGCCCCGGTCGTCATCTACTCGATGACGTCCTCGAGTCCCGGGGACGCGCCGCGCGGCATGGAGTTTCTCTACAACCGCTTCCGTTTCAATGTCGCGACGTCGCGCGCCAGGGCGCTCTGCATCCTGGTCGGCAGCCCGGCGCTGTTCCGCCCGGAATGTCGAACGCCGCGACAGATGAAGCTGGCGAACGGATTCTGTCGTTTTCTGGAGCTCGCGAGCATCGCGGGCCCGTCAACGACATCCGCACCGCGGCTGGCCGATTCCGGGTGACGTCACCGGCAAACTGGCAACCCGCCGGCATCACCGCAGCGGTCGATGCGCCCTCAAGCCCGCCCGAGCGGCACCTTCTTGGCGGCATCGAGGAACGGAATGGCGGCCGTCGTGCCGTGCCAGCGCGAGCCGTCGGGCGCCTCCACCTCGAGCGTGTTGCCAGGGCTGGCCAGCGCGATCGGCACGCGCACGTAGCCGATGTTCTTCTCGAGCCGCGGCGACCACAGCAGGTTCGTGACCTCGCCGACCTCTTTACCATTGCGGAATACCTTGAGTGGCCACGGCATCTCGAACGGCAGCTCCTCGCCCGCGACCTCGATCCCAACCAGCTTGTGGTCGACCCCCTTGACCCGGATCTCCTCCAGCGCCGCCTTGCCTATGTAGTCGGCCGCCTGCGGCTCGACCCGCTGCTCGAGTCCCATGACGTGGAACGGCGTGTCCCTGATCGTGATATCGGAGCCGTAGTTGAAGATGCCCGCCTCGACGCGGCGCGCCTCGCAGGGTGCGATGACCCGGATGTCGTGCGGACGACCTGCCTCGAGGATGCGATCCCACAGCTCGCCGCCGCGCGCCGGGTCGCGCAGGTAGATCTCGTAGCCGACCTCGCCGGTCCAGCCGGTGCGGCTGATGACGACCGGGATGCCGTCGAGATCGGTCGTCAGGGTCCAGTAGTACCTGATGTCCGCGATGCGGGGACCGAAGAGCGTCGTCAGCACGTCGCGCGACCTGGGGCCCTGAACCTGGACCGGGTACACGTCCGGCTCGTCGATCCTGACGTTCATGCCGGAGTTCACGGCCACTCCCCGCGCGTACAGGCCGGCATCGGAATCGGCCAGCGCCAGCCACCAGCGGTCCTTCTCGATGCGTAGCAGCACGGGATCGTTGACGATGCCGCCGTCGGGCGCGGTGATCAGCACGTACTTGCCCTGGCCGACGGCGCACTTCGTCAGGTCGCGGCAGGTGAGCATGTTCGTGAAGGCCGACGCGTCGGGCCCGGTGATCTCGACGATCCGCTCGACCGCGACATCCCACAGCGTCACGTGATTGAGGAGATGCCAGTACTCCTCGACCGGATCGCCGAAGTAGGCCGGCAGATACATGTGGTTGTAGATGTCGAATCCGGTCACACCCGCCGCGAGGGTCTTCTCGAAAAACGGGCTGCGCCGGTACCACGGGCCATAGAAGAGAGTGGTTTTTGCGCCGGCGGCGAGGCGATCGATC
>JBQGDL010000002.1:0-15040 GCA_052039045.1 Steroidobacteraceae bacterium
CGTCCGTCCAGGTGCCGCCGTACTGGAAGGGCACGTCGAAGATCGCGAAGAAGTCCCGGGTCGTCACGCGCGTCATGACGCGCTCCGGCTTCACCTGCTGGCCATCGGCTGAGAGGATGCCCATGGCCTTGTGCATGATGACCTTGTGCTTGGGGATGTCGGAGGCGTACACCGCCATCGCATCCCGATAGGTGAGTTGCTCGGGCGGCAGCTCGGGCTTCTTGTCCCAGTTGGGCTGCTGCGGGTCCCAGAAGTCCATGGTGACCGCGTAGAGCACGTCGTTCTTCCACCAGATCGGGTTGCCCGACATGGCGCGGTACATCGTGAGCGTCATCACGCAGACCGCGATGCCGAGCGCGACCGCGCCGATCATGAGCGCGGTGAGGCCCGGATTTCGCTTCAGGTTGCGGAGCGCGAGCTGCAGGTAGTAGCCGAACATGCGGGCCTCCTCAGGCCGGGGACAGGGCGAGCTGCGCCGCGCCGGCGCTCGCGGCCGCGGCAGCGTCCTCGCGCGGCTCGTAGGGCCTGAAATCGGAGATCTGACCGTCGACGATGTGGACGTTGCGGTGCGCGCGGCGCGCGAGCTCGGGGTCATGCGTGACCATGATGATGGTCGTGCCCATCTCGTTGATCTGCTCGAGCAGGTCCATGACCTGCCGCGCCATCAGCGAATCCACGTTGCCGGTCGGCTCGTCCGCGAGCAGGACGCGCGGGTCGCCCGCGAGCGCGCGCGCGATCGCGGCGCGCTGCTGCTGTCCGCCCGAGAGCTGCGAGGGCATGTGGTGCATGCGCGAGGAGAGCCCCACGACGTCGAGCGCGCTCTTGATGCGCTGCTCGCGCTCCTTTCTGGCGAGGCCGCGGTAGCGCAGCGGCACGTCGACGTTGTCGAAGATGTCGAGATCCGGGATCAGGTTGAAGCTCTGGAAGATGAAACCGATCTTCTCGTTGCGCAGCTTCGAGCGCCGCTCGTCCGAGAGCCGGCTCACGTCCTGGCCATCGAGCCTGTAGATGCCTGCGTCGAAGATCTCGAGCAGGCCGGCAACGTTCATGAACGTCGTCTTGCCGGAGCCCGAGGGGCCCGTGACCGCGACGAACTCGCCGTCGCCGACCTCGAGCGAGAAGTCACGCAGCGCGTGCGTCTCGATGAGGTCCGTCCGGTAGATCTTGCTGATTCCGTGCATTTCGAGCATTGCGATGCGCTCCAGGGTCATTGAACGGTCGTAAGCGGTCAGCCGCCGATGTGGAATTCGGGCACGTCTTTCAGGTCGCCGAAACCGGAGATGACGACTTCCTGGCCCCGCTCGAGGCCCTTCAGAACCTCGATCTCGCCGACCGAGGCCGCGCCCAGCTCGACCGGCGTCAGCACGGCCTGATCGCCGTCGACGACGTATACGGCGCGCGTCCCGGTGACGATGTCCGAGCTGCGCTCGAACTTCAGGGCCTTCGCGCGCTGGTCGATCACGATGCGCACCGAGCCGCGCTGGCTTTGCCGCAGGCCCGCCGGTTGCTCGCTGGCGAACTTCACGCGGCCGGTCACCTGGCCCGAGCGCACCTCCGGTGAGATTGCCGTGACGAGTCCTTCGTGCTCCCGGCCGTCGAGCGTGATCTCCGCCTCCATGCCGGCCTTGATGTCGCGCGCGTAGACGTCGGCGACCTGGAACTCGACCTCGAAGGCCGAGAGATCGACGACGGTGAGGAGCGGGGCATTCTCGGCTACGCTCGCCTTCTGCGCCGCGGCGAGGTTCGCGACCATGCCGTTGACCGGCGAGCGGACGGTGAGCTCGTCGACGCGGCGCTTCAGGTTCGCGACGACGTAGCCCTGCCGCTCGCGCTCGAGGCGCCGGGCCTGCAGGTCGAGGTCGAGGCTCTCCTGCTCGAGGCCTGCGGTCTCGCGCGCGTGCTCGTAGGCGAGCCGTGCGGATTCGCGCTCATCCTGTGCGTGACGAAGATCCCGTTCAGCGATTGCGCCCTTGTCCCAGGCCCACTGCGCGCGCTGCAGCTCGCGCTCCGCAGCGCGGATCTGCACGCTGGCGAGATCGGCGGCCTCCTTGGTGGCCAGCTTCTGGCGCCGCATCTCGATGCCCTGGCGGCGCAGCGCGGTGTCGAGACTCTCGAGCGTCGCACGCTCGCGCTGGTACTCGTTTTCGAGGGTCGGGCTCGCCAGGGTCGCGAGCACCTGGCCGGCCGTGACGCTGTCTCCCGCGCGCACCTGATAGCTGATCGTGCCCGGAGCAATGGCGAAGAGTGTCGGGCTCACGGCCGCGACGACCGTGCCCTGCGCCGAGACGTCGCGCACGAACGGCCCTTCCGTCACCGTCGCGATGCGCAGCCGCTCGCGCGATACCACGTGCTCGGTCCCACGCCAGCCGCGGATCAGCAGGCCGAACACGACGACGAGCACGAGGCCGGCCACGGCTGCGCCGATCCAGACGATGCGGCGGCGATCCGGCTGCGCCTCGATCGCGACGTCCTGACCTTCGGTGCCGCGGATGGACGGGTCGCCGGCGGGTGGACTGGCACCGCCGCCGCTCATCAAGGGTCTCAGGCTGGATACCTTCATGGCTTAGCGCTCGGCCGATGTATTGCAACCGCCGTGCCAGATGTGGCGGAGCGTCGTAATGAATTGAACGGCAGAGGTTTTCCATCATGACTGTCGGGGACCTGAGCGCTGCGACAAGTGTCCGCGGACACCCATCGGACAGCGTTTCGGACAGGCTCGACGCGCGTGCGAGAAGTCGGCCAGCGGCGAGGCGATCGGCGACTAGCCGCTGCTGGCGACCGCTTCCGTACGGAGCCAGAGGGGAGCGAGAGGAAGGGGAGTGCGCCTGAAGAGACGCGTCGAAGGCCGCCGAAGGCGGCCGGGCTCGCCGAGACGTCCAGCCCGGTCCGGGAATACCGGGCCGCAGAGGATGACGTGTGAGCCCGCCGCCTCCGGCGGGAAGATCAGATGACCGGGGCCGTCGACCCGGCGCTCCTGTGCAGTGCCGTCAGGGCGGCGTTGTCGACGCTGCGCACGGCCGACTCGAGCGCGTTCGAGACGCAGGCCCGATGGGCGAAGATACGTTGCACTTCGCGGACGCCGGAGGTGTCACCGCCGCAGACAATGCGGGCGGCGACCTTCAGTCGTCCGTACAGCGTGTGCATGGCCGCGGGATCGGAAAGGTCGAGCCCGGCGTAGCTGACGGTCATGCTCTCGTCGTCGCTGGTGAGCGCGATGTCGCCGGCCTGAACCGACAGCGCGAGCGTGGAACCGAGCAGGCCCGCGAGCAGACCTCGCTTGAGTCCGATGACGCGTGGGGTGACGGAAGTAGTCATGGTTCGTCTCCTGTTCCCTGATTGCCACGTGCGTTCCCGGTTCACACGTAGGCATTAGATGCCATGTCGACGCCGTCGGTTGCTCGCTTCGGCGCGCGATGGCGGCGGCTCGCCGCGCGCCGGCGCGTCTGCCACAATCGCGCAAGCGATGAAACGGAGTTTGCCGTGACGATCCAGTACGGAATGATCGGGCTGGGCCGCATGGGCGGGAACATGAGCCGCCGAATCGCGCGCGCCGGGCTCGAGGTGATCGGCTGGGATCGTGCCGCGGGCGCGCGCAGCGCGGTCGCCGCCGAGCCCGGGATGCGTA
This sequence comes from Steroidobacteraceae bacterium, assembly GCA_052039045.1. Lineage (GTDB taxonomy): Bacteria > Pseudomonadota > Gammaproteobacteria > Steroidobacterales > Steroidobacteraceae > DATJKD01. The sequence continues at coordinate 3,626 of JBQGDL010000002.1, forward strand.
CCGTCGAAACCCTGGAAACGCTCGCCGCCGAGCTGCCGGCGCCGCGCGCGGTGTGGATGATGCTTCCCGCGGGCGGCCCGACCGAGCAGGTGCTGGAACGCCTGCAGACGCTGCTTGCTCCGGGCGACGTGATCGTCGACGGCGCCAACGCCTGGTACCGGGACAGTCAGCGCCGCGCACGCCGGCTCGCGGAGCAGGAGCTGCAGTTCGTCGACGCGGGCGTGTCGGGCGGCGTCTGGGGACTCACTTACGGCTACGGCCTCATGGTCGGCGGCAGCGTGGAGGCGGTCGCCCGCATACGGCCGCTGCTCGAAGCGCTGGCTCCGGCGCCCGATCGCGGCTGGCTGCACTGCGGGCCGAGCGGCGCGGGCCACTTCGCCAAGATGGTGCACAACGGCATCGAGTACGGGCTGATGCAGGCCTACGCGGAAGGGCTCGCGTTGCTGCGTGCGAAGCAGGAACTGCAGCTCGATGTTTCGGCGATTGCGGAATCCTGGCGCCACGGAACCGTAATTCGCTCCTGGCTGCTCGATCTGACGGCCGAGTTCCTGGCCGAGGACGGCGAGCTCAAGTCGGTGGCGCCGCGCGTTGCGGACTCAGGCGAAGGGCGCTGGGCAGCGATCGAGGCGATCGAGCTCGGCGTCCCGGCGCCGGTCATGACCCAGGCGTTGCTCGAACGCTTCGCAAGCCAGGGACGCGGCGACTACGCAAACCGGCTGCTGGCGCGCCTGCGCCAGGCCTTCGGCGGACACGCGATCACGAAGAGCTGAGTGTCGGCGCCGGCCCGGCGGCGTCGCGGTCCGCGACCACCAGCGTGCCGCGGCGCTCGACGCGGTTGGCCGGGATGGCCGTCGAGCCGTCGATCAGGTCGCGCAGTCGAGGTGCCTTCTCGGTGCCGGTGACGAGCCACAGCCGCTGCCGCGCGCGCGACAGCGCGCTGATGGTGAGCGTCATGCGCCGGGTCCCCTGATACTCCGCCGACACCACCACGTCGCGCCCGCCGTTGTCGAGAACCGGATCGGAGGGCAGCAACGACGCTGTGTGCCCGTCCGTGCCGAGACCGAGCTGCACGATGTCGAGTCGCAGCGGCGCTCCGCCGATCGCTTCCAGCATCGCCTGGTAGGCCGCGGCCGCCGCGGCGAGGTCGGTCGCCGCCACCGGCATCTCGAGCAGGTTGTCCCGCGGGAGCGGTCCCTCGCGCACGAGCAGCGCCTCGAGCCGCGCGAAGTTGCGTCGCTCGTCGTCGTGCGGCACGACGCGCTCATCGACCTGTGCGACATGAATCTCTTCCCAGTGGAGCACGTGCTCGCGCAGCAGCTCGATCATCCGCCAGGGCGTGCGTCCACCGGAGAGGGCGATGAGCGCCTGGTCGCGCTCCTCGATGGCCGCCTCGCATGCGTTCGCGATCGCGCTCGCCGCGGTGCGGGCGGCGGCCTCGGTATCGGGCTCGACGATCACACGCACGGGCTGGTCCCCGGATCCTGCGGCTCGTACCAGCCGCCAGAGGCTTCCACCATCCGCAGCGCGGATGCGGGTCCCCAGCTCCCCGGTTCATAAACTTCCGCCTGCGGGCCGCTCGCAAGCATGCGATCGACGATCGACCAGGCGATCTCGACCGTGTCCTGGCGTGCGAACAGGCTTGCATCGCCGCGCAATGCATCGCCGAGCAGCCGCTCGTAAGGCGTCATCTCGTCCGTCTGCGAATTGCAGGCGAACAGCTCGATCTCGCGCCCGTGCATGGGCTCGCCCGCCTGCTTGACGCGCGCGCCGAGCGCGATTGCGATCCGGTCCGGTCCGAGGCGAAAGCGCAGATAGTTGGCGCGCAGCGGCAACGGTTCGCGGAACAGCTGTTGCGGTGGCCGGCGGAAGGTGGCCATCACCTCGGTTGCGGTGACGGGCAGGCGCTTGCCCGTGCGGACGAAGAACGGCACGTCGGACCAGCGCCAGGAGTCGATGTCGAAGCGCAGCGCGGCGAAGGTCTCGACGTCGGAGTTCGGCTGCACGCCCGCTTCGCTCCGGTAGCCGCGATACTGGCCGCGCACGACGTCGCGCCGTTCCGCCGGGCGGACCGCGCGCAGCACCTTGGCCTTCTCGTCGCGCATCGCTTCGGCGCCCATGTCGACCGGCGGTTCCATGGCGAGGATCGCGAGCACCTGCAGCAGGTGGTTCTGCACTACGTCGCGAATGGCGCCGAGCTCCTCGTAGAGACGGCCGCGTCCCTCGACGCCGAAGTTCTCCGCCATCGTGATCTGGACGTGGTCGATGAAGGTCCGGTTCCAGACTGGCTCGATGAAGGCGTTCGCGAAGCGAAAATAGAGCAGGTTCTGCACCGGCTCCTTGCCCAGGAAGTGATCGATCCGGAAGATCGCTTCCTCCGGGAAGACCGCACGCAGTGCGTGGTTGAGCGTGCGCGCGCTCGACAGGTCGCGCCCGAGCGGCTTTTCCACAACGACGCGTGCACCCCGGGCGCAGCCGGAGGCGCCGAGCTTCGCGGCGACGGTCGTGAACAGGCTGGGCGGGATGGCGAGGTAGTGCACGGGGTGCGAGGCTCCGCCCAGCGCCTCACGCAGCGCGACGAAGGTCGAATCCTCGCGGTAATCGCCGTCGACGACTGCGAGCTTGGCCTCGAGGCGCCGCTGCACGTCGGCGTCGTTCGCCGTGCCTTGCCGGGCCAGGCTGTCGCGCATGCGCGCAATGAGAGCTTCGCGGCCGCTGCCGCGTGCCACACCGACGAGCTTCGGCGGGAGGCGTCCGCGACGTTCGAGATTCTCGAGCGCGGGGAAGATCTTGCGGAAGGCCAGGTCGCCGCTGACTCCGAAGATCACCAGCGCGTCGGCGGGTACGGCGCTCACGGCCATCGTGCGTCGTCCGTTTCGCCAGGCATGCGCGGCAGTATAGACAGGCGGGCGCGGGCCCGCCCGCTGCTAGCATACGGGCGTGATCCCGCTGTGGTTCAAGCTCGGCTATACGGCGTTCGTCATCGTGCTCGTTGCGATCTGGCTGAAACATTACGGCTGGCGCAACCTCCTCTGGTTCTCGGACATCGCGCTGATCGGCGCGGTGCCGGCGCTCTGGCTGGAGGATGCGCGGATCGCGAGCGTGCTGGCCGTGGCCGTGCTGCTGCCGGAGATGTTGTGGAATGTCGATCTGGCCGGCCGGATCCTGCTCGGACGACGCATCAGCGGGCTCACCGATTACATGTTCGAGCAGGATCGCCCGCTGCTGCTGCGCCGGCTGTCGCTGTTTCACGTGCCGCTGCCGCTCGTGCTGCTGTGGCTGCTGGCCGCGTACGGCTACGACGAGCCGATCGCGCTGCCGGGCGCAGCACTGCTCGCGGCCGTGACCCTGCCGCTGAGCCGCGTGGTCAGCTCGCCGGAGAAGAATATCAACTGGAGCTGGGGCCTCGGACCCGAGCCGAGCCCGCTGCCCGCGCCCGCCTATGTCCTGCTGCTGTACGTCGGTTTCGTGCTGCTGGTCTTCGTGCCGACGCACGCCATCCTGCGCAACACGTTCCCCTGAGCGCGATCAACCTCCACTGGATTTCAGCGCGGCGTCCGGTGCAGGAAGATAGAGCTCGCCGAGCCAGGACGCGGTATCGCGCGGCTTGCGATCGTCGAGCCAGGCGAATACCAGACTGTGCCAGGCGACGCGCTGCACATAGGCGCGTGTCTCGTTGAACGGAATGTTCTCGACCCAGACGTCGTTCTCGATCGTCGAGTCGGGCAGCCAGCGGCGCACCGCGCCCGGCCCGGCGTTGTATGCGGCCGTGGCGAGGAGGGTCTGACCGTCGAAGCGATCGAGGAGGCTGCGAAGCTCCCCGGCGCCGATCGGGATGTTGACTCCCGGTTGCAGCAGCTCGGCCCGATCCGGCGCCTTCAGGCCCCAGCGCCGTGCGGCACGTCGCGCTGTCGAGGGTAGCAGCTGCATGAGGCCGAGCGCGCCCGCGCTCGACCCTGCGTCGGGTCGATACAGACTCTCCTGACGTATCACTGCGTAGATGAGCTCCGCAGGCAGCTTCGTCAGGCGGGCCGCGGCGCTGACTTCGGCGTCGTATGGGCGCGGATACAGCAGCGGATAGTCGTTGAACAGCGTCTGCCGCGCCGCCGCCGCGATGGCCTGATAGTGCCACCCCCACCGATCCGCCAGGCCGATCGCCTGAACCTGCTGCGACAGCGTCAGCGTCTCGTAGGCAACGCGCCACTCCGTTGAAGCCTCCGAAGTGAGGTCGCAGAGCAGCAGCTCGCGCGCGCGCACGAGAGCCGGCACCCGCGCCAGACGATCGATCGCGCGCTCATCGAGCGGGATTTGTTGCAGGCTCGGGACGAATCGCTCGCCGAGCCGGGCAGCGGCGAGCGCCGCGTACCAGTTGTCGCTGGGTACCACACCCGCGTATTCGCCGCGCGCCGCCTCACGCTCGCCGGCCACCTCGGTGGCGCGTGCTGCCCAGTAGCGCCAGCGATTCTGGTTGCGCAGCGTCTCCGGCATCGCCGCGATCGCCTGCGCGGCGCGCGCCCATTCACCAACCCAGAGGGCGGCACGCACGTGCCACTCGTGCGCGACATCGTCGAAGTCCTCGGGCTGCACGAGCGAGAAATACTCCAGCGCGCCGGGGCGCCGGCTCCAGGCGAGACCGAGTGCGGTGGCGAGCGCGTATCGGCTTGCCTGGCGCGTGTCGAGATTGCGCGCACGGATCAGCGCCCGGAACCGCGCGACCGAAGCGTCGGGCTCGCGGCGGGCGAGCACGGTCCACCCGGCGAGAAGGGCCGCGGGCTCGATCTCGCGAGCGGGATTCTCGATCAGCTCGTCGATCGAGCGCTCCGGTCGCTCGAGGAGTGCCGCCCACTGCAGGAGCGGTGCCGCGGCGGACGACGGCAGCGACTTGGCGAGATAGCGCGCGAGCTGCCACTCGCCCGCCTCGAGCGCCATTCTCGCGCGTCGCTCGACCAGGTCGGTCGTGAGCGCGTCGCGGCTGCGCAACCAGTCGATGGCCGGATCGCAGGCATCCGGAAGGCTGCGCGGCGTGAGCCACTGCTCGACGATCGCCGGCTCGAGCCTTGCGTTGCGGCCCAGCGCGACACGCGCGGCAAGCGCGTGACAGCGGAGCGTCGCGGCGCCGTCGGCGTCGTCGCGATAGTGCGCCAGATAGGTCTCCCAGCGTTCGCGGCGGGCGAGGTCCTCGAGCCACACCTGGCGCAACCGCGCCGTGTACGGCGCATCGCCGTGCTCGTCGAGAAACGCCCCGATGGCGGCGTCGGCCGAAAGGCCCTGCTCCAGGCGGGCGGCCTGCAGATAGGGATAGAGCGCGTAGGCGCGCAGCGCCGAGCCGTCCGACGCGGCGGGGCTGCCGCTCCCTGCCTGCGCGGCGGCGTAGGCGACGCGAAACAGCGTGCGGGTCGCGGCGTCGTCCTGCGCCGCTGCGCGCACCGCCATTGCGAGCGCCGCGATCACCAGCGCCGCCGTCCACGATGTCCTTGTCCGCCGGGGCATCGGCCCGAGTGTACCCGCCGTTCCGGCCAGTGGTCCGGGAGGCTATGCTGGAGCGATCCGGTCGGGTGAATCGTCTGCCACCGGGCGGACGCCTTGCCGTACAGTGACGCCAATGCCCGCACGATCCGACGCACCCCGACCCCGCCGCAGCTCGGCTCCAATCCCCATCACCCGGGAACGGGCGCTCATGGATCTCGCCCGCTCGCAGGCCGAGCTCGATTACCAACGGCCGCGGCGGCCGCTGTGGCTCACGATCGTCGCGGCGCTGCTCGCCGTCGCCGTCGTGGCAATCGCCGGGCGTGGGTTCGATGCGTTCCTCGGCGGATTCCAGCGCCTGCTCGAGCGCATCGCGCGTGAGGAGGCGGAGCAGGAGATCCGTAAGCCGCAGCCGATCTTCGTCGTGCCGGAGGGGCAGCCCGCGGAGACGCCGGCCCGGCAGGACGAGCCGCCGCCCGCGCCAGCGGAGCGGTGATCAGGCCGGCCCCGGCCCCGGCTGCCCGTCGACGACGGAGAACGACGCGAAGATCCTGGATCCCGAGTCGGGCACGAGGACCGAGTCGATCGCCACCATGTCGGCCTGCACGCGGTCGCGAGACACGTCGAGGCGCAGATAGCCTCGGTAACGGCTGGTTCCGGCGAGGAGTCCGGGATTCTCCGCGAGCCGGTCCTCGATCATCTTGGGCGGCAGCCCCTGTGAGCTGATCGAAGTGGTGACGAACTCCGTGGCGATCACGGGCGAGGCGGGATCCGCGGCAACGCGATTGAGCCTGGCGGCGAGGAACGCGTGAATGTCGCCGGAAAGGCAGATCGGGTTGCGCGCACGCGAGGTTTCGAGCGACTCCAGCAGGCGCGCCCGTGCCCCGGGGTAGCCGCTCCAGCCATCGGTCCAGTAACGCTCGCCCGGCCCCCGCTGCTCGTCGACCTGCGCCAGCACCGTTCCCTGAGCGAGCACGTTCCAGCGCGCGGTGCTCTCGCCCAGGCGCGCCGCGAGCCAGGCTTCCTGCCTCGCGCCGAGCTTGGAGCGCTCGGGCGATGCGAGCTCCGGGCAGCCGCTGACCCGGTTCGAGCCGCGGCGGCCCGGCTTCGGGCAGGCTTGCGGCGAGCGGTACTGGCGATCGTCGAGCATCACGATGTTGGCGAGATCGCCGAACGCGCGCTGCGCGTGTATGCGCAGGTACGGGCCGTAGGGCAGCGCGCGGCGCGGCAGCGCCTGATGCTCGTAGCAGGCCCGGTAGGCGGCGGCGCGCCGTGCGAGAAACAGCCCGGGCTCGTCGTCCTCCTCCGAGACATCGGCGGCGTAGTCGTTGTCGACTTCGTGATCGTCCCAGGTGATCAGCCATGGGCATGCGGCGTGTGCGGCTTGCAGCAGCGGATCGCTCTTGTACAGGGCGTAGCGCGCCCGATAGTCCTCGAGCGAGTAGCACTCGGACGCGTCATGCGCGCGCACCCGCGTCTCTCCCCAGGAGAGCTCATAGATGTAGTCGCCGAGATGGACGATCAGGTCGGGCTGATCGTTCACCATGTGTCGGTACGCGGTGTAATAACCGTGCTCGTACTGCTGGCACGAGGCCACGGCGAGCCGCAGCCGCTCGGGGGAAGCGCCGCGCGCGGGTGCGGTCGCGGTCCGTCCGACCGGGCTCTGGGCACCGCCCGCCCGAAACCGGTACCAGTAGGGGCGGCCGGGCTCGAGTCCGCCGGGCTCGACATGCACGCTGTGCGCCCAGTCCGGCTCGGCGTACGCCACGCCGGAGCGCACGATGCGACGGAACTGAGCGTCGGCAGCCACCTCCCAGTCGACCGGCACGACCTCGGGCGGCATGCCGCCGCCGGGCGCAAGCGGCGTCGGCGCGAGCCGGGTCCACAGCACCACGTCGTCGGGTGACGGATAGCCGGAGGCGACGCCAAGCGAGAACGGGTCGACCTCGAAGCGCATCCCGCCGCCGGCGGCCCTTGCGGGGCGCCTCGACAGGACGGCGAGGCCGCCGGCGGCAAGCAGCTGCCTGAGCAGGGCGCGCCGTTGTTCGAGACGCGTGCCTGTCGTCACATCAGCATCGCGTGGCCGAGCTTCATACCGGCAGTGTACAGGGCGAAGCTGTAGCGCCTGTCACACATGGTTCGAGCCCGATGCGCTTCCGAGGCGTGCACCGGGTAGAGTTCGTGCCTGGACCAGAACGCCACGGGAAGGGACGGTGCATGCGCCATGAATCCATCCTGAGCACCATCGGCAACACCCCGTCGGTGCGATTGCAGCGGCTCGCACAGGCGGGTGCCGCGGTGTACGTCAAGCTCGAGTCCTTCAACCCGATGGGCTCGGTCAAGGACCGGCTGGCGCTCGGTGTCATCGAGGACGCCGAACGGACGGGCCAGCTCAGGCCCGGGCAGACCGTCATCGAAGCGACCAGTGGCAACACGGGTATCGGTCTTGCCATGGTTTGCGCGGCCAAGGGCTATCCGCTGGTCGTCACCATGGCGGAGAACTTCAGTGTCGAGCGCCGCAAGCTGATGCGCTTCCTGGGCGCGCGCGTCGTGCTCACGCCCGCGGCGCAGAAGGGCAGCGGCATGCTGGCCAAGGCGTGCGAGCTTGCCGAGCGCCACGGCTGGTTCCTGTGCCGGCAGTTCGAGAACGAGGCGAACGCGGAGATGCATTCGCGGACCACGGCCCGGGAAATCCTCGCCGATTTCGCAGGCCAGCGCCTCGACGCGTTCGTCACCGGATGCGGCACCGGCGGGACGCTGAAGGGTGTCGCGCGCGTGCTGCGTCAGCATCGGCCCGAAACCCGCATCGTGGTGTGCGAGCCGGACAACGCCCAGGTGCTCGGCAGTGGCATCGCGCAGACGCGGCTCGCCGACGGGTCACCCGCCGCCAGCCACCCGCTGTTCCGCCCGCACCTGATGCAGGGCTGGTCGCCCGACTTCATCCCCAAGCTCACCGAGGAAGCGATGGCGCTCGGTCTCGTCGACGAGGTGCGGCCGGTCAACGGTGCCGAGGCGTTGCGCCTTGCGCGCGCGCTCGCCACAGAGGAAGGCATTCTCGCGGGAATCACCGGCGGCGCCACACTCGTCGGTGCGCTCGACCTTGCCCGCGCGCTGCCGGCGCAGGCCGTGGTGCTTTGCATGATTCCCGACACCGGAGAGCGCTATCTGTCGACCCCGCTGTTCGCGGACATCTCCGCCGAGATGACGCAGGAGGAGCTCGAGCTGTCGCGCTCGACGCCCGGGCAGCGCTTCGACCTGCCTCAGCCGGCGGCACCGGCAGACGCCGCGACCGATGCGGCTCCCGAACCGACGCAGGAGGCGGAACGCTTCGTATCGGAGGCGCTCGCCGATCGCGCCAATCCGGTCGTGATGTTCGCGCTCGAATGGTGCGAGTTCTGCTGGTCGGTGCGCCGGATGCTGGCCCACTTCCGCATCGCTTACCGCTCGGTCGATCTCGACTCGGTCGAGTTCCAGGCGGGCGACCGCGGCGGTGCGATCCGCACGGCGCTCAGCGCGCGCACCGGGGTCAAGACGATCCCGCAGATCTTCATCGGCGGGGAATTCATCGGCGGCGCCACGGATCTCTTCGAAGCCTGGCGCGACGGGCGCGTTCAGGCCCTGCTCGAGCGGCACGGGGTTCCCTTCGACCGTACGGGCGCGGCTGATCCGTTCGGCTTCCTGCCGGGCTGGTTGCAGCCGCGACCCGCTGCCTGACGGCGGCGGTTTCTCAAACGCCGATGCGGAGAACCTCCGCTTCGTCGTCGCCGAACGGCACCACGTCGCCCGTCCGCCCGCCGAGCAGGGCCTGCGCGAGCGGCGAGACGTAGGAGATACGGCCCTCTCCCGGGGAGGCTTCGTCCTCGCCGACGATGGCGAACGTGCGCTGTTCGCCGTGCGCCGGGGCGAGCGTGACGGTCGAGCCGAAGCGCACCTTGGCATTGTCGGTGGGTGCCGGTACGAGCTCCGCGCTCGAGCGGCGCTGGGTCCAGTAACGCAGGTCGCGACGGTGGCGGGCGATCTCCGCGCGATCGGTCGAAGCGCGGGCCGCCGCCAGTCCGTCGCGCGAGCGGCGCAGCTCCTCGTCGATCTGCGCGAGACCGGCCTCGGTCACCAGGTTGCGATGCGGGCTGACGACGCGATCCGGAATGTCGTCGGCTCCCTGATCCTCGTCCTGGTCCTTGACGAATGCGCGGCTCACTGCAGCTGACCTCCCGGCCGATTGTAATGCTCCTGCATAATCGAGCCCAGCCCGCGTCGGGCACGCAAGCACCGGAAACAGGACCCATCGATGTCAGCAGACAGCGGCATCGGCGTCGCAGCCGTGATCTTCGCCCTGACCATTGCTGCGAGCCTGTTCGGGCTGTACCGCTCGCCGGCCTTCATCGAGCGGTGCCTGTTCCGCCCGTACTGGTTCCTGCGCCGGCGGCAGTACGAAACCATCGTCACGAGCGGCTTCGTGCACGCCGACCTCGGCCACCTGATATTCAACATGCTCACGTTCTATTTCTTCGCCTTCCCGCTCGAGAAGCTGATCGGGCCCGCCAGGTTCGCGCTGTTGTACCTGCTCGGACTGGTCGTGAGCGACGCGGGAACTTACCTGAAGCACCGTAACAACCCGGATTACGCGTCGCTCGGAGCGTCGGGCGCGATCTCGGCCGTGCTGTTCGCGGCGATCGTCTACTTCCCCGGGATGACGCTGTTCATCATCCCGATCCCCCTGCCCATCCCCGCGCCGCTGTTCGCCGTCGGCTATCTCGTCTACTCGTGGTGGTCGGCGCGACACGCGCGCGGGCGGATCAACCATGACGCGCACCTTGGAGGTGCGTTGTTCGGCGTCGCCTTCGTCATGGTCACCGACCCTGCGGCGTGGTCCGGCATGCTGCGCACCGTGTTCGGCTGACGTGCGGTGCCCGTCGTTGCCGGCGACAGACAGATGCACGCTGCGCTGTAAGACAGGGCCGAGGTCGCTGTAAGAAAGCGCGAACCGCGGCGAAGAAATGCGAACCGACGCTCGATTTTGCCCCCAAGTCGGTCGCCAGCGGTGGGATCGCCCGGGTACACTCGCAGGCGAACATGGGCGGTTCGAGGAACTCGCGATGAGGCTCTTCAAGCGAATTCTCGCTTCGATACTCTGTGTGGCCGTGCTCAATCTGAGCTCGCCGCTCGTTGCGCAGGCCGGCGTGATCGGTACGCTGCAGGCGGTGGAAGCCCGGCATCGGGCAGCGGATCTCGCCACCGTAAGCTCCGCGCTCGCGCGCGAGCAGGTGCGGGCGCAGCTCGGGGCGATGGGCGTCGATGCGGCGCAGGTGGAATCGCGCCTCGCCGCGCTGACGGATGCGGAGCTGCGCGACCTTGCCGGGCAGATCGAGTCACTGCCCGCCGGCGCCGACGCACTGGCGGTGATCGGCATCGTATTCCTTGTGTTGCTGATCCTCGAATTGGTCGGCGTCATCGACATCTTCAAGAAGAATCCGTAGTCCGTCGCGCGCTGTCGCTTGCGATCATGAGACGCGCCGCTCGCGCGGTGAGCGCGGTCGGCTGGCTGGCGCTGGCCGGCTGCGCCGCGACCGGACCGACATACAGCGGCCCCGATGACGCCGCGCCGGCGCGCGTCGAGCTCGTCTCGACGCCTTTCTTCCCGCAGCGCGACTACCAGTGTGGCCCCGCAGCGCTGGCGACCCTGCTGACGACGACCGGCGTCGCCGTCACACCCGACGAGCTCGTCCCCGAGGTGTATCTCCCCGCGCGACGCGGCAGCCTGCAGGTCGAGCTTGTCGCCGCTACGCGGGCGCGAGGTCGTTTGCCGTACGTAATGGCGCCGGACGAGGCGACGCTGTTCGCCGAGCTCGCTGCCGGCCGTCCGGTCCTGGTGCTGCAGAAGCTCGGCGCAGGCCCGTGGCCGGGTTGGCACTACGCGGTGCTGATCGGCTACGACCGCGAGCGCGACACTGT
>JBQGDL010000003.1:0-10932 GCA_052039045.1 Steroidobacteraceae bacterium
TGCTCGGTCTGTTGAGCCATGGCTGCGCCCGCGAGGAGGACGGCCGAGATCGTGAGCGCAGCGATTCTGGATGTCGTGTGCATGAACTTGCCTCGCTTGAGAAGAACCTGAGGCGTCAATCTCCCGCGCCGCCGTCGCCGGCGCTATCGGCCGTCGAGGTGGTCCGGAGTAGGACGGGGCCGACCCGCGGTATCCTTTGCCGGATGATCGACACGACGTGGCAACGAAGGGATACGGCATGATGCGACGCGTCACACTGCTGCTTTGCCTCGTCTGCGCGGCCTGCGGGCGGGATGCGCCCGGCGGTGAGGCGCAACCCGGCCGGCTGCCGCCCGGCGTGACGCCGGTGCATTACGAGATCAGCGTCGAGCCCGACGCCCACTCGCTCACTTTTGCCGGCCGCGTTGCGATCGACGTCGAGGTGCAGCAGCCGACCGACACCATCACGCTCAACGCGCTCGACCTCGACATCGCCGCGGCGCAGCTCGACGGTGCGGGCCGCGCGACGGTCGCGCTCGACCCGGTGGCACAAACCGCGGCGCTACGCTTCGAGCGGACGATCGACCGCGGACGCCACGCACTTACGCTCGACTACCGTGGCCGGATCGAAACCACGGCGGCGGGCCTGTTTGCCGTCGATTACGACACGCCGGCGGGGCCGCGGCGCATGCTCGCCACGCAGTTCGAGGCGGCCGATGCGCGGCGCTTCGCGCCGATGTGGGACGAACCGGCCGCGAAGGCGACCTTCGCGCTCGAAGTGGTCGTCCCTCAGGGCGAATCGGCATTTTCGAACATGCCCGCGGAGTCAACGCGCATCGAGGGCGACAAGCAGCGCATCCGCTTCGCGACGAGCCCGAAGATGTCGTCCTATCTTCTTTACCTCACCGTGGGCGAGCTGGAGCGCATCTCGCAGACCGTGGCCGGCGTCGACGTCGGCGTCGTAGCGCGCAAGGGCGCCGCGTCGTCGGGCCGCTACGCGCTCGAGGCCGCGGTCGAGACGCTGCCCTGGTTCAACGAGTACTTCGGCACGCCCTATCCGCTGCCCAAGCTCGACATGATCGCGGTGCCCGGGAGCAGCCAGTTCTTCAGCGCGATGGAGAACTGGGGTGCGATCCTGTACTTCGAGCCCGTGCTGCTGGTCGATCCACGCCTGTCGTCGCATTCGGACCGGCTGGCGGTGTTCGCCACCGTCGCCCACGAAGTGGCGCATCAGTGGTTCGGCGACCTGGTCACGATGGCGTGGTGGGACGATCTGTGGCTCAACGAAGGGTTCGCGACCTGGATGGAGCTCAAGACCGAAGCCGCGCTGCACCCGGATCGCAAGCCACTTCTCGAGGTCATGAACCAATCGCGCGAAACCGCCCTGCGGCGCGACGCCGGCGCTGCCACGCACCCGGTCGTGCAGCCCGTGCCCTCGGTGGACGCCGCCAATCAGGCGTTCGACGAGATCTCGTATCACAAGGGCAGCGCCGTGATCCGCATGCTCGAGGACTCGCTAGGCGAGGCAGGCTTCCGCGCTGGCATCCGGCATTACATGCAGCGCTACGCGTACGGCAACGCAGCGACCGACCAGCTATGGGCGGAGCTCGCCGCGGCGACGGGTCGCCCGGTCAGCGACATCGCGCACGATTTCACGCTGCAGCCGGGCGTGCCGCTGGTCTCAGTGGAGACTGCGCCCTGTATCGAGGGCCGCACGCCGGTGACGCTCACCCAGGGTCGCTTCGAGACGGGCCCGAAGGCGGCGCAACGCGTGACCTGGCGGATTCCCGTACGACTGCGGTCCGTGGCCAAAGGCGCGACCAGCGAGGCTCTGCTAGACAAGGACGGTGCACCGCTCACGACGCAGATCGAGGGCTGCGGCCCGGTCATCGTCAACGCGGGACAGGCGGGCTATTTCCGCACACGCTATACGCCCGCCGACCTGACGGCGCTGGCGGAGACGTTCGCGGCGGTCCCCGAGGTCGATCGGCTGGGTCTGCTGCACGACACCTGGGCGCTCGGCGAGGCGGGCGAGCTGCCCGTGACCAGCTACCTGCGACTCGCGCAGGCGGTCGGCAGCGACAGCGACCCGTCGATACTGATGCAGCTCACCGCCACGCTGGTGAGCATCGACGAGCTGTTCGACGGCACGGCGCGGCAGTCCGACTGGCGCGCATTCGCACGCGAGCGGCTGCACCCGGTGTTTGCCCGCGTGGGCTGGACACCGGCCGGCGACGAGTCGGAAGCGACCGGCCGCCTGCGCGAGGATCTGATCCGCGCATTGGGCCGGTTTGCCGATCCCGCGGTGATTGCCGAGGCGCGGCGTCGGTTCGCAAGCGCTCCAAAGAAGCCCCAGGCGCTCCCCGCCGAGATTCGTGAGGCTGCGATCGAGGTCGTCGCGCGTCAGGCGGATGCGGCCACCTGGAACGACATCCTGTCGCGCGCGAAGGCGGCCTCCGAGCCGATCGAAAAGGAGCGACTGTTCGAGGCGCTCGGCCGCCCGGTCGATCCTGCGCTGGCGTCGCGGACGCTCGGGATGACCCTGGAGGGCGCTGTTCCGAAGACCTTTGCGGCCGGCGTGATCGCCACGACCGCGGAGCAGCACCCGCAACTCGTGTTCGATTTCGCGCTCGCTCACGAGAAGGCGATGTTCGAGCTCGTCGAGGCCTCGTCGCGCTGGTCGTTCATCCCGCAGCTCGCGCAGAGCTCCGCGGATGCCGAGCTGGCCCGCAAGGTGCGCGACTACGCCGAGCGCTCCGTACCGAAGGACGCGCGCCAGGAAGCCGAGAGCGTGATCGCCGACATCACCTTCCGCGCGGGAGTGAAGGCGCAGCAGGTTCCAGCGCTCGAGGCCTGGCTCGGCCAACGCGCGGCGACGCTGCGCCGTTAGCGCATGGGCCAGCACCGGTCCGGCGCTGAGGGCGTCTACGACTCTCCCGCCGACCGGTTGGCTCCCGCGGCGAGTCGCGCCTCGGCCGCCGCGATCATCGCCTTGAATCGCGGATCGTCACGCAGTGGCGCCCAGTCCGGATCGACCTTGACGTGGTTCACGAAGCCACGCCCGATGTTCTCGAGAACCGGGCCCAGCGCGTCCAGGGCGGCTTCCGGCTGGTTCAGATGAATCAGGTGAACGCATGCGAAGTTGTAGCGCATGGCCCAGTTCTCGGGATCGATCAGCAGCGCGCGGTTCATCCGCTCCCTGGCGCGTTCCGCTTCGCGCAGGCTGGCGAGCGCGTAGGCGCTGTAGGCGAGCACGGTTCCGTTGTTCGGATCCTGAGCCAGGAGCTTGTCCGCACGCGAGAGAACCATTCGCGAGACGCGTAGACGGGCCTCGGCATCTCCGACGTTGTGGTAGCACGACATCAACATAGCCGGCGAATTGATGTCGGTCTCCGTCAGCGCTGCCGCCTTTTCCCAGTGACGAATGGCGTTCTCGAGCCGGTGCTGCCGGTATTCCAGGTACGCAGCCGCCCGGTTTGTCTCATAGGACTCAGGGTCCAGCCGCAGTGCGATCGAGATTTCCGCGCGCGCCTCGTCGTCGTGTCCGCTCTGGGCGAGGATCAGTGCCTTCGCGGCGTGCGCTTCCGGCAGATTGGCGTCCAGCTCGAGCGCCCGTTCGGCCGCCCGCAGGCCATCGTCGCCGGCCCTTCTCAGGGCGAAGTGCAGATTCGACTGCGCGATGGCGAGCAGCGCCCAGACCTGCGCATAGTTCGGGTCGATCTCGGAGGTGCGCATGCATAGACGCGCGATCGCCTCGAGCCGCTTTGCATCGCCCTCGTGTCCGGTGACGTAGAGTTGCCGCGCCATGAGATAGAGGTTGTATGCCTCGACATTACCGGTGCCACGCTGCTCGATGGCCTTCTTCTCCTCGGGCAGGAGCTTGAGCTTCAGCGCCTTGACGATAGCCTCGGAGATCTGGTCCTGCAGCGCGAAGATGTCGTTCAGGTCGCGGTCGTAGCGCTCGGCCCAGACGTGGTCGTTGCTCGATCCGTCGACCAGCTGGGCGGTGATCCGCACGCGGCCGCCCGCCTTGCGCACACTGCCTTCGAGGATGTAGCTGACGTTGAGCTCACGGGCTACTTTCGGGATGTCGACGTGCTTGCCCTTGTAGACGAAGGCGCTGTTGCGCGAGGTGACGGATAGTGCCGAGACCTTGCTCAGATCCGTGATGATGTCTTCGCTGATGCCGTCGCTGAAATACTCCTGCTCCGGATCGCCGCTCATGTTGGCGAAGGGCAGGACGCAGATCGCTACGCGGCCGGGGTCACTTGCGGGGACGGAGGATCGGGGCCGCGGGCTCGCCGCCCCCGGCGTGCCGATCAGGGCGCCGATTGCGCGCAACACTTCCCGGACCTGTGGACCGCACGCCTCGAGCATGGAGTCGTCGAGATCGGTCGTGTGCAGCGCGCGCACATCGAGGGGGAGGCTCGCGGCGTCGAAGCGCACCGGGACGAGGATGCCGCGCTCCAGCGCCTCGCGCGCCTCACCGCGCACCCAGCGCGACTCGACCGACTTCGGGGTCCAGACGACCACTACGGCCCGCGCGAGCTGGAGTTCTGCAGCGATCTGTCGGTCGAACTCCTGGCCGGGTGAAATCTCCGGGTCCCACCACACCGACCAGCCCTGCGCCTCGATCGCGGCCACCAGCGGCGCGACGCGCTCCTTGTCGCTGCGTGCATAGGACACGAAAACATCAGCCATTTCGCTGGATCTCGACCGGACCGTGTCCGCTAGGGTAACTCAGTCGACGTTCGCCTCGCAGCGCGGTCGACGCACCGTTGCCGGACTCGCTACCCGCAGCGGCTGTCAGGCTTTCGGTCGGATGTTCGCGTTCAACCGGAACAGGTTAGTCGGATCGTATTTCGCCTTCAGGGCCGACAGCCGCGGGTAGTTGAGCCCGTAGTTCTCGAGCACGCGGCGCTCGGAGATGTCGGCGTTGTTGTCGTTGACATAGAAACCGCGCGTGAACGGTTCGAGATTCTTCCAGGCGCCGCGCGCCCAGGTGAGGTGCGCCTCGTCGCCCGAGCTGTCGTCCCAGGCGGCGGCGACCAGCAGGTTGTGGCGTGCCTCGCGGTACGGGAACGCGGTGGCGTCAGGCGCGATGCGCGAGATTGCTCCGCCCTGCGGAGCCGTCAGGACCGGCGTGATCGGCAGCGTGGAGCTCATGAAGGTCTCGATCATCGCTTCGATCAAATCCGGCGGCAGGCGACGGGTGAATCCGGCTTTGACGTAGTAATGCCGCCCGTAGGCGAACGCGTCGTCGAGGCTGCTCTGCTGCTTGACGTACGGCTGCGGTGCGATCGCGTCCACCAGCGGCTTGCGGAACTCGCGCAGCGGCTTCAGCACACGTTCGCCCGCGTCGATCGACCCGCAATAGGTGGAATCGAGGATCAGGGATTTCTTGCCGTCGGGCATGGTGATCAGGGTCGTATCGACGTAGAGCTCATCCGGCGCTTCCTCGAAGAAGCCGTCGAAGAACTCGAGCACTTCCTTTGCCTGCGTGACCGGGTAGATCAGCACGCCACCCAGCAGCATCGGACCCACGGGATAGAGCTCGTACTCGAAGGACGTCACGACACCGAAGTTGCCGCCGCCGCCGCGCAGCCCCCAGTTGAGATCGGCATTTTCCTCGGCGCTCACCCGCAGCAGACGCCCGTCCGCGGTCACCAGGTCGTAAGCACGCACGTTGTCGCAGGTCATGCCGAACTTGCGACCGATGCGGCCGAATCCGCCGCCGAGTGTGAGTCCCGCCACACCCGTGTGAGACACCGTGCCGGCGGTCGTCGCGAGCCCGAACGCCTGCGCCTCGCGATCGAAATCGCCGAGCAGTGCGCCACCCTCGACGCGGGCACGACGCGCAATCGGATCGACCCGTACGCTCTTCATCGGGGCGAGATCGATCATCAGGCCGCCCTCGCACACCGACTGGCCGGAAATGCTGTGGCCGCCGCCGCGCACGGAGACGAGCAGCTCGTGTGCGCGGCCGAAATTGACCGCCTGGATGACGTCTGCCGCGCCTGCGCAGCGGGCGATGAGGGCGGGACGGCGGCTGAAGCTGCCATTCCACACTTTGCGTGCTTCCTCGTAGCCTGCGTCGCTCGCGAGCAGCAGCTGACCGCGCAGGCTCGCACGCAGCTCGGCGATGTCGGCCCGCGGCAGAACGATCTGAGTGCCGGCGGCGCTGACCGCCGGCACGTCGGTCGTCACGGGAGCCGCAGTGACGGCTGCGAGCAACCGGCTGGACGGCAGCGAAGCGGCGGCGACGGTCGCGAGCGCGGAGCCGCAAAAGGTTCTTCTCTTCATTCGTGTATCCCCCAACCCGGGTCAGCGGCCAAGCTTATCTCAGACTGCGAGGGATCGGTCAGCAGTCCGCGGGGGCGCCGCTGCCCGTCCCCGCGATGCACACCACCGTCGCGAGCGGAAATTTCGGATACCCAGGATCCTTGAACCAGAGCTCGGCGTACATGGCGGTGAATCCGTCCGCCGGACGCGGAACGCTGCAGGCGTAGCCCTCGCCCGCGCGGCGGCAGCGGTGCGAGGACCAGTGCGCTTCGCGGAAGTCGCGCGTCGCGCTGCTCGCGGTCCACGCCTGCACACGGCGCGGCACGCGGTTCGACTGCACCGCTACGTCGAGTTCGTCGCTGCGCACGGAGTAGTTCCAGGACACCGCGGGCAGCCGCTCGCCGTAGGCAGCGTAGCGGTGCAGCGCGACGAGACCGCCGACCAGCCGGCCCAGGTCGCGCACGCTGTGACCCGCGTTCGGCACGTATAGCACGCGCTTGGGCTCGGGCAGCTGATCCCAGTAGATCTTGAGCGCATCCAGCGGCCAGTAATGGTCGTTGGTGCCAAGCAGGATCAGCTTCGACTGATCGAGCGCCGTGCGATAGCTGTAAGGGTCGACCATCGCCATCAGGTTCCGACCGCGCTCCGTGCCGACCCGGCCCGGCAGGTCGATCGCGACGTAGTCCTGCACCTGCTCGGAGAGCGCGCCGAAGGTCGCGCGCTGCAGCTCGATCTGCGCCGGGATGTTGAGCATGTCGATCACCATCGGAGCCAGGCCCGCGACGCGCGGATCGACGGCAGCGGTGAGCCACGAGGTCCAGCCGCGCTTCGAGGCGCCCGCGACGGTAAACGCGTCCAGGCTGAGCTGCCAGCGGTCGTGCGCGAACACCTGTACGGTGTCCATGGCGCGCGCGGCGCTCTTCACCATCGGAAGCAACAGCGGCCAGTCGCTCTCGCCGCTCGTCAGATAGTGATCGAACGTGAAGGCGATCAGCGCGTCCTCACGGCGGTCGAAGAGCGGCTGGAACGGTACCTGCCGCAGCACCGCGACCGGCGCGCGCATCTCCTCCGCGAGCCGCGCGAAGATCCGCGCCTCGCGGGGCAGCTCGGTGAGGCCCTGCTCGTACTCCGGCCGCCAGCGTCCGCCATGGATGAAGAGAAACGCCTGCTTCGATGAGCGATCGAGCGTGGAGGGGCGCAGGAGGAACAGCTGATGCTTCCACGGGATGCTGCGCCAGGTCTGCGAGGTCAGGGCGAGCTCGGTGATCTCGGTGGCGCCGAGCCGGCTCGATTTCACCTCGCGCCACGCGTAGCTCGCGTCCGGCGCGGCAAGGTAGCTCGCGAGCTGATCCGAGGCGTCGGCGCGAGCCTGCGCCGCCGCCAGCGCCAGAAGGCCGGCCGCGAGCAGGGCGGCGTCGCGCAGCGCGTTCACACCGCCATGATGCACCCCCAAAGGGCGCCGCGTAACATTGCAGCCACCGAGAAGGGCGACGGACGAGCTGGGGCGCCTCGGTGGGCGAGGAGTAAGCGCCGAGCTGGTTACGGCCCGACGATCTCAACGTCGTCGAGCGGCAGCGTGCGCTGCTGGTAGACGAACAGCTCGGCGCGCTCGTCGGAAGCGAGCCGCAGCAGCATCAGATTCAGGTCCCCATGTTCGGCCGCCGCCTCGCGCGCGAGCCCTTGCAGCGTCGCCAGCGAATCGACCGGCCGGCCGTTCGCCGAGAGCAGCAGATCGAAGCCCCGTACGTCCTGCGCGTCGGCGGAAGATCCCGAATCGACGTGATGCACCATCAGCGTCGGCGTACCGACGATCTGACCGCGAAACAGCGGCTCGGCCTCGGCGAACAGTGCGCCGGAGATCCACAGCCCCTGGCGCTCCACGATCCGCGACGCGGCCGGCCAGCGGCCATGCAGCGCGAGCTCCTCGCCGTCGCGCAGCACCGTAAGCCGAACGTCGTCCAGCTCGCCGCGCAGCGCATCGATGAGCTGTGACTCGTTTGCGAGCCGCCGCAACGGCGCGCCGAGCGCGACGAGCTGGTCGCCGGCGCGCAGGTCGAGCGTGCCCGCGGGCAGCCGCGAGCGCGCGACGAGCAGCGTCGGTTCGTCGTTGTCGTCGATCGCGAAGTCGACCAGGGTCGCGGGCGGCGACGGATCGCGGCCCTTCTTGAGGAGACCCACGATCGTGCACGCGTACGGCATCGGCACGGCAAAGCTCAGACCCTCGCTCTGACCCTTGGCCATCGAGGCCGCGTTGATGCCGACCACCCGTCCCGTCACGAGGCTGATCAGCGGGCCACCGGAGTTACCGGAGTTGATCGGGGCGTCGGTCTGCAGCATCAGCGGTCCCAGCCGCGAAGTGACGGCGGAGGTGATGCCGCGCGTGCCGGTGAAACGGAATCCCCACGGATGGCCGAAGGCGCCGACCGGGTGTCCGACGGGTGGTGACGCGCGGCAGTCGAGCTCGGGCTCGCTCGGCGTGCGCTCGATCGCCGCCGGGTCGTAGGCGATCACGGCGAGGTCGAGGTGCGGGTCGACGTACACGCGCTGCGCGGGCACCGGCTGTCCGCCCTCGAACGTCACCGTCATGCTCGAGTACGAGCGGCTCGCGACATGCGCATTGGTCAGCACCCAGCCGCGCTGCGCGTCGATCACCAGCCCGGCGCCCTGGAACGAGCCGACGTCGTCCTGCGTAAACGGCCGGCTCACCGAGGTGCGGATCTGCACCGTCCAGTTCCGCGCCTCCTTGAAGGCGTCCTCTCCGGCATTCGGGGTCGCCTCCTGCGCGGCAAACGCCGGTGCGGCGAGCAGCAATGGAACGGCGAGGATCGATCGCATGGGGTCAGTCCGGGGCCTCAGGAGCCCTGATTCTGGGGCGCGGGGGCGAGGGGGACTGTTCGCTCCGTCACGGTCTGCGTACCGGCCGTGGGCTGCGTCGTGCCGGTGTGCGGCAGCGTCGGGTCAGCCGGCACCTACAGCCGATTCGCGGGCGTGGCTGATGCCACCGCAGGTGGGTCGGGTACAGCCTGCCGCTTTTCAGGCGGCGGTCGCGCCGCCGCTGCAGCAGGCAGGAGGCACACCACCATGGCGAATACCAATCCGTTCCGCTGGGTCGAGATCTACGTGCAGGACATGACGCGCGCGAAGAAGTTCTACGAGGCGATCCTCGGCTTCAAATTTCAGCGACTGGAAAGCCCGGAGGCCGAGCTGTGGGCCTTTCCCATGGCGCAGAACGCGCCCGGGGCCGCCGGCGCGCTGGTGAGAATGCAGGGCATGCCGTCGGGCGGCAACGGCGTGATCGTGTACTTCGCGTGCGACGATTGCGCCGTCGAGTCGAAGCGCGTCGTGCCGGCCGGCGGTCGGATTCACCGCGACAAGTTCTCGATCGGCGAGCACGGCTTCATTACGCTTGCGCTCGACACCGAGGGCAACATGTTCGGGCTGCACTCGATGAAGTGACGCGGTACGAACCGGTCAGTCGACGATGTCGGCCGCGCGCTCCTGGCGCACCCGGAACATCACGGCGAGCCCCGCCAGCAGCAGGATGACGAGCGAAGCGAACCCTGTGCGCTGACTGTCGAAGGCGCGCGTGAACGTCGCCACCAGCGCGTGGCCGAGAAAGGCCGTGGCCGTGCCGGACAGGGCGTACAGGCCGAAGAACTGGTTCATCATCGAGACCGGGGCGATGCGCGCCATCATCGTGCGACTGGTACAGAACGCGGCCGTGATGGTGATCGCGAGCAGTGCGAACGTCAGGAGGTAGACGATCTCCGGCAGGGTCTGGAAGTACGGGAACGGCCACAACGGCCCGGCGGCTGCCGCGTCGTACGGGAACAGGAACAGAATGCGGTCGGGCGTCGTGGATACGGCGCCCACCATGCCGACGCACGTGAGCCCGACGCTGATCTGGATCGCGCGCTTCGAGCCCAGACGGTTGTCGAGCCAGCCGCCGATGAAGCCGCCCGAGATCGAGAACGGTGCGAGCAGCAGTGCGAACAGCAGCAGTTGCGCGAGGTCCCAGCTGAATACACCCGAGGCGTAGATCCCGGCGTAAGCGAGGATCGCGACCTTGGCGTCGGTGTACAGCATGCGCGCGAGCAGGAAGAGTGCGACGTTCGACACGCGTCGCGCGCGCTTGAGCGTGAGCAAGAGCTGCTGCAGTCCCTCGCGAACGGCCCGGCCCGCCGAAACGCCGGTGCGCACGCGGTCCGGCGTCCACAAAAGCAGCGGCACGATGAAGATAAGAAACCACGCACCCGCCACCGGTCCGGCGATGCGGCTGTGCTCGTGCGTCGCGGGATCGAGACCGAACAGCGGCTCATCGGGGAGCAGCCCGCCTAGCGTCACTCCCGAGGCCGGCAGCGCGACACCGAACAGCATCACGATCATTGCCGTCAGCGTGCCGAGGTTGCCGGTCGCGATCCCGAGTCCGGACAGCCCCCCGACGCGCGCGGGTGTGGCGATCGACGCCAGCATCGCGTTGTGGAACACCTCGGTGAACTGGAAACAGGTGGCCAGGACGACGATCAGCAGCAGGATGACGTCGACCGGCAGGCCGCCCTGCGCGCCCGGCATCGCAAACCAGAGCGCGATGCAGCCCGCTGACATGATGAGCGCTACCGCCGCGAGCCACGGCTTTCTCGGGCCGGTGCGATCGGAGACGGCGCCGATCAG
>JBQGDL010000004.1:0-16340 GCA_052039045.1 Steroidobacteraceae bacterium
CCGCCATCGTGGCGGCCGACGAGCGCGAGCGCGGCCGACGCGCGGAGCTCAATTTCGGCCACACCTTCGGCCACGCGATCGAGACCGCGACGGGCTTCAGCGACTGGCTGCACGGCGAGGCGGTCGCGGTGGGCATGGTGATGGCCGCGGTCCTGTCGCATCGCCTGGGCTGGCTCGCCGCAGCCGACGTGCAGCGCATCCGCGAGCTGCTGTGCCGCGCGGGCCTGCCGGTCGAGCCGCCACGGCTGGGGATTGCGCGCGTGCGCGAGCTGATGGAGATGGACAAGAAGGTGCTCGGGGGCAGGATCCGGCTCGTGCTGCTGCGGCGGCTCGGGGAGGCGACGGTGACCGCGGAGTACGGCATGGACGCGCTTGCGGAGACGCTGCACGAGCATCTCGAGGCGGGCGCGGCATGAGTGCCGCCGACGAGGGCCTCGCCCCCTACGCCCAGCACGAAGGGCAATCGCGCGGCCGGCGCCACGCCGAACCGCCGCCGCGGCACCGCGGCGAATACCAGCGGGACCGCGACCGAATCGTGCATTCGACCGCTTTCCGCCGCCTGGTCTACAAGACCCAGGTGTTCGTCAATCACGAAGGCGACCTGTACCGCACGCGCCTCACGCACACGCTCGAAGTGGCGCAGATCGCGCGCAGCGTCGCCCACGCGCTCAAGCTCAACGAGCCGTTGACGGAAGCGGTCTGCCTGGCCCACGACCTGGGGCACACGCCGTTCGGCCACGCCGGGCAGGACGCGCTCAACGAATGCATGCGCGAGTTCGGCGGTTTCGAACACAATCTGCAGTCGTTACGCGTCGTGGACGAGCTCGAGGAGCGTTACGCGGAGTTCCCCGGGCTCAACCTGACCCTGGAGACGCGCGAGGGAATCCTGAAGCACTGCTCGGCCGCCACCGCTCGCGGGCTCGGCGAGCTCGGGCGCCGCTTCCTCGAGCGGCGCCAGCCGGGGCTCGAGGCGCAACTCGCCAACCTCGCCGACGAGATCGCCTACAACAACCACGACGTGGACGACGGCCTGCGCGCCGGGCTGCTCGGCTTCGAGGAGCTGATCGGCATCGCGATCTTCCGGCGTCAGCATGACGCCGTCGTCGCGCAGCACCCGCTGCTGCCGCCCCGCCGCCTGACGCACGAAGTCGTACGGCGCATGATCGACTACGTGGTGAGCGACCTGATCGAAACCAGCCGCAGCGCCATCGCGGCCGCCGCGCCCGCCGACGCGGAGGCGGTGCGGGCGCAGGCTGCGCCGTTGCTGCGCTTCAGCGATGTGGTGCGCGAGGAGCATCTCGAGCTCAAGCGCTACCTGCGCGAGCGCCTTTACCGGAACTACCGCGTGCTGCGCATGACAAACAAGGCACGGCGCGTGCTCAAGGGACTGTTCGAGGCGATGATCGACGACGTGGACCTGATGCCGACCGAGCACCAGGAGGCGGCCCGGCGGCTGGAGGCGGAAGCCGGTCGGGCGGGGCGCGCGCGCGCAGTTGCCGACTACGTCGCCGGGATGACCGATCGATTCGCGATCCTCGAGCACCGGCGCCTGTTCGATCCCGCCGAGCGGACCTGATGGTCGGGCTCGATGGCCGCAGCGCACCCGAAGACACCCGAACGGACGACACCGATGAGCATTGAGATCCGGCACAAGGACATTCCCGCGCGCGAGCGGCTGATCTTCGCCATGGACGTCGCCGATGCCGATGCGGCGCGACGGCTCGCGGACCGGCTCGGCGACTCGGTGCTTTTCTACAAGCTGGGGCTCGAGCTCTTCATGGCGGGCGGTTATTTCGAGCTGCTCGACTGGATGGTGGGTCGCGGCCGGAAGGTGTTCGTCGATCTGAAGTTCTTCGACGTGCCGGCCACCGTAGCCGCCGCGGTCAGGCGGCTGCGCAACCGAGGCGTGACGTTGACGAGCGTGCACGGCAACCAGGCGATCATGGAGGCCGCCGCCGCCGCCAAGGGGGACGTGAAGGTGCTGGCGGTGACGGTGCTCACCAGCCTCGACCGGGGCGATCTCGACGATCTCGGCTTCGAGTGCGACGTCGCTCAGCTCGTGCTGTCGCGCGCGCGGCGCGCGCTGGAGGCCGGGTGCGACGGCGTGGTCTCCTCGGGTCTCGAGGCAGCGATGCTCCGGCAGCACCTCGATCGGCGGCTGCTGGTCGTGACGCCCGGCATCCGCCCGGTGGAAAACCGTCCGGTCGACGACCAGTCGCGCACCGTGGACGTCGCGCAGGCGTTCGCCAACGGCGCCGACTACATCGTCGTCGGCCGACCGGTCCGCGACGCGGCCGATCCGCGCGCCGCGGCCGAGGCGATCCAGCACACGATCGACGGGATCTTCGGCGGCGCGGCAGCGTGAGCGCGGCGCCCGGCAACGACCTGCTGCTGCGCGCGCTGCTGCGTCAGCCCGTGCCCCGGACGCCGGTCTGGATGATGCGGCAGGCGGGACGCTACCTGCCCGAGTACCGCGCCACGCGGGAGCGGGCGGGCAGCTTTCTCGCTCTCTGCACCACGCCCGAGCTTGCCTGCGAGGTAACGCTTCAGCCGCTGGCGCGCTTTCGTCTCGACGCCGCAATTCTGTTCTCGGACATCCTCACGATTCCGCACGCGATGGATCTGGGGCTCGAGTTCGAATCCGGCGAAGGCCCGAGACTCGCCCGGCCCGTGCGGAGCGCCGCCGACATCGATCGTCTGGGCCTCCCGGATCCGGAGCGCGAGCTGCGCTATGTGCTCGATGCCACGCGGCTCGTGCGCCGCGAGCTGGCGGGCCGCGTGCCGCTGATCGGTTTCGCGGGCAGTCCGTGGACGGTCGCGACCTACATGGTCGAGGGCGGCGGCAGCCGCACTTTCGGCGTCATCAAGGGCCTGCTCTACGGCTCACCGCGCGACCTGCACCGGCTGCTGGCGCTGCTGACGCGCGCCACGTGCGATTACCTGAATGCGCAGATCGCTGCCGGGGCGCAGGCGGTCATGGTTTTCGATACCTGGGGCGGCGTGCTCGCCCCGTCGGCGTATCGCGAGTTCTCGCTCCAGTACATGACGCGCATCGTCGAACGTCTGGTCCGCGAGCGGGACGGCCGTCGTGTGCCGGTGATCCTGTTCACGAAGGGCGGGGGGGCCTGGCTCGACGCGATGGTCGCGAGCGGGTGCGATGCGCTGGGAGTCGACTGGACGACCGATCTCGGCGACGCCCGCCGCGCCTGCGCCGGGCGCGTCGCGTTGCAGGGCAACCTCGACCCGGGAGTGCTCTACGCTCCGCCGGCGCTGATCCGCGAGCAGGTGGCGCGCGTGCTCGCGAGCTACGGCCCGGGGCCGGGTCACGTGTTCAATCTCGGACACGGCATACACCCCGACGTGCCGCCCGAGCACGCGCAGGCGATGATCGAGGCGGTCCACGAGCTCTCTCCTCCATATCACGCCTGAGGCGCGAACGAGACGTGGATATCGCCAAGATCGAGATCGGCGCCGCGCCGCCCCGCGACGTCAACGTGCTGGTCGAGATCCCGCAGGGCGGCGTGCCCGTGAAGTACGAGCTCGACAAGGAGTCGGGCGCGCTGCGCGTCGACCGCTTCCTGCACACCGCCATGTACTACCCCGGCAACTACGGTTTCATCCCCCACACGCTGTCCGGTGACGGCGACCCGGTCGACGTCATCGTCGTCGGACCCGGGCCGGTGGTGCCCGGCGCAATCATTCGCTGCCGCCCCGTCGGCGCGATGCTGATGAAGGACGAGGCCGGTCCTGACGAGAAGATCCTCGCCGTGCCGGTGGACAAGCTGCATCCGTTCTACAGCGGGGTGCGCTCGTACCGCGACCTGCCGCAGACGCTCTGCGACCAGATCGTGCACTTCTTCCAGCACTACAAGGATCTCGAGAAGGGTAAGTGGGTGCGGCTGGCGCGCTGGCTCGACACCAGTGGCGCCGAGAAGATGATCATGTACGGTATCCGCAGGGCTGCACGGCACGGCGACGAGGTCGCAGCCCGCTGCCTCGCGACCCGATCTCCGCGGCGCACGAAGCAGCAGAAGAAATAGCAGGGGCATTCTCGATTCCTCGTTCCGTCCTGGTAGCGGGACCCGGTCGGTTTTGAGGATCAACCAGCGCAGGTTGCGCGGATCGGCGGCCGGGGTCATGAAGGCTTTTCGAGATTGAGCCGCCAGCCGATGAGATTCTGTACTGCGTGATGCTGGAGCCGCGCCCCGCAGCCGCCAAAGCCGCTGGCGCGAGCCGCGCGCTCGATTCCCGCGATGGCCTCGGCCGACTGCGCATGGACCACGAGGTCCTGCAGTCGATGCACGGATGCCCGCACGTCGTTCTCCACGCGGGCGATCTCGCGCTCAAGCGCCGCCGGATGCAGATCCCTGCGCGCATCGAGGAGTTTGCCGATGGCATCGACCGTGGTATCCAGCGTCAGCGCCGGCCGCACATGGACCGCAGTCCGGCGCAAGCAGGTTATGGCTTCCACCAATTGCGGCCACGTCGCCCGCGCGGCTGCGGCGGAGCGTCGCTCGGCTTCGAGATGACGGCGCAGCTTCCGGAACACCTTGGTACTGTTGAGCACGAGATCCGACTGCCGCAGCGATTCATGGGCGTTGCGCACGAGCACCGAGTCGGCATGATGCACGATGAACTGCACGCGCCCGCCAGGCTTCAGCACGCGGAAAACCTCGCGCAGCGCCGCGTCGATCTGCGTGTACTCGAGCGCGTACTGCCCGCTCACCGCAACGAATGCTTCGGGGCCGAACGGCAACCGTTCGGTCGGCACGCGGGGGTGAAAGCGGATCCCGGCGAACAGCGTGGCGCCCTCGCGAACGTCGCGAACCGGATCGATCTGCGCGAGGTCGGTGCCGTGAATCTCGTAGTGGCGGCCAGCAGCGCCGGCTGCTTCCTTCGCGAAGAGCGCGACGACGCCGTTGCCGGTGCCGACGTCGAGAACTTGGGAACCATCCGGCAGGTCGCTGAAGAAGGCCAGCCACACTTCGCGCATCTCGAGCGTGTAGCCGGTGCCCGGCCCCATTGGGCAGGTCGCCAGCGCGCCGCCGCCGCGGTAGTAATTCTCCCAGTGTGCGACACTCAAGGCACTGTACGGCGCGCTCGTGCTGTTTCGCGGCGGGCGCAAGCATCGAGCCAACGATGCCGTGCGCGCGCTGTGTTGCAGAGCGCTGCCTTGTCGTTGGTTCCCGGGTCAGCTTCGCCGGTTCAATCTGCGAAGCCGGTTTCTGTGGCCGCCATGATCCTGGCCGGTGCCGTGCGTGACGCTCTCGGCGGCCGACCGTTCAAGCCGATTGAGGAATAGAGAGCGTCCCTTTCAATTCGTCGCGCAGCGCCCGGCGGAGGATCTTGCCGACGTTGGTCTTCGGCAGCTCGTCACGGAAGTAGACGCGTTTCGGGACCTTGTAGCCGGTCAGCGACTGACGGCAATGCTCGATCAGCGCGTGCTCGGTGAGCGACGGGTCCTTGCGCACGACGAACAGCGCAACCACCTCGCCCGCGCGCTCGTCGGGCTGCGCGACAGCGGCAACTTCGAGCACGCCCGGGTGCGTGGCGGCGACGCCTTCGATCTCGTTGGGGTACACGTTGAATCCCGACACCAGGATCATGTCCTTCTTGCGGTCCTCGATGTAGACGTAGCCGCGCGCATCCATGTGGCCGATGTCGCCGGTGCGAAGCACGCCTCCCGGCAGCATGACCTTGGCCGTCTCGTCGGGGCGCTTCCAGTACTCGCGCATCACCTGCGGGCCCGCGACGCAGATCTCCCCGGACTCACCGAGCGGCAGCACGCGACCTTCGTCGTCGCGGATCGTGATGTCGGTCGAGGGCAGCGGAAGACCGATCGCGCCGGTGAAGCCCGGTTCGTCGAGCCGATTCACCGTCGCGCCGGGCGAGGTCTCGGTAAGCCCCCACGCTTCCGTGAGCGTGTTGCCGGTGACTTCCTTCCAACGCTCCGCCACGGCGCGCTGCACGGCCATGCCCCCGCCGAGGCTGACGCGCAGCTGGCTGAAATCGAGCTCCGCAAAGCCTCGCGCGTTCAGCAGCGCATTGAACAGCGTATTGACACCGCTGAAGAACGTGAAGCGGTTGCGCCTGAGCTCGGCAACGAACGCGGGGAAGTCGCGCGGGTTGGGGATCAGCAGGTTGCAGCCGCCGATGTCGAGGAAGAACAGCGCCTGGGTCAGCGCGAAGACGTGATAGAGCGGCAACGCGCCGACGATCGTCGCCCGCGGGTCTTCGCCGAGCACCGGCGCGAACCAGCTCTCGAGCTGCAGGATGTTCGCGACAAGATTGCGATGGGTCAGCACCGCGCCCTTGGCGACTCCGGTCGTGCCGCCCGTGTACTGCAGGAAGGCGATGTCCTCCGGACCCACCTCGACGGGCACGCGGTTCTCGTAACGGCCCTGTTCGAGCGCGTAACGGAAGCTCACCACGTCGGGCAGGCTCCACTCGGGAACGTGCCGTCGCACGTGGCGCACCAGGAAATTGACCGCTGCAGACTTCGGGAAGGCGAGCAGATCCCCGACCCCTGTCACGATCACGGTCTCGATCGAGGTGTCGTCGACCACCTCCTGCAGGACGTGCGCAAAGTTCTCGAGAATCACGACAGCACGGGCGCCGGAGTCGGCGAGCTGGTGCCTGAGCTCGCGCGGCGTGTAGAGCGGATTGGTATTGACGACGGTGAGCCCGGCGCGAAACGCCGCGACCAGCGCTACCGGGTACTGCAGTACGTTCGGCAGCATGATCGCGATGCGGTCGCCCTTGGCGAGCCCGGCAACCTGCTGCAGCCAGGCGGCGAGATCCGCGCTCAGGCGCTCGAGATCCGCGTAGGCGAGCGTGCGGCCCAGGCTGATGTACGCCGGACGTGCCGCGTTTTGCGCCATGCTGCGCTCGAGGACCTGTTGCAGCGAGCGATGCGCGTCCGCGTCGATGGTCGCCGGCACACCGGGCGGATACGAGGCGAGCCACGGCCGGCGGGTCTGCGCGAGGTCGCTCATCGCGCGGTTGCCGTCGCCGAGCTGCGGGCACCGGCGTCGAGCATCGGCAGGAGCTCGGGCCAGACCTTGTCGAGCAGCCGCGATTGCGCCGCTGCGTTCGGATGAATGCCGTCCTCCTGCATCAGCGCGTCATCGAGCGCGATGCCGTCGAGAAAGAAGGGGACCAGGGCGACGCGCTGCGCCTGCGCAAGCTCGCCGAACAGCGCGTGGAAATCGCGCGTGTACTGCGGGCCGTAATTCGGCGGAATGCGCATGCCGAGCAGCAGCACGTGCGCACCGTGCTGGCGCGACAGCCGGATCAGCCGCTCGAGATTCGCACGAATGTCTGCGACGGGCAGGCCGCGCAGTCCGTCGTTGCCGCCGAGCTCGATCACGACCACACCGGGCTGGTGCAGCTCCAGCGCGCGCGGCAGGCGGGCGAGCGCCCCGCCGGTCGTCTCACCGCTCGAACTGGCGTTGACCACGGCGTACCCGTACCCTTTGGTCTTCAATCGTTCGGCGAGCAGGGCTACCCAGCCCTGCTCGAGCCGGATTCCGTAAGCCGCGCTCAGGCTGTCGCCCAAGACGAGGATGCTGGACGCGGAGCTCGCGCGGCCGACGCCAGCGACGAGCAGCAACGCCAGACAGAGCGCGAGGCAGATCTTGGAACGGATGGACACGGTGCTTGCGGCGGAGAGGCTCGGCAAGCAGGTTAGCAGCCCCGAAGGAACGCTCGCCATACTCGCGGACGTTACGCTGTCCGTGCGGCGCGGAGAGTCGGTTGCGGTGGTCGGGGCGTCGGGGGCGGGCAAGTCGACCCTGCTTGCGCTGCTCGCCGGTCTCGACGAGCCGACGAGCGGGCGGGTGTGGCTCGCGGGGCGGGAGCTCACGGCGCTGGACGAGGACGGGCGCGCCGCGCTGCGGGCCCGGCACGTCGGCTTCGTGTTCCAGTCGTTCCACCTGGTTCCGGCGTTGACCGCGCTCGAGAACGTGATGCTGCCGCTCGAGCTCGCGGGTCGCGCCGACGCGCGGCGTGCGGCGCTCACGGTGCTCGACCGGGTCGGTCTGGCCGAGCGGGTCGGACATTACCCGCGCCAGCTCTCAGGCGGCGAGCAGCAGCGCGTCGCGATTGCCCGTGCCTTCGTCGCGGGGCCGGACGTGCTGTTCGCCGACGAGCCGACGGGCAACCTGGACGCGGGCACGGGGGGACGCATCATGGATCTGCTGTTCGGCCTCAACGCCGGCGCGGGCACGACGCTGATCCTCGTCACGCACGATCAGTCGATCGCCGCGCGCTGCGGGCGCCTGGTGCGGCTCGACGCCGGTCGCATGATCGACGGGGCGGCATGAACGCGGTCCCGGGGCAACGGCGCGCGCCTGCGCCGGCCGCCGCACCGCTCGCGGTCGCGCTGCGGCTCGCGGTGCGCAATCTCGGCCGCGATCTCAAGTCCGGCGAGCTCGCGGTCATGCTCCTGGCCCTGCTGCTCGCGGTGGCTTCACTCACGGCGGTGGGCTTCTTCACCAGCCGCGTCCACCGCGCGGTCGTGCAGCAGGCGGGCGGGGTACTCGCCGCGGATCTGCGGCTCGAATCGGCGCGGCCGATCGCCGACCGCTATGCGGTTGAGGCGGCGCGGCGCGGGCTTAAGCTAGCGCGGCTCGCCTCCATGCCGAGCGTCGTCTATCACGGCGAGCAATCCTCGCTGGTCGCGCTGCGGGCCGCGAGCGAGGGATATCCGCTGCGCGGCGAGCTCAAGATCGCCGACCGTCCCTTCGGGCCGGCGCGCCCGACGCGCGAGGTTCCGCGCCCGGGCGAGGCCTGGGCGGACTCGCGACTGCTCGCGCGTCTCGACGCCTCACTCGGTGCGCCGCTCCGCGTCGGCGCGCACGAGCTCGTCGTCACCCGGGTGCTCGATTACCGTCCGGACCAGGGCATGGGTTTCAGCGACCTCTCGGCGACGCTGCTCATCAACCTCGCCGACCTGGACGCCACGCAACTGGTGCAGCCGGGCAGCCGCGTGCGTCGCGCCGAGCTCTTCGCCGGCGATCCCCGGCAGGTGGAGGCGTTTCGCAGTTACCTGATCGCAAACAAGCGGCCCGGCGAACGGCTCGAGACGCTCGCCGACGCGAGCCCGCAGATCCGCGATTCCTCCGAGCGGTCGAGCCGCTTCCTGTCGCTGGCAAGCCTGGTGAGCGTGCTGCTCGCCGCCGTGGCCGTGGCGATGGCCGCCCGACGTTACGCGGCGCGTCATCTCGATCAGACGGCGCTCATGAAATGCATGGGCGCCTCCCAGCGCTTCGTGCTCGCGCAGACGGTTGCACAGCTCACCGTCGTGGCGCTCGCGGTGGCGCTCGCCGGCACCGCGCTCGGCTACGCGGCGCAGGCGGTGCTGGCGTATCTGCTCAAGGACCTGGTGAGCGGCGAGCTGCCGGCGCCCGCGTCCGACGCCCTGTGGCTCGGGCTGGTGACGGCGGTCGTGATCCTGGTCGGCTTCGCGCTGCCGCCGCTCCTGCAGTTGAAACGCGTGCCGCCCGCGCGCGTCCTGCGGCGCGATCTGGAGCCGCCGCCGCTGCGCTATCTGGCCGTGTACGGATTCGCCGTGGCCGCGGTGCTGGCTCTGCTCTTCTGGCTGCTGCGCGACGCGCGGCTCGTGGCATATCTCGCTGCCGGCATCGCTGCCACGTTCATCGTGCTGGCGCTCGCCGGGGTCGCTCTGGTGCGCGCGCTCGCGCCGCTGCGCCGGGGCGTCGGCGTCGCCTGGCGCTACGGCCTCGCCAACATCGCGCGCCGCGGCCGTGACAGCGTCGTGCAGATCGTGGCCTTCGGGCTCGGGTTCATGGTGCTGCTGCTCCTCGCCCTGGTGCGCGACGATCTGCTCGAGGAGTGGCGCGCCAGCCTGCCCGCGGAGGCGCCCAACTATTTCATGATCAATATCCGCCCCGACGAGGGCGAGGCGCTGCGGGCGTTCTTCGCAGAGCGCGGATTGCCGCCGACCGAGCTCGTGCCGATGGTCCGCGCGCGCCTCACGGCCATCAACGACGTACCGGCTGACGAGGTGAAGCTGCCGAGCGAGGATGCGCGGGAGTGGCTCGAGCGCGAGGCCAATCTGACCTGGGCCCGGGCGCTGCGCGACGACAACCGCCTGATCGCCGGCCAATGGTGGCGCGACGGGGATGGGGGCGGGCCGCGCGTGTCGGTCGAGCGCGAGTTCGCCCAGTCGCTGGGCCTCAGGATCGGCGATCGTCTGCGCTACGACGCCGCCGGCGAGCCGATCGAAGCACGTGTCGCGAGTCTGCGCGAGGTGCGCTGGGACTCCTTCCAGCCGAATTTCTTCGTCGTGTTCTCGCCCGGCGTCCTCGAAGAGATCACGGGCACGCTGATCACCAGCGTGCACGTCGAGCCCGCGCAGCGGCCCGCGCTGGTCGAGCTGGTGCGGCGCTTCCCCGAGGTCACGATCATCGACATCGACGCGCTGCTGACGCAGGTGCGCGAGGTCATGGACAAGGCCGCCCTCGCGGTGCAGTACGTGTTCGTCTTCACGCTGCTCGCGGGCCTCACGGTACTGGTCGCCTCGGTGCAGGCAACGCGGGACGAGCGCCGCTACGAGAGCGCCATGCTGCGCACGCTCGGCGCGAGCCGCCGGGTGGTGTTCCAGGGCGTCGCGGCCGAGTTCACCGCGCTTGGCGCGCTGGCCGGTCTGCTGGCCTCTGCCGGAGCTACCGCGGCCGGGTGGTTCGTCGCGCGCGAGCTGTTCGACCTCACGTACACCCCCGGCGCAATGATCTGGGTCGCCGGCCTCGCGGGCGGCGCGCTGCTGGTGGGCGCCGCGGGCGTGCTTGCGGCGCGCTCGGTGGTGACGCACCCGCCGATCAACGCGCTGCGGTAATCACCAGCCGAACCCAGCCGGCGTCGACCCGCTGACCGCGCCAGGTGTAGCCCTGCAGGCGGATCCGATACTCGCCCGGACCGAAGGCGCTGGAGTTGAGGGAGAGCCGCAGATCCCCGTTCGAGTCCGGCGACATCCGCCGCAGCACCATCATCCGGCCCTGGTCGGCCTTGTCGATGGTCACGGCGAACGCCTGATAGCGGGCATAGCCCACCGGCAGAAACAGTTCGATCAGCTCCGGAGGCTCGGGCCAGTCGATCGTGGCGTCCGGCGAGGCGGACCAGCTGCGCGGGTTCGGCACGATGCGCAGCGTGCGGTCGCGCGTCGGGGCGCGCAGCGTCGCGGTCTTGAGCTCCGCCGCGAGCGCGGCCGCCGCGGCGCGTTCGCGGCGCGCGCTCGACTGCGAGGCGACGGCGATCACGAGCAACAGCGCCGCAACGCCGGCGAGCGCTGCGACCGCGAATGGCTGCTGCCACCACGCAAGCTCGATAACGGTCTCCGCCGCAACGGAGTCTCTCGGCTCCGGAAGCGGCAGCTCGGCCTGCACCGCGGCGCGACGCCAGCCTAGAAGTCGTTTACCGGAGCGGCTCATGCGACGGACCCGCCCCGGCGGCCGGACGTGTCCGCAGCCGCGTCATCGGCCTGCGCGAAGATCGCCTCCATCGCCTGGCGCTCCCGATCGCGGATGGTGCCGAGGAATTGCGCGGCTCCCCCCATGCGCTCGAATGCCGCCAGACCGCGCTCGAGGAAGTCCTGCAGCCCGCCGAAACCGGCGGCGTGCGCCGGCCCGCGCGCGAGATGCACCAGCGCCCGCACGATGGGCTTGCGCACCACGCCGTCCAGATACTGGCCGATCCGATACATGAGCTCGATCTGCCGCTCGCGATCGGCGCGGCGCCCGACGGCGCGGTAAGCGCGCGCGTAGGTCGCCTCGGTGATATCGCCCTCGGAGAGCGCGCGTGTCAGCTCGGCGTCGAGCTCCTGCGACAACACCTCCAGCTCGATCGCGAGGCACAGCGCCGTCAATGCATCGGGCGGCAGCAGCCGCTCCATCATGCGCTCGACTTTCAGCAGGTCACGGTCGCGGGCCCGCGGATCGCCGGACCCGTAGAGCTCGTCGGTGAAGAAAGCGACCGCGGCGCGGTAGCGCTGATCCGAGTGCAGGTCGGCGTGTGTGCGCGACAGTCGCCGCGACTGCCAGTCCTGCAGCTGCTCGAGTCGCCGTGCGAGGGCGGGCTGGTCGCGGAACACCTCGCGCAGCTCGGCATTGCGCGTGAGCAGCTTGTGCAGGGTGCCCGGTTCGACACGACGGCGGGACCGCTCGCCGGCCGACGATGTGCGGAACCTCACGCGTCGGACCCGGCACGGACGGGCTCGCCCGATGCGGCATTGCGCTTGCGTGCAGCCATCGATTGCCAGGCACTCACAGCCATCGGATCACCGATCGACGAGCGCGCATCCTAGCCGTGCTCAGGCTCGTGTCAATCCGATGGTTTCGAACCCGTCGGAGAGCGCACATTTCCCGCGGCCGTGGGTCGCTTCGGCCGATCCTTGCGAGTCTCACCGCGCGGTGTGGGTTTTCCGAGTGCCTTTCGCCCGCCCGCGCGCGGTTTCGCCGCGGCGCTTCTCAGGGGCGCGCTCCGACGCGCCTTCGCAGCGGTTCGCTTCCTTCCGCGCGCAAGCACGCCGACGGACTCGCGCAGCCGCTCCAGCTCCGGCGCGAACAGATCGACCACACGCTGCGGTTCCGCGACGAGATTGTGATCGGCGATCATCCCGACGTACACCTGCCCGGCATAGGTGAGCAGGCTGATGCCGAGGCCCATCGAGCCGCTCTGCGGCACCCAGAAGTGCATTTCCGTGATCCTCTGGCCACAGATGTAGAGCGGCCCCTTCGGTCCAGGCACGTTCGAAACCACAGCCGTGCCCTTGCGGCTGAAGAGCTCGACTGCGGGCGCCTGCACGGCGGCGGGCAGCCTGCCGAGCAGCCCCAGTACCGCGAGCGTCATCGACGGCTGCAGCGAGCCCTTGAGCGCGGCCAGGGTCGAGTGCATCGCGTACAACCGCCGCAGCGGGTTCGCCACCCCGAGCGGCATGTCGACGAAGATCAGACCGAACCGATTGCCGAGCGAGACCGGCGCCGTCCCGTCGCGCAGATTGACCGGAACTGCGGCGCGGACCGAGAGTCCCAGCGTGTCGTAGCCCTGCTCGCGCAGCCAGGCGCCGAGCATGCCGGCGACCGTCGACATCAGCACGTCGTTGACCGTGCACTCCAGCGCGCGCCCGAGCGACTTGACGTCTTCGAGCGGCAAAGGGGCGGTCCAGGCGACCGCCTTGCGGCCGGACAGCGCGCCGCGAAGCGGCGTAGGCGGATCGTCGGGTACCGCGATCAGCCGGGCAAGCTCGTTGACCGTGCCGCCCGCCTGCCGTGCAAGCATCGCTGCCTCTTGCGGATGCAACGCCTGGTGCAGGCCGGCCTCGATCAGCCGCGCGCCCTCGGTGAGCGTCGTCCCGATCGCCGCACCGGCGGCGCGCGAGATCTGCCCCATCCAGTCGGAGAGCGGCGCCGCCGCCGGCTGGCGCGCGCCGCGCACGGGCGCCGGGTTCGCCGCCGCGGTTTTCGTCGTCTCCGTCATCGACAGCAGGACACGGATCATGGCGATGCCGTCGGCATAGCAGTGGTGCATGCGCATGATCCAGGCGCTGCCCCCTTCGTAGTCGGCGACGAGGTGCAGCTGCCACAGCGGACGCGCGGCATCGAGCGGTTGACTTGCCAGATCCGCGGCGAGCGCCTGGAGCTGCGCGCGGCCGCCCGGATCCGGCAGCCCGACCACGTGGACGTGCGCATCGAGGTCGAAATGCTCGTCTTCGACCCAGGCCGCGCCCAACGCGTCGGTGACCGGACGCTGCCGGAAGCGAGCGAAACGCAGGAAGCGTTCGGTCACCAGCCGGCGGAAAGCGGCGGGCGGAATCGGCGTCTCGGTGACGGTGACGCCCAGAATCACCATCGCGTTCACCGGCGAGTCCATCCGGAGCCACGCCGTGTCGACGCTGGACATCCGTTCGTAATGCGCTGCGGCCATGGCGGCGTTGACCTCTCCCGGGACCGCTCCTATGGTAGGCGCAAAAACCGGCATCGGCGTCTGGCCGCACTCGCCTGGGAGAAGACATGAGTTACTTCGTGACCGGCGCGACCGGGTTCATCGGGCGCCACCTGGTACGCGCGCTGCTTGCGCGTGGCAGAGGCACCGTATACGTCCTGGTGCGCGGGCGCTCCGTCGGCAAGCTCGACGAGCTGCGCGAGTTCTGGGGGCCGCAGGCCGCCCGGCGCGTGATCGCCGTCAAGGGGGATCTCGCCCAGGCCGGCCTCGGTGTCGCACCCGCCGAGCTGCGTAAGCTCAAGGGCAAGGTCGCACACCTGTTCCACCTCGGCGCGGTGTACGACATCCAGGCCAGCGCCGAGGCCATGCACCGCGCCAACATCCTGGGCACCGAGCACGCACTCGCCTTCGCGCATGCGGTGGGCGCCGGCTGCTTTCACTTCGTGAGCTCGATCGCCGCCGCGGGGCTGTACCCCGGTACGTTCACCGAGGACATGTTCGAGGAGGCCGAGGAGCTCGACCATCCGTATCACCGCACCAAGCACGATTCGGAAGGGCTGGTGCGCGCCAACGCACGCGTGCCCTTCCGCATCTACCGGCCCGGCGTCGTGGTCGGCCATTCGCAGACCGGCTCGATCGACAAGATCGACGGGCCGTACTACTTCTTCAAGGCCCTGCAGAAGCTGCGGGAATCGTGGCCGCGCTGGATGCCGCTGATCGGTGTCGAGGGCGGCTACCTGAATCTCGTCCCGGTCGACTTCGTCGTCGACGCCTTGGTCCACCTCGCGCACCTCAAGGGCAAGAACGGACGGTGCTTCCACCTCACCGACCCGCGCGTGATGCGCGTGGGCGAGGTGCTCAACATCTTCGCGCGCGCGGCGCACGCGCCCGAAATGGCGTTGCGTATCGATCCCAAGGTGTTCGAGATGGTACCGGAGGGGCTGTCCGCCGCGATCGCCCGCTACAAGCCGCTGCAGAACGTGATCGATCAGGCGCTGCGCGACGTGCAGGTGCCGCGTGCCGTGCTGCAGTTCATGAACTATCCGACTCGCTTCGATTCGAGTGCGACGCAGGCGCTGCTCGAAAAGGCGCGGATCCGGGTTCCACCCCTCGAGGACTACGCCTGGCGGCTGTGGGATTACTGGGAGCGGCACCTCGACCCGGATCTGTCGATCGATCGCAGCCTCAGGGGCGCGGTCAAGGACAAGGTGGTGGTGATCACCGGCGGATCCTCAGGTATAGGCGAAGCCGCCGCGATCCGCATCGCCGACGCCGGCGGCAAGGTCGTGATCGTGGCGCGCGACGAGGAAAAGCTGGCCGAGGTGCGCAAGCACATCGCCGGCCGCGGAGGGCACGTGAAGACCTACTCCTGCGACATCACCGACTACGCCGCCAACGACCGGCTGGCGCGCGAGATACTCAAGGACTTCGGCGGCGTGGACATCCTGATCAACAACGCCGGCCGCTCGATCCGGCGCTCGATCAATCTGTCCTACGACCGCTTCCACGACTTCGAGCGGACGATGCAGCTCAACTACTTCGCCTGTCTGCGGCTGACGCTCAACCTGCTGCCGTCCATGACCGCGCGCAAGTCCGGCCACGTCGTCAACATCTCCTCGATCGGCGTGCTGAGCAACGCCCCGCGGTTCTCCGCCTACGTCGCCTCGAAAGCCGCGCTCGAGTCATTCGCTCGCTGCGCGGCGGCGGAGTTCCACGACGAAGGCGTGCACTTCACGATCATCAACATGCCGCTGGTGCGCACACCGATGATCGCGCCGACCAGGATCTACGCCGACATGCCCACCATCATCACGCCGGAGGAAGCGGCGGACATGATCGCCGACGCGATCATCCGCCGCCCGCAGCGCATCGCCACGCGCCTGGGCGTGGCGGCCGAGGTCATGCACCTCTTCATGCCGAAGATGTCCGAGGTGGTGATGAATTCCGCCTTCCGCATGTTCCCGGATTCCGCCGCGGCGCAGGGGCGCAAGGAGGAAGAGCAGCGGCCGCCGCCGCGCGAGGCGATGATCTTCGCGGGCATCATGCGCGGGATTCACTGGTAGGCCCCCGCGCGGGACCGCGCCGGAGGCGGCGCTCCCGTGCCGTCCCGGGCCGCCGGCCCACCCCGTGGCGGGCCGAAGCGCCCGCAGCCGCTCCCGGCAGGCGCCGCCGCACCGGCTGTAGCAGAAATTTCATCCGATCGGGCCGAATCGCGATTGTGCAAGGCGGGCAGCGGTGGCATCCTCACCTTTACCGCCAGGAAAGGCGCCACATCCATATACAAACAGGGAAGGGGGCGCAGAAGGGGACGGCGCCGCAACTCGGTCGGAGCGATAGGGAATGAAAGTTCTTTTGCTGCTGTTTCTCGTTGGATTAATTGC
>JBQGDL010000005.1:0-8305 GCA_052039045.1 Steroidobacteraceae bacterium
GAACGCTTGCCCGCGAGGCGCTCGCGAGGCTGCGCCAGAATCATCGCTGGGCGCTCGGCTACAACCTCGCGGCGATGCCTCTCGCAGCGCTCGGGCTGGTGCATCCATGGCTGGCTGCCGCCGGCATGTCGGCGAGCTCGATCGCCGTCGTGCTCAACTCACTGCGCATCGGCCGCAAACCCTCCGCTGTGCGCGAGCCGCGCGCCACGGATGTCACGCACCCGGCAGGGGCGGCATGAACGCGCTGCTGGTGATGATCCCGTTGTCGCTCGCGCTGCTCGCGGGCGCGATCTGGGCGTTCTTCTGGGCAGTCGACCACGATCAGTTCGACGACCTGGACACGCCGGGCCTCCTGCCGCTGGACGACACCGCCCCCGAGGAGCCGGAGCGGTGACCGCGACCCTCAGCGCGGGGGCGGCGCTGCTGCTCGGTCTCGCCGCAGGCGGGCATTGCCTCGTCATGTGCGGCGGCATCACCGCGGCACTGGGTTTTGCCACCGCTAAGGACGCTGCCGGTCGCCCGCGCCGCTCGCTGCTGGTCGCTTACCAGCTGGGGCGCATCGGCTCGTACGCGATGGCGGGGCTGCTCTTCGGAGCGCTTGCGGGCGGCCTCGCCGCAACGGCGGACGCCGAGGCGGTGAGCCGGGCGCTGCGCATGCTGACGGCCGCAGCGATGCTGCTTGCCGCGCTGGTCGTGCTGGGCCGCGTTCGCGATCCGGGCGCGCGGCTCATCGAACGACTGTGGCGGCGGCTTGCCCCCCTCGGCCGCCGGCTGCTGCCGGTCGCCACGCCGCTGCGCGCGCTCGCCTTCGGCGCGGTGTGGGGTTGGATGCCCTGCGGCTTCGTCTATACGGTGCTGCTGATCGCGACGCTGCAGGCGAGTCCGCTGAGCGGCGCGCTCACCATGGGCGCCTTCGGCCTCGGCACGCTCCCGGTGATGCTCGCGACCTCGCTGGGCCTGGCGCGCGCCGGCTCGCCGGGGGTGCCGCGCCTCACGCGGCCCTTCGTCGGCGCCATGCTGCTCGTGGGCGCGGTCCTGACGCTCGCCGGGCCGTGGCTCGCGCCGGAGCAGCACGCGTTGCACGGCTGGCTGCCGTTCGCCGCTCCGGCGCACTGAGGCGCGGGTCGAGCGCGGCAGCGGTCAGGCGTCCCGCACCAGACCCGGCGTTGCGAGCGCGAGGTCGCGCACCGCCTGGTAATAGCGAACGTAGCCGGTGCAGCGGCACAGATGCGGGTCGAGCGCCTCGGTGATCGCCGCCTCGAGCTCGGCGCGCGCGATCGGGTTGGCGCGCAGCCGCTCCACGAGCACCGTCGCCGCGTTGACGAAACCGGGCGTGCAGAACCCGCACTGGAAACTGTAGTGATCGATGAACGCCAGCTGCACCGGCGAGAGCTCCACGACTGCGCCCACGGCATCGCGCGTCGCGTGCCCTTCGACCGTGCGCAGCCTGCGGCCTTCGAGCGCGCGCGCCGGCGTGACACAAGCCGGGATCAGGTGGCTTCCATCCGCGTCGTCGACGATCACGACACACGCCCGGCAGACGCCCTGGCCGCAGACGACGCGCGTGCCGGTGAGCCCCAGGTATTCGTGCAGCACCTCGGCGAGCGAGATGTCCTCGGGCACCTCGACGGGGCCGTAGCGCTTGCCGTTGATCTCGAGCGCGAGCCGCACTGTCGCAGGCTGTACGCTCGTAGTCTCGGGTTCGCTGCTCATGATCGCGACTTCCGGTTCTTGGGCGGCGCGAGTGCCGCGAGCACCTTGTCCGGCGTGACCGGCAGCTCGCGGAAGCGTTGCCCGGTTGCATGGGCGATCGCATTCGCGATCGCCGGCACGACGGCGATCATGACCACCTCAGCCATGCCCTTTGGCGGATCGGTCTCCGACAGCGGCGGCAGCATCTCGGCGGTCTGGGTCCACACCGCGACGTCGCTCGCGCGCGGCAGCTGGTAGCGGTTGAAGTTCCAGGTGCCGCTCCCCGGTCCGTCCTCGTACAGCGGCAGGAATTCGTGCAGCGCGTGACCGATGCCCATCGCCAGCCCGCCCTGCAGCTGACCGGAGACCAGCTCCGGCACGATCTGATTGCCGCACTCCAGGATGGAATGGTGGTTCAGCAGCTCGACGACACCGCTGTCCCGGTGCACGGCGACTTCGGCCAGTGTGCCGATCGTCGCGTAATAGACCACGCCCGCGTTGTTGCGCTGCGCCGCCGGGTAATACACACGTGTGCGATCGAGCACCCGATAACCGTTGGCCGTTCTTTCGCCGGGCCCGGTGACCTCGCCGCCGCCGTAGCGCAGCGCAAGGCCGTCGATCGGCAGGCGTTGCGAT
The DNA here is from genome assembly GCA_052039045.1 of Steroidobacteraceae bacterium. GTDB lineage: Bacteria > Pseudomonadota > Gammaproteobacteria > Steroidobacterales > Steroidobacteraceae > DATJKD01. Next base: position 2,329 of record JBQGDL010000005.1, read on the forward strand.
CCACCGGCGAGCGCAAATTCCGCTTCCGCCCACTGCCAGCGATTGAAGGTGTGCACGATCGCGCCGGTGACCAGCCCCAGCGCATGTGCCCGGGCGGCGAGCTCCTCGAGCGCAAGCGGCGCGAGACCGCCGGCGGTCAGCCGGCCCGCGAGCCAGCGCGCATCCTCGGGACGCACGACGAGCGGCGCGAGCTGTCCGCCGCCATAACCGTCCGACCAGATGGCACGCGCAGCCGGCCAGAGACCCTCGGTGAACACGAGCCGCGCGGCTTCGCGCGTGGCGTGGCCGCAGAAGTAGGCGGAGTTGCTCGCGCTGCTCGGGCTCAGCAGATTCGGGGTCCAGCGCGGATTGTCCTGCTCGCGGTCCTGAACGTCCTGGGGCATGAGCCACGGGTCGTGGCTGGCGAACATCGGCAGCTCCGGCCAGTCCGACACGGCGGTGCGAACCTCGTCCGCCGGCCGGCCAAGCCACCGCGCGCAGAGCGCGGCTTGACTCGTGGCCATGCCGGTTCCCATCTCGACCGCGTAGTGCCTGAGCGCGATGCGGCCGTCCGCCGCGAGCGAGACCTCGACGAATGCCGCTTCGGCGCCGGTGCCGAAGTCCTTTTGCACGCAGCCGAAGCCCACACCGTAGAGACGGTCGGGGTGCGAGGCCTCGAAGGCGGTCTTGTGCGCGCTGCGGTCCCGCCACAGCGGGTGGCGGGCCGCGCGCTCGAGGACCTCGTCGGCACGCAGGGCGCCGCCCGGGATTGCACCCTGCGTGTTCTTCATCCCTGATCTGAATACGTTGCGACGCCGCAGCTCGATCGGGTCGAGCTCGAGCGCCGCGGCTGCCTCGTCGACCAGCATCTCGGTCGCGCTCATCGCCTGCAGCGTGCCGTAGCCGCGTGCCGAACCGGCGTCGAGAGCGCGCGAGGCGAGCATCGTGCTGGCAAGATCGCTGCGCGGAAAGTAGTAGATCGACTGCGCCGCCGTTGCGGCGACCAGCCCGACGGATGGCGAGAAGTTGCGCCGTCCGCCGCCGTCGCCCGTAAGCTCCCCCTGGAAGATCTGGAACTTGCCGCTCTCGCGGTCGACCCCGAGCCGGTAGCGAACGCGGAAGCTGTGTCGCTTGAGACTCGCCTGGAACTGCTCGTAACGGTCGTTGGCCAGGCGCACCGGCTGGCCCTCGCCGTACAGCGCGGCCACCAGCGCGTAGAAGGGGAACGGGTTGTGGTCCTTCGAGCCGTAGCCCACGGTGTAACAGGGATGCAGCACCAGGCGGTGGACGCCGAACCGGCTCGTGGCGAGCAGCCGCGCGCCCTCCTGGGCGATCTCATGCGGCGATTGCGTGGCGGTGACGAGGTGCAGCGTCGCCGTGTCCGTGTCGTACCAGCCGTTGCCGTTGTCGGCCTCGAATGCGGCGGTGTCGATCGATTGCGAGAGGTACTCGCGCGCCAGGACGACCAGATTTCTGCCGGGCGCCTCGAGTTCGTCGGCCATCGCTGCGGCATAGGCCATTCCCGCGGCCTCGACGGCGCCGGCGGCCTGCGCGTCGGGCCACTGCGGCACCTGCTTCTGATAGCCGACCGGCAGGAGCGGCGCGTCCTTCAGGCTCGAATAGAAATCCTCGTCCGCCGCCGTCTCGCCGCCGACGCGCACGTAGCGGAAGCTGCCCCAGGGCTCGCGCTCGACCGGACCGGTCTCGTCGCCCCAGCGGATCAGGTCATCGCGGAACTTGAGCCGCGCCTTGGCGGCGCGGAACCGCGCAAACTCGTCCCAGATCAGATACGCCACGGCCTGACCGAGATAGGCGGGCGTCTGTCCCTCGGGGAGCAGCATGTCGGGCCCGTAGAAGGGCGGGAAGGCGATCTGGTCGCGCTCGAGATCGGCGGCCGTGACGATCCGGTCCGGCTGCAACTCCGCGCCGAGCGGCGCGAGGTCGAAGCCCGCGTAGGCGCGGTCAGCGCGGGTCACCCGCAGCAGCATCGCGTGCGATTGCAGCCGCGGCCAGCCGGGCAGATCGCGCGAGCGCATATCGATGCTGAAGATCTTCTCGCCCGTGACCTTCGCGACGGCGTCGACGCGGTGATGCATGCGGCGGGTCGCGGGGTCCCACGCCGCCGGCCGCAGCCGCTTCTCCTCGAGCAACGCCCCGAATGCCGGGCTGCCAGGCTGGGCGATCAGGACCGACACGCCCGCCACGATGCTGTGTGCGAGGAAGTCCCGTCGGTTGAGGGTATCCATGCCCATCGGAGCCCGAGTATAGGATCCCTCGCGGCTCGCGCCGAGCGGCCCCTCAGTCGAGCAGCGCGAACCCGCCGGCGCCCGGACTCATCTCGAAGCGCCCGGCGGCGACCGCGCGCACCCAGCGCGCCGTCGCAACCGCGCCACCGAACGAATAGAAGTGCACGCCCGCGATCCGCGTCGCGGCGCTGCCGGCCTGCTGGGCGACACGGGCAAGCATCTGATCCGGCGAGGTCGCGAGCCCCGCGACGTTGCGCATCGCAGCGATGCTCTGCATCGTCCCGCGCAGTGAGGCGCCGACGCCGCACTGCATCGCGTAGGCGATCAGCTGCGACAGCGAGGCCGGGCCGGCCATGCCGACGTGCACCGGAAGATTGACGCCGTGCTCGGGCAGGCATCCATCCCAGGCGGCCAGCGCCGCCGGGTCGAATCCGAACTGGGTCACGACGTGCATCTCGAGGCCGGTGCGCTTCGCCAGGACCTGCTTGTCGTGCAGCGCACGCCACAGCAGCGTCTGCCCGATGGCGCGGTGTCCTTCCGGGTGTCCCGCCACGCCGACATGCGTCAGCCCGTGCTGCCTCAGCAGATCCGTGCGCAGCAGATCGAGCGAGGAGCCGTACGGTCCGGCAGGCCGGTCGCGGTCGCCCGCGACCACCAGCGCCCGGTCGACGCCCGCCGTCGCGAGCCGCTCGCATGCCGACTGCAGCGCGTCACGATCTTCGATGCGTCGGGCGACGAGGTGCGGGCAGGCGCGCAGGCCTGCCGCCTCGACGGCAAGCGATGCGCGCACGACGTCCTCGAGGGTCGCCTTCGGCGGATGCGCAACGTACACGGTCGCGCCGGGCGGCAGCTCGGCAGCGAGCTCCGCGACCGGCGCCTCGTCGCCTGCCGTCAGCTCGATCGACGCCACGTCCGCGAGCTGCACGATCCGCCGCCGCAGTTCGCCGCTGGTATCGGGCGCGCGCGGCACGCTCGCGGGCTCCGTGATCACGTCCGCCGGTTCACCACGACGAACGTCTCGTCGTTGAACCATAGGCTGCCGTGCTTCTGCAACACGCTCTGGGTGGCCTCGAGATACGCGCTGTCGGCCATGACGGCGTCCAGCCGCTCGTCCTCGATCTGGTTGACGTAGATCGCCGCGTTCCATGCCGCGAACAGCGTCGAGGTGCCGATGCGGTCACCGATTTCCGTCGGCAGCGTGTGCATGTAGTAGCGGAACACAGCCTTGTCGTCGGGCCGCGCCGTCAGCGAATAGTTGCGCGCATCGCGGCCCAACTCGTCGCGCAATGCCGCGAGCAGCTCGTGGCGGTCGACCCCGAAGGGGTTCTCGTCCGGCCACAGTCGCCGCACGATCTCGAGTCCGGCGTCGCGCCCCCAGGACTGGATCGCCAGCAGCCGCCCACCAGACGCCAGGCTGCGCGCCAGCGGCGCCAGTACCTTCTGCGCCTTGAACTGCGCCGACATCCGCGCGCGCCACGGTTGCGAGGCGATCACCAGGTCGTAGCACTCGAAGCTGCGCCCGGGGCGGGGGATCACGTCGTCGAGGAGGAAGCGATGGTCCTCGCGGTACAGAACCAGCACCGATGGTCGCTCGTACACCGGATTGCCGGTTTTTGCACTGGTCTTCGTCTGCCAGCCGTGCGCGAGCAGCGGCGCCAGATCCTCGATCTGCTCGGCGTACTCGTGGGCCGTGAGGCCCACCAGGGCGACCTCCTGCCAGTTGAGCGCGGCGGCATCGTGCACGTTGCGCGGCATCAGCCGCGGCGCCTCCGAGTAATTGAGGTTGGTCACCACCACCACGGTGGCCGGATGCTCCACCAGGCGATCGGGAACCTTCTCGAGACCGAGTCGTACGTCCTCGAGGCTGATCTCCTTGGCAACCGCCAGCACCGGCACGTTCGGATGCAGGCGATGCGTGGCGCGCATCAACCCGGCGAGCACGGTACCGTCGCCCATTCCCGCGTCGAAAATGCGCAGCGCCGGCGGCGTGGGCCGGATGTTGCGCAGCTCGTCGGCGGCGCGCCGCGCGATCGCCGATTTCTCGTTGCAGGTGTTGACGAATGCCAGGTACTTCTGGCGGTTGTCGTAGAAGCGGAACGGCGTCGGCGGCGCTGGCTGCGTCGCGCCGGCCGGGGACGGCATCTTCGCTGCGCTCATGGCGATCAGGCGCGCGTGCCGCCCTGGTGCCACCATTCGCGGAAAATCCGGCACTGCCCGGCGGCGGCGAATTCCGCGATCAGGATGCCGTCCAGCTCCACCGGCGTGCCGGCGGGCACCGCCGTGAACCGCGCATGCCAGTGGGCCGTGCCGCGCGCGCCCGATGTCGCGAGCGCGCTGGAGTCGAAGGTGATGTCGCGTTGTCCCTGCACCGCGGCGGACCACACCGCGGCGATCGCCTCCTTGCCCTTCTGTGGCGGATCGAAGGGCGTCCAGTAGTACTCCGCGTCGGGCGTGAACAGCGCCGCGGCGGCGGAGGAGTCGCGTCCCTCCCAGGCGCGCTTGTAGCCGCGCAGCCAGGTCTCGAAATCGGCGGCCGTCAGCGCGTACATCGGTCCTCCCGGTCAGGTCTGGGGCTGCAGCCGCGCGGTGATCCTGGCCACGTGCTCGCCCTGGTAGCGGCACAGCTGGAGCTCGAGCGGCGTCGGCATACGCAGCGTGTCACCCACCCCCGTCACACAGCTCGCGCCGTAGGGCGTGCCACCAGTGATCTCGCCCATGGTGGAGAGCTCGCGGTAGGTATACGGCAGTCCCACCACGATCATTCCGTGATGCAGCAGCGTGAGGTGGAACGAGGTGATCGTGGTCTCCTGCCCGCCGTGCTGGCTGGCCGTGCTGCAGAACACGCTGCCGATCTTGCCGACGAGCCCCCCGCTCACCCACAACGGCCCGGTCTGGTCGAGGAAATTGCGCATCTGAGACGCCATGTTTCCGAAGCGGGTGGGCGTGCCGAAGATGATCGCGTCGTAGTCCGCGAGCTCTTCCACCGCGGCGATCGGCGCGGGTTGGTCGAGGCGAAAGCCGGACGCCCTGGCCACCTCGAGTGGCACGAGCTCCGGCACGCGCTTTACGACAACCTGCATGCCGGCGATGCTGCCGACGCCTTCGGCCTGAGCGCGGGCCATCGCTTCGATATGCCCGTAGCTGCTGTAGTAGAGAACGAGGACCTTACGCATCGGCGCGCTCGTGGCCTGCAAGGGCGTGTCGCTCGATGAACGAGAGCACCCGCCGATTGTATTCCTCGGGCTGGTCGAGATTCGGCAGATGCCCGGCGTCGGAAATCAGCAGCCGCTCGGCGCCGGGCAACTTGCGCTGCAACTCATCGCCCATCGCGCGACGCCGCGGCGTGTCGCAGGCGCCGTTCAGCACCAGTGTCGGGATCTCGGGTGCGCGCACGTCCATGGCGCGCGCGGGCGGCGAACCCGACAGCAGATCGGCGCCTGGATAGCGCGCGATCATGCGCGCCAGAAGCTCGTGTGCCGCACGCTCTTCGGTGCGCAGCCGGGCGAAGGGATGCGCGCGCCATTCGCTGCGCACGGCGTCGACGCCCGCGTTACGGGCGAGCTCGCGGTAGCGGTCGAGGGGCACGTCGGGTTCGGCGTCCTCGCTGGCGTCGAACGGCGCGCCGTCGAGAACCAGGCAGGCGACGCGCTGCTTGAGCGGCCCTGCGGCGGCCGCGAGCGCCGCCCGCGCACCCTGGGACATGCCGAGAATTGCCACCTGCGGCAGGTTGAGGCGGCGCAGCAGCGAGTCGA
>JBQGDL010000006.1:0-130154 GCA_052039045.1 Steroidobacteraceae bacterium
GAGCGCGGGCACGCAGAGCTCATCCTGCCCTACGTCGAATCCCTGCTGCGCGACGCCGGGCTCATGCTGACCGATCTGGACGCGATTGCCTTCGGACGCGGTCCCGGTGCGTTCACCGGGCTGCGCATCGCGGCCGGCGTCACGCAGGGACTGGCCTACGCCGCAGGACTGCGCGTCGTCGCCGTTTCGAGTCTCGCGGCAGTTGCCGAGCGGGTGCCGGCGGCACCCCACGAGCGGATCCTGGTCTGCAACGCGGCGCGCATGGGTGAGCTCTACTTCGCTCGCTTCGCCCGTGACCGCGACGGCTCGCTGCGCACGCTCGACCGCGAACGCGTCGGTTCGCCCGAGGCCGTGCTCGCCGCCGCGGACGCGGCGCACGTCGGCGGCAACGGCCTCGTCCGCCATCAGGACCTCCGTCGCGCGCTCGCGGCGCGCGGTCTCGCGCTGCACGATCTGCATCCGCGGGCGGATGCAGTGGCGCGCCTGGGCCTCGCAGGCCTCATGGCGGGCGAAGCGGTGACCGCCGAGGCGGTCCAGCCCGTCTATCTCCGTGACGAAGTTGCTACGGCACAGACCGGACCTGTCACGCCACTGCAATAATCGGCCCTTGTAATGCGCCTGCAATCGGCCGGAGCGTGATCGGATGACAGGGAAGCAGATTCTGATCGTCGAGGACGAAAAGCCGATACGCGACATGATCGCGTTCGGACTGCGGCGTGCGGGTTTCGAGGTGCGCGAGGCGGAGGATTGCGCCTCGGCCCGCGCCAGCATCGCCGACGCGCGGCCGGATCTGCTGCTGATCGACTGGATGCTGCCGGACCAGAGCGGACTCGAGCTGACGCGCGCGGTCAAGCGCGGCAAGGACACGCAGGATCTCCCGGTGATCATGCTCACCGCCCGCGCGGACGAGCACGACAAGGTCTCGGGGCTCGAGGGCGGTGCGGACGATTACGTGACCAAGCCCTTCAGCCCCCGTGAGCTGCTGGCACGGATCAATGCCGTCCTGCGACGCAGCTCGGCCGCCGCGGCCGGCGAAGCCCTGGAGGCCGGCGGCCTGGTGCTCGACGTGGCCAGCCATCGCTTGACGGTCGACGAGCAGAGCGTGCCGCTCGGGCCGACGGAATACCGGCTGCTGCAGTTCTTCATGGAGCACCCGGAGCGAGTCTACTCGCGCGGCCAGCTGCTCGACCGCGTCTGGGGCGGCAACGTGTACGTGGAGGAGCGCACGGTGGACGTGCACATCCGCAGGCTTCGCAAGGCGCTCGAGCCCTCGGGTCGCGACGCGCTGGTACAGACCGTGCGCGGCTCGGGGTACCGCTTCTCCACACGGCCGGAGTAGGCCGCGGCGCCCGCCGGAGCAGCAGTGTCCAAGCCCGCCTGGCGATTCCTCGTCGCGAGCCTCACGGTGCTTGCGATCGCCTGGCTGATCGGCCTGATCGCGGGTCGGCCGCTGAGCGCGGTGGCGTTCGTGCTGGCGCTGATGGTGCTGCGACACGGCAGCAACCTGCTGCGTCTGGATCGCTGGCTGCGTTCGCGCGCCAGCCGGCCTGCGCCACACTTCGGCGGTTTGTGGGGCGAGATCGTCGCGATCGTCGATCGGCTCTATCGCCGCAAGGTCTACCACAAGCGTCGCACGCTCGCGCTGCTGCGCGAGTTCCGCCGCATGACGACCGCGATGCCCGACGGGGCGATCCTCCTCGGTCCGAACCGGGAGATCGCGTGGTTCAACCGCGCCGCGAGCCGCTGGCTGGGCCTGAAGCGGAAGGCGGACTACGGTTTGCGGATCGACAACCTGATACGCGTGCCCGACTTCATCGAGTACCTGGACCGGGCGGGTCAGGGACCGCCACCGCGGATCCGCTTCACGAAGAACGGCGAGCTGTGGCTGTCGTTCCGGCTGGTCACTACCAGTCCCGCGAGCCTGCAGTTGCTGCTGGTGCGCGACGTCACGGCCGAGGCGCGCATCGATTCGATGCGCAAGGACTTCGTCGCCAACGCCTCGCACGAGCTGCGCTCGCCGTTGACGGTGGTCAGCGGCTATCTCGACTCGCTCGCCGAGGACCCGGGCCTCGATCCGGCCTGGCGGGCGCCGGTCCAGGAGATGCGCCGCCAGTCCGAGCGCATGGGTCAAATCGTGCACGATCTGCTCGAGCTGTCGCGGCTCGAGGCGTCCGGCAACGAAGCGGACCGCGTGCCGGTGGACGTCGCCGGCCTGCTCGCGCTGCTGCGCAAGGAGATCATGGCCGGACCCGAGCCGACGGCGCCGGTGTTCCTGACCCTCGACAGCGACGCGATGCTGCTCGGATCGGAGGCGGAACTGCATTCGGTCTTCTCCAACCTGCTCTCGAACGCCACCAAGTACACGCCCCTCGATGGGCGCATCGACGTACGCTGGTGGGTGGACGAGCGCGGGGGCAACGTCGAAGTCCGCGACACCGGGATCGGTATCGCCCCGGAGCATCTGCCACGTCTGACGGAGCGTTTCTACCGCGTCGACGCGGGGCGCTCACGCAAGCTCGGTGGCTCCGGTCTGGGGCTTGCGATCGTCAAGCACGCGCTGCAGCGCCACGGCGGGAGGCTCGAAGTGAGCAGCGTCGAAGGCAAGGGCAGCACCTTCAGCTGCCGCTTTCCCGCCAGCCGGGTCTCTCCACGCGAGATTCTCGCGCGTGCCTGAGCACCCGCCGGTCCGCCTGAAACGGCGATCCGTCGCAGTCCGGACACGATCATGAAACCTGGCTGTAACAAAGGACTCCTATAAAGCCTTCCGAGCGCCGTCGTCCTAACTTGCCACTCGGCGCGCCAATGTCCGAAGAAATCGCGAGGTGCGCAACGTGAAAACAACCGTCCTGGCGACCGCCGCCGCCGCCGTGCTCATGCTGGCCGGTCAGGAGGCCGGAGCCCAGTCGCGGTCGGAGCTCGAGGCCATGCAGACGCAGTTGCAGGCGCTGACCGAACGACTCAACCGCCTTGAAGCCACCAATACCCAGCTCCAGGCGGAAAATGCCGAACTCAAGACGCAGGCGGAACGCCGCGAGGCCGAGACGGATTATCTGAAGGCGCAGACCAAGGAGCTGCGCGAGGAGGCGGCGGTCTCCTCGAATGAGATCGGCAAGGTCAAAGGCGCGGACTGGGCCACTAGAGTCAAGGCACGGGGCGATTTTCGCTATCGGCACGAGGAAATTCACCGCGAGATCGCCACGGACGATGGGATCGAGGACGCGAAGGATCGTTACCGGCATCGCATCCGCGCGCGGTTCGGCGTCGACGCCCAGGTGAGCGACCACGTCAAGACGACCTTTGCCCTGTCGACGGGTGAAAGCGGCGACCCGCGATCGTCGAACCAGAGTCTCGACGATAACGGCACGCGCAAGACGATCGCCCTCGACCAGGCGTATGCGGACTGGACCTTCGCCCAGGGCGCCGACCTGATCTTCGGGAAGCAGCCGCTCCCGTTCTACCGGCCGGGCCAGTCGCTGTTCTTCGACAGCGACTACAACCCCGAGGGCATGGCGGCGAAGTTCGAGCGCGGCATCCTGTTCGGCGACGCCTACGGCTGGTGGCTCAACGAGCGGCACAGCGACGATCCGACCAGCGATTCCACCGACACCTACGTCCTTGGCGCGCAGCTCGGCCTCAGGATACCGATGTTCGCGGCGAGCAACCTGGTCGCTTTCGGCCACTACTACGATTGCAGCGGGTGTCAGGGCCAGTCGCCGCTCTTCAACAACAGCGCCAACGGCAACACGGTCGTTCTCGCCGATGATGGCCTGACGAACCTCCTGGTCTTCGACTACGAGATCGGCGAGCTCGGCGCGGAATTCAATTCCCAGATCGGCAACCTGCCCCTGCAGCTCTTCGCGAACTACGCGCAGAACATGGCCGACGGCGTCGAGGAGGACACCGCCTACAACGCCGGATTCCGTCTCGGCCGGGCGAGCAATCCCAGGACCTGGGAAGTGGCCGCGATGTATCAGTCGATCGGCAAGGACGCGTTGTTTGGCCAGTTCATCGACTCGGACTTCGGCAACGGTCTTACCGACACGGAGGGCTGGGCGCTGCGCGGCGCCTATGCGCCGGTGCGCAACATCGCCGTCAACCTGACGTATTTCATCAATACGCTGAACAAGGACGTGGGCACGGAGCTCGATTACGACCGGCTGCAGCTCGATCTGAACTGGAAGTACTGAGCGGCACGATGCGGGCGACCGGCGCGGGCGGCCGCGAGACGCGCGCGGTCGCTCGTGTGCCGCTACCCGCAAGGACCTACTTGCCGCTGTAACGGGCCTCAGGTATACGGGCGGCACCTGCGGAGCGCGATGTCATGGAAACGGCCGATCTGTCCCATCACATCCACAGCCGCTTCAATGCGGACCTGGAGGGCGTGCGCACCAGCGTCCTGCAGATGGGCGGGCTGGTGGAGAAGCAGCTGCAGGACGGCACCCGGGCGCTGGTGGCCGGCGACGGCCTGCTCGGCGAGCAGGTCGCGCAGCTCGATCACAAGGTCAACGCGATGGAGGTGGCGATCGACGACGACTGCAGCCGGATTCTTGCGACGCGCAACCCCGCCGCATCGGATCTGCGGCTGCTGGTCGCGATCATCAAAACCATAACCGACCTCGAGCGCATCGGCGATGAGGCCGAGAAGCTGGGTCACATCGCCGCCAAGCTCGCGAGCGTCGAGCGGGCACCGGACCGCTATCGCGAGATCAAGCACATGGGTGAGCTGGTCGCGGGCATGGTGCACGATGCGCTCGACGCGTTCGCGCGACTCGACATCGAGCAGGCGCTCGCGATCACTCGCCGCGACCTGCAGGTCGACGAGGAGTACGAGGCGATCCAGCGGCAGTGCATCACGTTCATGATGGAGGACCCGCGAACCATCCGCCGCGCGCTCGACGTGCTGTGGGTCGCCCGCGCCCTGGAGCGCGTGGGCGATCACGCCAAGAACATCTGCGAGTACGTGATCTACATGGTGCTCGGCAAGGACGTGCGACACCTGTCGATGGAGGACGTGGAGCGGCAGCTCGCCACGGCGCTCGCGGCGCGGTCGGGCGGCGTCCGGTGACGACAGCGGTTGCGCCGGGCGTGCCGGTGGGACGCGCCGGCAATCTGATCGGCTTCGCGATCTGCGCCGCGCTGCTCGGGTACGCGCACTACAGTCAGCAGGTGCTCGGTTTCGAGCCGTGTCCGCTCTGCATCCTGCAGCGTATCGCCGTGCTCGCCACGGGGCTTGCGTTTCTCGGTGCGGCACTGCATCGCCCCGCACGCACCGGCGCGGTCGCGTGGGCCGCACTGATTGCGCTCACCGCCGCGATCGGCGCAGCGATCGCCGCGCGCCACGTCTGGATCACGACGCAACCGCCGGGGAGCGTGGCGGAATGCGGCGCGAGCCTCGACTACATGCTCGAGGTGCTGCCGCTCAGGGAGGTCCTGGCGAAGGTGCTGACTGGCTCGGGCGAGTGCGGCAAGATCGACTGGCGCTTCCTGGGCTTGAGCATGCCCGTCTGGGTGCTCGGCTGGCTGCTCGCGCTCGGAGCGTGGGGAATCGTGGTCAACCTGCGGCGTCGGTGAGCGCGATCTCCATTACACGCTCGTAGATCCGGCTCAGCACGTCGATGTCCGCGACGTTCACGTATTCGTCGATCTTGTGAATGGTGGCGTTCACCACTCCCAGCTCGACCACCTGGGCGCCGGTCGGCGCAATGAACCGGCCGTCGGAGGTGCCGCCGGTGGTCGATGTCGCCGGCGTGCGTCCGGTCACCTCGCGCACGGCACGCGACACGATGCCGCTCAGCACGCCGGGCGTGGTCAGGAACGGCTGACCGGAGACGAACCACTCGATGGTGTAGTCGAGCCCGTGGCGATCGAGGATCGCGATCACGGCGCGCTGCAGCGATTCGACCGTCTGCTCGGTCGAGAACCGAAGATTGAATCGCAGCCTGAGCTCGCCCGGGATCACGTTCGGCGCACCCGTGCCCGCGGCCACATTCGACACCTGGAAGCCCGTGGGCTGGAAGTACTCGTTGCCCTCGTCCCAGCGCGTGGCGACCAGCTCCGCCAGTGCCGGCGCGAAACGGTGCACCGGGTTGTCGGCGAGCTGCGGGTAGGCGACGTGACCTTGCGTGCCATGAATCGTCAGCCGTCCGGAGAGCGAGCCGCGCCGGCCGATCTTGATGGTGTCGCCCAGCAGCTCGTGGCTGCTTGGCTCGCCGATCACGCACCAGTCGATGTGTTCGGCGCGACTCTCGAGCGTCTCGATGACGCGTCGCGTGCCGTCGATCGAAAGCCCTTCCTCGTCGCTGGTCAGCAGGAAGGCGAGCGTACCGTGGTGCGCCGGGTGCCGCGCGATGAAGCGCCCGGCCGCAACCACCATGGCCCCGAGCCCGCTCTTCATGTCCGCGGCGCCACGGCCATAGATGCGCCCATCGCGCAGCTGCGGCACGAACGGGTCGGACGACCAGTCCTGCGGCGGCCCCGCCGGCACGACGTCGGTGTGGCCCGCGAAGCACAACACGGGCGCGGCCCGGCCGCGCCGCGACCAGAGATTCGCGACGGGCCCGAAATCCAGCCGCTCGTTGTCGAAGCCGATGGCCATCAGCCGGCTGCCGATCAGGTCCAGGCAGCCTTCGTCCTGCGGGCTCACCGAAGCCCGGCGGATCAGTGCGAGGGTCAACTCGAGGGCGTCTGACATACGTTTGAAATCTTTGCCGGGAGGGCCAGCTCGATCCTGGGCCGGCGCTATATAGCGGAGCTTAGCCACGTGAACAAGCTCGGTTCCTGTCACATCCCTGTCATGAGCGCGGCTCACACTCGCGGCTGTCGATCAGCACGCGCCGCGACGGCGCTGATATCCGAGAGGGTAAGTCCATGAAGCTGTGGTGGAATGCGGTGATGCCGGCGCTCTTCGCCGGGGTGATGGCAGCGGCTGCACCGGAGCCGGCGAGCGCGCAGGCCTCGATCAAGATGGACGGCTCGAGCACGGTATTTCCGGTCGCCGAGGCCTTCGCCGAGGAATTCCAGATCTCGAAGCGCGGCAAGACGCGCGTGACCGTGGGCCTGTCCGGGACCGGCGGCGGGTTCAAGAAGTTCTGCCGTGGCGAGACGGACGTGTCGAACGCCTCGCGTCCGATCCTCAAGGAAGAGATGGACGCGTGCCGCGCGGCAGGAATCCGTTACCTCGAGATTCCGGTGGCCTTCGACGCGCTCACCGTGGTCGTCAACCCGCAGAACACCTGGGTCAAGACCCTGGCGGTGGCAGACCTCAAGAAGATGTGGGAACCGGCCGCGCAGGGCCGAGTGACCACCTGGAAGCAGGTGCGCGCCGAGTGGCCCGCCGAGCGGCTGATGCTGTTCGGCCCGGGTGCCGATTCCGGGACCTTCGACTACTTCACGGAGGCGGTCAACGGCAAGGCCAAGGCGAGCCGCGGCGACTACACGGCGAGCGAGGACGACAACACGCTGGTGCAGGGCGTGGAGAACAACAAGAGCGCGATCGGCTACTTCGGCTTCGCCTACTACGCCGCGCACAAGGACAAGATGCGCGCGGTGCCGATCGACGGCGGCAAGGGTCCGGTCGCGCCGAGCCTCGAAGCCGTGACCGACGGCACGTACAATCCCCTCTCGCGGCCGCTGTTCGTGTACGTCAAGGAAGAGTCGCTCAAGCGGTCCGAGGTGCGCGAGTTCGTGCAGTTCATGCTCACGAAAGGCGGTCCGCTCGTCGCCGAAGTGGGCTATCTGCCGCTGCCCGACAAGGCCTACCAGCTCGCCTGGCAGCACGTGCAGGCCGGCAAGCTCGGCTCGGTGTTCGGCGGCGTGCCGGAAGTCGGCGTCACGATCGATGAGCTGCTCGCGCGCGAGGGCAAGCTCTGATCCCGGGCGGCAAAGTCGAATTCGCAATCCTGGCGCGTTACAGTACCGCGCCGCGGCGCCGGGAGCGCCGCGATCACAGGGCGCACCGCGATCGCAGGGCGCACCGCCTCGACACTCATGACACGGTGACCGGTCGGTCAGCATGAACGCGGTTCCTGCCACGCACATCGCCGGTGGCCTCGCATCGCTACGGTTCCGCAAATGGCGTGACCGGGGCGTCGAGCTGGTGCTGCTCGTGGCGGGACTGGTGGCCGTCTTCACCACGATCGCGATCGTGTGCATCCTGGTCTACGAGTCGTCGTCCTTCTTCCGCACGGTTTCGATCCGCGAGTTCCTTACGGACACGATGTGGACACCGCTGTTCGCCGACGCCCGCTACGGGATTCTGCCGCTCGTTTCCGGCACGCTCACCACCACCTTCGTGGCCCTGCTGGTGGCAATCCCGGTGGGCACGACGATCGCCATCTACCTGTCGGAATTCGCCCCGCACCGTCTGCGCGAGACCGTCAAGCCCGTGCTCGAGTTGCTCGGCGCCGTGCCGACTGTCGTCTACGGCTACTTTGCGCTGCTCATGGTGACGCCGCTGCTGCAGAAGCTGATCCCGGGGCTGCCCGGGTTCAACATGTTGAGCGCAGGCCTGGTGATCGGACTGATGATCGTGCCGTACGTTGCGACCGTGAGCGAGGACGCGATGCGCGCCGTGCCGCGCTACAGGCGCGAGGGCTCGTACGCGATGGGCGCGACGCGGCTGCAGACCGCGCTGCGCGTGGTCGTGCCCGGGGCGCTGTCGGGGATCGCGGCGGCCTACATTCTCGGCATCTCGCGCGCGGTCGGCGAGACGATGGTGGTCGCGATCGCCGCCGGGATGCAGCCGCAGCTCACCTTCGATCCCACCGAGCCCGCCGCGACCATTACCGCCTACATCGTCCAGGTGAGCCTCGGCGACCTGCCGCACGACAGCATCGGCTACCAGAGCATCTTCGCGGCGGGACTGGTCCTGATGCTGATCACACTGGTGTTCAATGTGATCGGATTCTTCCTCACGCGTCGCTTCCGCGAGGCGTACTGATGGCCGCGGTTGCGACCATGACCCTGGAGCAGATCCGCGCGTCCTTGAGCTGGCGCAAGCAGCTCGACAAGGTGTTCGTGATCGCAGGCCTCCTCGTCATGATCGCATGCCTCGCGGTGCTGGCGATCCTGTTCCTCGATCTGGTGAGGGATGGAGCGTCGCGCTTCGGCTGGGATTTCCTGACCTCGTTTCCGTCGCGCAAGGCGGAGCGTGCCGGGATCCTGTCCGCCGCGGTCGGCACGACGATGATCATGTTCGTCACGGCGCTGGTCGCGCTGCCCGTGGGTGTCGCGGCCGCGATCTATCTCGAGGAGTACGCGCCCCGCAACTGGTTCACGGGGATCATCGAGATCAACGTGACCAACCTCGCCGGCGTGCCTTCGATCGTCTACGGCCTGCTCGCGCTGGGGCTGTTCGTCTACCAGTTCGGGCTGGGCCAGAGCGTCCTCACGGCAGGGCTCACGCTCGCGCTGCTGATCCTGCCGATCGTCATCGTCGCTACCCGCGAGTCGTTGCGCGCGGTGCCCAAGGCAATCCGCGAAGCCGCATACGGGCTCGGCGCCACCCGCTGGGAGGTCACCCGGGATCACGTGCTGCCGTACTCGACCGGCGGCATCCTTACCGGCCTCATCCTTGGACTGTCGCGCGCCATCGGCGAGACCGCGCCGATCATCACCATCGGCGCGCTGTCGTTCATCGCTTTCCTGCCGCCGTCACCGGTGTCGGCAGAGTTCCCGTTCCTGAACTTCGAGTGGCTGCGCAGCGAGTTTACCGCGATGCCAATCCAGATGTTCAACTGGGTATCGCGGCCCGACCAGGCCTTCCAGGCGAATGCGGCCGCGGCGGGCGCGATCCTGCTCGGCATGACGCTGCTGATGAACGCGCTGGCGATCTGGATCCGCTACCGCTTCCGCAAGCGAATCAACTGGTGAGCGCGATGGATGCAGCCGCACCGACCCACGCAGTACCCGACAAGAGGTGGGCCAACCCGATGCAAGGTGATTCCACGACCCCGTCGCCCGCGCCGCCGAGCCTCGCGATCGGCGTCGAGGACCGCAAGACCGTGCGCGCGAACGCGTCGAAGGCGAGGGTGGAGGCGCTGCACTTCTGGTACGGAGCCAATCACGCGCTGCGCGGCATCGATCTCGACATCCCGGAGCGCCAGGTCACGGCGCTGATCGGGCCATCGGGCTGCGGCAAGAGCACGTTCCTGCGCTGCTTCAATCGTATGCACGACCTGCAGCCCGAGACGCGCTACCAGGGCTCGATCGTACTGCGCCCGGACGACGTCAACCTGGTCGGTCCGGCTGTCGATCCGATCGAGGTGCGGATGCGCATCGGCATGGTGTTCCAGAAGCCGAATCCGTTTCCCAAGACGGTATTCGAGAACGTCGCCTACGGGCTGCGCCTGCGCGGCATTCGCAACCGCACGGATCTCGCCGAGCGCGTCGAAGGCGCGCTGCGTGCCGCGGCGATCTGGGACGAAGTGAAGGACCGCCTTTCGGATTCGGCGCTGGCGCTCTCCGGGGGGCAGATGCAGCGGCTGTGCATCGCACGCGCGCTCGCCACGCAGCCCGAGATACTGCTGTTCGACGAGCCGACCTCCGCGCTCGATCCGATCGCGACCGCGAAGATCGAGGAGCTCATCTCGGAGCTGCGCGAGACCGTGACGATACTGATCGTGACCCACAACATGCAGCAGGCGGCGCGTGTCTCGGACTTCACCGCGTTCATGTATCTGGGCGAGCTCGTCGAAGTGGGGGCGACGAGCATGATCTTCACGAACCCGGGCAGGAAGGCGACCGAGGACTACATCACCGGACGCTACGGCTGAGCCTGCGATGCAGATCGAGGAACAGCCGGCGCAGGCCACCAACCCGACCGCGGTCGAGGTGCGCGGCATCGCGGCCGCGAGCGATCCGGCGGAGGGCCACACCTCGAAGAACGTGGATCACTCGCTCTCCGACCTGCGGTTGCGGGTCATCGCCATGGGCGGTCTGGTGATCGACCAGGTGGCGGGCTGCGTCAAGGCCCTCGTGGAGCGTGATGCGCGGCTCGGCGAAGTGGTGCTGGCGCGCGAGACCCTGGTCAACGCCTATGACGGCCGTCTCGACCGGGATACGCTGACGTTCATCGCGCTGCAGCAGCCGGTAGCCAGCGACCTGCGCATGGTGCGCGCCATCGGCCGCGCCGGCCTCGAGCTGGAGCGGATCGGCGATGAGGCCAAGAAGATCGCCCGCTTTGCGTCACGGGCGGGCGCTGCCGGCGGCCACGATCCGATCGTCGCCCTGTCGCGCTACCTGCGTCACATGGGAGAGCTCTCGGTCACGATGTTACGCAGCGCGGTGCGCGCCCTCGACGAAGCCGATGCCGCGCTCGCACGCCAGGTGCTGGCGCGCGACAGGGAACTCGACGCCGAATTCGCCACGGCGCTGCGGCAGCTGATGTCCTTCGTCATGCAGGACCACCAGTTCCTCCGGGCGACGCTCGATACGGTTTTCGCGCTCAAGGGGCTGGAGCGGATCGGCGACCACGCCAAGAACGTGGCCGAGCAGGTGCTGTACATGATCGGGGAGGAGGCCGAGCCCGGCCGCGGCTAGCCACGGGTTGTGCGGACGGCTCGCTGCGCCGGCGGCCTGGGGCAAGTGGCGCAGGCGTATGCTGCCTCTCCTCGGGACGGTTCATTGGGGTAGGGCGATGAGGAGTTCCTGGGTGATCCTCGGCCTGCTGGTGAGCGCCTGCGCGGACACCGGCCCTCGCACGGTTGCCATCCAGTCGGTTACGGTGGTCGACGTCGCGGATGGATCGCTGCGCGCAGATCACACCGTGCTCATCGCGGGCAACCGCATCGTTGACGTTGGCCCGGCGAGCGTGGTCAGAGTTCCCGACGATGCGGACGTGTTGGATGCGGCCGGCGGTTACCTGATTCCGGGCCTGTGGGACATGCACGTCCACTCGATCGCGAACGTCGCGCTCGACATGCGCGTTCGCTCCGTGGCGGCCATGGACTGGCATTTCCCGCTGTTCCTCGCCTGGGGGGTCACCGGCGTGCGCAACATGAACGACGGGACGGGCGATCTCAGCCTCGAGCTGACGCGCTCGGTCAGGCGCCGCCTGGCGACCCGTCAGCTGCACGGCCCGCGGCTGCTCGCCAGCGGGCCGAGCATCGACGGCGATCCTGCCCTCGGCTCCAACTCCGCCATCGTGCGCAACGCCGCTGAGGCCCGGGCAGCGGTGGACGAGCTGGCGGATGGCGGTGCGGACTTCATCAAGGTTTACGAGAACCTCTCCCGCGACGCGTATTTCGCCATCATCGATCAGGCGCGGGGCAGAGGCCTCCCGGTAGACGGGCACGTGCCGTTCCGAGTCACGCCCGTGGAGGCGGCCGACGCCGGTCAGCGCACGGTTGAGCATCCGGATGTGCTTGCGGCCGCGTGTTCGATCGCAGCCGATGCCATTCGGGAGCAATTCGCGCAAGTACTGGCCGGGTATGACAGTCTGCCGGAGAGCGAGCAGTTCCTGGTTCAATTCCGCCTCTACCGCGCGTTCTACGACAGCCGCGATGCGGCCGCCTGTGGCCCCACCATCGAGGCGTTCCGGCGCAACGGAACGGCGGTCACCGTCGATCTGCTCGCCTATCATCACGTGGTGAATGCGGACGAGATCCTCGCGGACGCCTCCAGCCTGCGTCTGATCCCGCCGGCGGTTCGCCGTAACTGGCAGGAAGGGTCCGGGTCCGAGCAGACTCAGAAATTCCAGTCGATCCTGCGGCCCATCGTCCCCGTCGAGCTGGAGAATGTCCGGTTGTTCCACAACGCCGGGGTCACGCTGCTGGCGGCCACCGACGTCGGGGTGCCGTTCCAGGTCCCCGGGCTCAGTCTGCACCGCGAGCTCGTCAGGCTGGTCGAAGCCGGGCTCACGCCCCTCGAGGCGCTCAGGACGGCCACGCTCAACCCGGCACGGGTGCTGGGACTGGCCAACTCGCTGGGCTCCGTCGAGGTGGGCAAGCTCGCCGACCTCGTCCTCCTCGAGGCCAACCCGCTCGCAGACATCGCCAATACGCGACGGATCCGCGCCGTCGTCGCCGACGGTCGCGTGTATCGTCGGGCCGACCTCGACCGGCTGCTGGCAACGGCCGAGGCGGTCGAATGATGGGTCTGCCGATCTTTTCCGTATGGAGAAAGCGCCGCGTCCCTCAGTCGACGCCGCGCAGCAACTCGTTGATGCTGGTTCGGGCGCGCGTGCGCGCGTCGACGCGCTTGACGATCACCGCGCAGGCGAGCGAGTAGCGGCCGTCGGCGGCCGGCAGCGAGCCGGGCACGACGACTGCCCCGGCCGGGACGCGACCCTGGATCACCTCGTCGCGCTCGCGGTCGTAGATGCGCGTGCTCTGGCCGATGAACACACCCATCGAGATGACGGCTCCCTGCCCGACGATCACGCCCTCGACGATTTCGGAGCGCGCGCCGATGAAGCAGTCGTCCTCGATGATGGTCGGTGTCGCCTGCAGCGGCTCGAGCACCCCGCCGATCCCGACGCCGCCGGACAGGTGCACGTTGCGGCCGATCTGCGCGCACGATCCGACCGTGGCCCAGGTGTCGACCATCGTGCGCTCACCGATCCAGGCCCCCACGTTGACGTAGCAAGGCATTAACACGACATTCGGGGCGACATAGGCGCCGCGGCGCACGACTGCGGGCGGCACGATCCGCACACCCTCGGCGCGGAAACGGCCTTCGGTGTGCGCGGCATACTTGAGCGGGACGCGGTCGAAGAACCGGGTGTAGCCGGCGTCGGTGAGGCGATTGTCGTTCAGCCGGAACGACAACAGCACGGCCTTCTTGAGCCACTCGTTGACGGTCCAGCGCCCGTTGCGCTGCTGCTCCGCGACGCGCAGCGCCCCGTGGTCGAGCAGCCCGAGCGCGCGATCGACGGCGGCGCGAACCGGCTCCGGTGCATTGTCCGGCGCGAGGTCAGCGCGCGTTTCCCACGCGGCCTCTACCGTCGCTGCAAGATCGGTGGCGTCCGACGCCTTCACCTCCGGGGCCTCAGGCGAGCCGGGCCTCGGCCCGGCGATCGAGCGCTTCGAACAGCCGATCCTGCAGGCGTCGGCGCGCTGCTTCCGAGAGCGGGTGACCCTGATCGTCGGTGACGAAGAACACGTCCTCGGCGCGTTCGCCGATGGTCAGGATCTTCGCCGTCACTACGTCGATGCGCTCTTCGAGGAGCACCTTGCCCACCTCCGACAGCAGTCCGGGACGGTCGCCCGCGATCAGTTCGAGGATCGTGCGGTTCCGCACCGGGTCGTCGGTAAAGGTGATCTGTGTCGGCGTCGTGAACATCCGCACCTGCCGCGGTGCGCGGCGCGTAACCACGGGCAGCGTCGCCTCCGGGCCCTGCAGCACCCGCCAGAGCTGCTGTTCGATCTCGAGCGCGCGGTGGCGGTCGGCGATCGGCGCGCCGTTGTCCTCGAGCACGAGATAGGTGTCGAGGCTCATGCCGCCCTCGAGCGGGGTGATGCGCGCGTCGAGGATGTTGAGCCCCATCTGGTCGAGCAGCGCCGTCGTGCGCGCAAAGTTCTGCTGGCGGTGCGGCATGTAGGTGAGCACGGCATTGCCGCCGCGCTCCGGCGTGTGTCGCACGGCGACCAGCGTCGTGGTCTCGCCCGGCTCGCACTCGGCTAGCAGTCCCGTGTGCCAGGCGATCTCGGCGGGCGTGTGGCGCAGGAAATAGCCGTCGTTGAACCGCGCCCATATCTCCGCGACCCGCTCGGCGCCCAGCCCGAGCCGCGCACATTCGTCGCGCGCCGCGGCCCGGACCTCCGCGACGAGCTGTTCCTGATCGAGCGGGGCCTCGAGGCCGCGGCGCAGCGCGCGCTTGGTGCGCTCGTAGAAATCGGCGAACAGCGCGGATTTCCACGAGTTCCATAGCCGAGGATTCGTGGCGCGCACGTCGGCGACGGTGAGCAGATACAGATAGTCGAGGTGCGCCTGATCGCCGACGGTACGCGCGAACTCGCGGATCACCTGCGGGTCGGAAATGTCCTTCTTCTGCGCCGTGAGCGAGAGCAGCAGGTGGTTGCGCACCAGCCAGGCAACCAGGCGGGCGTCGTAGAGCGACAGACCCTGTTCGAGGCAGAAAGCCTCGGCGTCGACGGCGCCCAGCTCGGAGTGGTCGCCGCCGCGCCCCTTGGCGATGTCGTGGAACAGCGCTGCGAGGTAGACGAGCTCGGGCTTCGCCAGCGTGGCCATCAGCCGCGAGAGATCCGGGAACTCGTGCTCGAAGCGCGGCAGCGCGAGGCGCCTCAGGTTTCGCACCACGAACAGCGTGTGAGCGTCGACCGTGTTGGCGTGGAACTGGTCGTACTGCATGCGGCCGACAATGCGGCCGAACGCCGGGATGTAGCGCCCCAGCACCCCGTACAGGTTCATGCGACGCAGCTCGTGGGTGACGCCCGCCGGCGCGCGCAGGATCTCGTGGAACAGCCGGTGGTTGCGCGGGTTCTGCCGGAACTCCTCGTCGATCAGCCACAGGTGCCTGCCCAGCGCGCGTATGGTCGTGGCCCGCACGCCGCGCAGGGTCTGGTGCTGCTGCATGAGCTGGAAGAGCTCGAGGATCGCGGAGGGCTGGCGCGCGAAGACGTCGTCGGAGGTGACTTCGAGGTAGTCGTTGCGAATCTGGAAGCGCGCGTTGATCGGCACCGGCGCGCTGCTGCCGTCGCTCAGTATGGCCTCGCGAAACAGCTGCAGCAGCATCTCGTTCAACAGGCTGACGTCCATCACGGTGCGGTAGTAGCGCTGCATGAACTGCTCGACCGCGAGCGTGTAGGTCGCGTCCTCGTAGCCGAACATCTTTGCGAGACGGATCTGGTGATCGAACAGCAGGCGGTCCTCGCGCCGTCCGGTGATCACGTGCAGCCCGAAGCGCACCTTCCACAGGAAGGCCTGGGCGGCAAGCAGCTTGCGCAGCTCGCTCGCCGTGAGGAAGCTGTGCCCGACGAGCTCATCGAGCGTGTCCGCGCCGAAGTGACGCTTCGCAACCCAGCCGATGGTCTGGATGTCGCGCAGCCCGCCGGGGCTCGCCTTGACGTTCGGCTCGAGGTTGTAGGCCGTGTCGTGATAGCGATGGTGACGCGCGGTCTGCTCGGCGACCTTTGCCTCGAAAAACTGGCGTGGATTCCACACGTTGTCCTGTCCGAGTGCGCGGCGCATCGCCTGAAAGAGATTGTCCGGTCCGGTGAGGAGCCGGGACTCGATCAGCGTGGTGGCCACGCTCACGTCCGCGGCGCTCTCGCGCTGGCAGTCGTCGATCGTGCGGACGCTGTGGCCGACCTCGAGACCGATATCCCAGAGGAAGGCGAGAAACCGCTCGATGCCGTCGTGACGCGCCACGCCGCTCTTCGGCAGCAGGATCATGACGTCGATGTCGGAGCAGGGATGCAGCTCTCCGCGGCCGTAGCCGCCGACTGCGACCAGCGCCACGTCGCGCTCGGCAGCGGCGTGCAGGCTCCAGGCCCGGCACAGCACGAGGTCGACCATCCGCGCCCGGTCGCGGACCAGCACCTCGACCGATTCATCGTCCGCGAAGCGCTGTCGCAGGCTGGCATTGCCGTCGGCCAGCGCGTGACGGAACGCCGCCACGGGGTCGGGCCCCGCTTCGAGCGCAGCCGGCATTGCCTCGAGGAACGGCCAGGGCGGCGCAGCGCGGCCGGCGACCGGGTCGCTGCCGACGACCAGGAGCGGAGGGACGCTCAGGGCGGGGCCTGCTCGTTCGAGCCCATCGTGAGCACCTCGACGCCGGTGTCGGTGACCAGCACCGTGTGCTCCCATTGCGCCGACAACGAGTGGTCGCGCGTGATCACCGTCCAGCCATCGGGCAACAGCCTGACCTCGCGACGCCCGGCGTTGACCATCGGCTCGATCGTGAAGGTCATACCGGGCTTCAGCGTGAGTCCGGTGTCGGACTGACCGTAGTGCAGCACCTGCGGATCCTCGTGGAATCCCCGCCCGATGCCGTGTCCGCAGTACTCGCGCACCACGCTGTAATGGTTGGCCTCGACGAACCGCTGGATGACGTGACCGACGTCGCCCAGACGGGCGCCGGGCCGCACGGCGCGGATGCCGCGCCACATCGCCTGATAGGTGACGTCGATCAGCCGCTGGGCGTGCGGCGCGATCCGGCCCACGGTGAACATCCGCGAGCTGTCGCCGTGAAAGCCGTCCTTGATGACCGTGACGTCGACATTGACGATGTCACCCTGCTTCAGCCGCCGGTCACCCGGGATGCCGTGGCATACCACGTGGTTGACGGAGGTGCAGATCGATTTGGGGTAACCGCGGTAGCCGAGCGGGGCGGGGACCGCGTCCTGCACGCCGACGATATGTTCGTGGCAGATCCGGTCGAGTTCCTCGGTCGACACACCCGGCACGACTCTCGAGGCGATCATGTCGAGGGTCTCGGCGGCGAGCCGGCCGGCGACCCGCATCGCGGCCTGCTCGTCGCGGCTCTTGATCGATACCCGTCCCAGGCGTTCTGAAAAGCGGTCGGCGGCTTCGGACTGTTGCATGGTGGCGGACGGTCAGGGCGCCTCAGCGGGCGCGTGCAAGTGTTTGGATCTGCGGGAAACTTATGGTATAAAGCGCGCCCGTTTTTGACAACGAAATCCGCACACGCGCCGGCACATGCGGCCGGGTGCCCGGCGGGCCGCCAGGCCCGCGGGGTCGCCGCATGGGGCGCGTGGAGGCTCAACCCTACAAGGAGACCGTGTTATGGCCAGCATGTCCATGCGGCAGATGCTGGAGGCGGGCGTCCATTTCGGACACCAGACCCGCTTCTGGAATCCGAAGATGGCGCCCTACATCTTCGGTGATCGAAACCGGATTCACATCATCAATCTCGAGAAGACGATGCCGCTCTATGCCGAGGCGGCTGGCTTCGTCAAGTCGCTGGTCGCGGACGGCGGCAAGGTGCTGTTCGTCGGCACCAAGCGCTCGGCTCGCGACGCGATCGCCAAGGAAGCGGCTCGCTGCGGCATGCCCTACGTCAGTCATCGCTGGCTCGGCGGCATGCTCACGAATTTCAAGACCATACGCCAGTCGATCCGCCGGCTCGGCGAGATCGACGAGATGCTCGGCAACGGCGTCGTCGAGGGGCGCAGCAAGCGCGAGGCGCAGACGCTGCGCCGGGAGAAGGAAAAGCTGGAGCGCAGCCTCGGCGGCATCCGGGAGATGGAAGGCCTGCCGGATGCGCTGTTCGTGGTCGACGTCGGGCATGAGCGCATCGCCGTGCACGAAGCGCAGAAGCTCGGCATCCCGGTGGTGGCGATCGTCGACACCAACTGCTCGCCCGACGGCATCAGCTACGTGATCCCGGGTAACGACGACGCAATGCGCGCCATCCAGCTCTACGCGGCGGGGATCGCCGATGCTGTGGTCGAGGGACGGGCCACGATCCCCGAGGTCGCGGTGGGCGAGGACGAGTTCGTCGAGCTCGACGAGGAAGGAAAGCCGCGACCCAAAGGCGCGGCGCGACGCCGCACGGCACCGGTGCGCAAGAGGGCGCCGGCGCGTCGCCGGCCGGCCCCGGCAGCCGCGCCCGCCGAGTCGGATGCGGCGGCTGAAGCGGCGGCGGTGGAGCTGATCGAGGCCGATCCGGAGGAGAGCCCGGAGGCGTTCATGGCACGGCGCGCGGCGGCACGCAAGAGGGCGCCTGCGGCGGCGGCTGCGCCGCCGCGAGCTGATGCTGCGCCACCGGCCGCCGAAGCGACGGACAGCCCACCTGCGAAGGAAGGCGAGTGACCATGGCCGTGACCGCGGAAGTCGTCAAGCTGCTGCGCGAGCGCACCGGCGCCGGCATGATGGAATGCAAGAAAGCGCTGGTCGAGGCCGGTGGCGATCTGGAAGCTGCGGCCGAGATCATGCGCAAGTCGGGCCTCGCCAAGGCCGACAAGAAGGCCGGACGGATCGCAGCCGAGGGCGTGATCGCGATCGAGCGTTCCGCCGACGGCCGCTCGGCCGCCGTCGTCGAGGTCAACTCGGAGACCGACTTCGTGGCGCGCGAGGCGGACTTCCGCGGATTCGCGTCGGCGGTGGCGCGGGCGACGCTCGAGGCGCGGCCGGCCGATCTCGCTGCGCTCGCCGCGGTGCGGCTGCCGTCGGGGCAGACCGTGGAGGAGGCCCGGCGCGCGCTCGTGGCGCGGATCGGTGAGAACATCGGCGTGCGCCGCTTCGAGCGCATCGAGAGCGCGGGCAAGCTCGGCAGCTACCTGCACGGCACGCGGATCGGCGCCCTTGTCGCGCTGGACGGCGGCGACGACCAGCTGGCGCGCGACCTGGCGATGCACGTCGCGGCGATCAATCCACAGTACGCGACGGCGGATGACGTTCCAGCGGGACAGGTGGCGAAGGAACGCGAGATCTTCCTGGCGCAGATCGAGTCCGATCCGAAGACGCAGGGCAAGCCGGCGGACATCGTCGCGAAGATGGTCGAGGGCAAGCTCCGCAAGTACCTGAGCGAGATCACACTCACCGGTCAGCCCTTCGTCAAGGACGACAAGGTCGCCGTGGCCGACGTGCTCGAGCGCGGCAAGGCCCGCGTGCTGCGCTTCGCGCGCTTCGAGGTTGGCGCAGGCATCGAAAAGAAAAATGAGAACTTTGCGGCCGCGGTAATGGCCCAGGTACGGGGTACCTGAAACCGCCTGCCGACCGTTCTTCCCGGAGCCCCGCTGTTGCGGGGTTCCTTATAATGGCGCCCCGTCGGAGGTGGCAGACCTGATGGCTCGAGCCGATGACGGTACCCCGCGCTACAAGCGCATCCTGGTAAAGCTGTCCGGCGAGGCCCTCATGGGCGAGTCGGATTACGGCATCGATCCGGTGTTTCTCAAGCGTCTTGCCGCCGAGATCGCCGCTGTCCGCAACGCCGGAATCGAGGTAGCGCTGGTGGTCGGCGGCGGCAACCTGTTCCGCGGCGCCGGCCTTGCACGCGCCGGCATGGACCGGGTCACCGCCGACCAGATGGGGATGCTGGCGACGGTCATGAATGCGCTCGCCCTGCAGGATGCGCTCGAGTCCATCGGGTTGCACGTGCGCGTCATGTCCGCGATCCGCATCAACGAGGTGTGCGAGGACTACATCCGTCGGCGCGCCGTGCGTCATCTCGAGAAGGGCCGGGTCACTATCTTCGCCGCCGGCACCGGTAATCCCTTCTTCACGACCGACACCGCCGCGAGCCTGCGGGCCATCGAGATCGAGGCGCAGCTGCTGCTCAAGGCCACCAAGGTCGACGGCGTCTACGACGCCGATCCCGCCGCTAACCCGCGGGCGCGGCGTTACGCGAGGCTCCGCTACGACCAGGTGCTCGACGACCGGCTGAACGTGATGGACGCAACCGCGATCGTACTGTGCCGCGATCACGACCTGCCGATGCGCGTGTTCAACCTCAACCAGGCCGACGCCCTGGTTCGCGCCGCGCGCGGCGAGGACGTGGGCACCCTGGTCACGAACTGACGCGGCGCGGGCCGCACGGGAGACCCTCATGCTCGAGGACATCAAGAAGGACGCGGCCGAGCGCATGAGCAAGTGCGTCACTGCGTACCGCAACGAGCTCAAGCGTCTGCGCACCGGCCGCGCGAGCACCGGCCTGCTGGAGCACATCCGCGTCGAGTACTACGGCAGCGAGGTTCCGCTGCAGCAGGTCGCGAACATCGCGGTCGAGGACGCGCGCACGCTGACCATCGTGCCGTGGGAAAAGCCGATGGTCCCCGTGATCGAGAAGGCGATCATGAAGTCCGACCTGGGGCTCACGCCCGCGACTGCGGGCACGGTGATACGCGTGCCGCTGCCGGCGTTGACCGAGGAGCGGCGTCGCGATCTCACCAAGGTGGTGCGCCACGAGGCGGAAAACGCCCGCGTCGCGATCCGTAACGTGCGTCGCGACGTGATGCACGAGCTCAAGGAGATGCTCAGGGAGAAGCTCGTCTCGGAGGACGACGACCGACGAGCGCAGGAGGAAGTCCAGAAGCTCACCGACAAGTACGTCGCGGAGGTCGACCACGTGCTCGCCGACAAGGAAAAGGAACTGATGCAGGTTTGAACGGTGACGCAGGTGCGAGCAGGCGAGCTTACGATTCCACGGCACGTCGCCGTCATCATGGACGGCAACGGACGCTGGGCCGCGAAGCGCTCGCTGCCGCGTCACGTCGGTCATCGCGCCGGCGTCAAGGCGGTGCGCGCCACGGTCGAGGGCTGTGCGCGCCGCGGCGTCGAGGCGCTGACGCTGTTCGCTTTCTCGAGTGAGAACTGGCGGCGTCCCGCCGACGAGATCGCGCGGCTCATGGCGATGTTCGTCGAGGCCATCGATCGCGAGGTCGACGACCTGCGCAACAACGGCATCCGGCTGCGGTTCATCGGCGAGCTCGCGCGGCTCAGCCCGGAGCTCGTCGGACGCATGCGCGCCGCCGAGGCGGCGACCGCGGCTGCGCCGCGCATGGCGCTCAATGTCGCGATCGCCTATGGCGGCCGCTGGGACATCGTCGTTGCGGCGCGCGCTCTGGCGCGGCGCTGCGCGGCGGGTGAGCTGGCCGTGGACGCGATCGACGAGGCCTGTCTCGGCGCGGCGCTGCAGCTCGGTTCGGAGCCGGACCCGGATCTGTTCATCCGCACCGGCGGCGATCATCGCATCAGCAACTTCCTGCTGTGGAACCTGGCGTACACCGAGCTCTATTTCTGCGACGTCCTGTGGCCTGATTTCGACGACGCCGAGCTCGAGCGGGCATTGCGTCATTACGGGGGGCGGCAACGCCGCTTCGGACTGACGGCCGCGCAGGTCGGCAGCGGCTGACACGGTGCGCGCCCGCATCTTAACCGCAGTGCTGCTCGCCGCGCTCGTCATCGGTGTGCTCTATGTGCTGCCGGACCAGGCGGCGATCGGCGCCATCGCGCTGGTCATGCTCGCCGGCGCCTGGGAATGGGCGGCGTTCGCGGGCCTGCGCTCGGCACGCCGCCGCGCCGGCTATGTGGCACTGGTCGCGGCCGCGATCTGGGCATTGTGGGCAGCGAGCAGAGACGGCGCGAGCCTGCGCACCATACTGGCGCTGACGATGCTGTGGTGGCTCGCCGGGTTGCTGTGGCTCACGTTCGCGGCGCGTCGTGGCGGTCGGCTCGCTGCAGCCCTCGCTGGACTCGCGGTGCTGGCGCCCGCGACGGTCGGCCTCGCACGGCTGGTACTGATCGAGCCGCACGGCCGCGCGCTGCTGCTGTTCCTGCTGGTGCTGATCGCGGCGGCGGACGTCGGCGCATTCTTCGGCGGCCGTCGCTTCGGGCGCCGCAAGCTCGCGCCGGTCGTGAGTCCCGGCAAGACCTGGGAGGGGCTGATGTGGGGCATGCTCGCCGCATCGCTCGCTGCCACGGTCGGCGCAGTGCTGCTCGGCCAGCCGCTGCTGCCGTGGCTGCTGCTCTCCCTGGCAGTGGCTCTCGTGTCCGTGGTCGGCGATCTGGTCGAGAGCATGTTCAAGCGGCGCACCGGCCTCAAGGACAGCGGCCGGCTGCTGCCTGGACACGGCGGCGTGCTCGACCGCATCGACAGTCTCACCGCCGCGGCGCCGGCGTTCATGCTCGGCCTGCTCGCGCTGGGCTGGACCGCATGACCGCCATCGCCGTACTCGGCAGCACCGGCAGCATCGGCGTGAGCACGCTCGATGTCGTCGCCCGCCATCGCGAGCGCTTTCGGGTGCACGCGCTGGCGGCGCACTCGGACCATCGCGGTCTGCTCGCGCAGTGCCTGGTCCATCGGCCGCGTATCGCGATACTCGAGGACGCCGCCGCTGCGCGCGAGCTGCACGCCGCGCTCCGCGCGGCCGGGCTCGACACGCAGGTGGAGAGTGGTCGCGCGGCGCTCGATGAGGCGGTGCGCGATCCTGCGATCGACGTGGTGATGGCGGCGATCGTCGGTGCGGCGGGCCTGTCGTCGACGCTTGCGGCGGCCGCGGCCGGCCGGCGCGTGCTGGTCGCCAACAAGGAGTCGCTGGTCGTCGGAGGAGCGCTGCTGGTCGCCGCGGCCCGCGCTGCAGGCGCCACGCTGATACCGATCGACAGCGAGCACAACGCCATCCTTCAATGCCTGCCGGCACGCTCCGCAATGGGCGAGGCCGCACCCGGCGTGCGCCGGATCCTGCTGACCGCCTCGGGCGGGCCGTTCCTGCGCCGCTCGCGCTCGGACATGGCGCGCGTGACGCCGGACGAGGCCTGTGCGCACCCCCGCTGGCGCATGGGCCGCAAGATCTCGGTGGACTCGGCCACCCTGATGAACAAGGGTCTGGAGCTGATCGAAGCCTGCGTCCTGTTCGGCATGGAACCACGGCAGGTCGAAGTGGTCGTACATCCGCAGAGCATCGTGCATTCGATGGTGGAGTACGTGGACGGATCGGTCCTGGCTCAGCTCGGCAATCCGGACATGCGTACGCCGATCGCGCACGCGCTCGGTTGGCCCGACCGCATCGCCTCGGGTGTAGAATCGCTCGACCTGGTGGCCGCGGGCCGTCTCGAATTCGAGGCGCCCGACCTGCAACGCTTTCCCGCGCTGCGCCTGGCGCGGCTGGCCGCCGAGGCTGGCGGCACCAGTCCGGCGGTCATCAACGCCGCGAACGAAGTCGCGGTGGCCGCATTTCTGGCCGGGCGGCTCGCCTTCCCCGGCATCCCGGACCTCATCGAGGCCGTCCTCGACCGCCACCAGAGCCGCCGCGTCGACGATCTGGCGGATGTGCTCGAGGCGGACCGCTGGGCGCGACATGAAGCGGAGTCGATGTTGCTGACGGGGAGAGCCAAGGCCGCGACATGACAATCCTCACCTACGTGCTTGCCTTTCTCGTGGCGATCGGTGTGCTGGTGGCGGTGCACGAGTTCGGGCACTTCTGGATGGCCCGCCGTCTCGGCATCCGCGTCGTGCGATTCTCGGTCGGCTTCGGCCGGCCGCTCTGGCGGCGCCGCGCGGCGGACGGGACGGAATACGCAATCTCCGCCATACCGCTCGGCGGCTACGTCAAGCTGCTGGACGAGCGCGAAGGACCCGTCCCGACCGAGCACTTGTCGCAGGCATACAACCGCCAGCCGGTGTGGCGGCGGGTGCTGGTCCTGCTGGCCGGACCGGGAGCCAACTTCCTGTTCGCGGTGTGCGCCTACTGGGTGCTGTTCGTGGTGGGGGTGCCGGCGCTTCGCCCCGTGATCGGCGAAGTCACCTCCGGTTCGATCGCGGCGCACGCGGGTCTTGCTGCGGGCGACGAGATCGTGCGCGTGGGCGGGCGCGAGACACCGACGCGGGAGACCGCGGTGCTCGCAGTCCTCGATGGGCTGATGGGGCAGCAGCCGATCGAGCTCAACCTGCGGCGGCAGGATGGCACCGAGCGGGCCGCCGCGTTGCGGATCACCGGCAGCCGCCGCAGCCTGACCGAACCGGGCGCGCTTCTGCCGGGGCTCGGTTTCGACTTCTGGTACCCCACCGTGCCCGCGATCGTGGGCACAGTGTTGCCGGAGAGCCCCGCGGCGCGCGCGGGCTTGAGGCCCGGCGACCGCATCGTTGCCGTCGACGGCGTCGCAGTTGCCGATTTCCCGGCGCTGGTGCAGCGCGTGCAGCCCAACCCCGGTCGCACGCTGCAGTTCACTGTCGAGCGCCCGCAGGGCGAGGTTGTGCTTCCGATCGAGGTCCAGTCGCAGCGTGAGGGCGACCGGATGGTTGGCCGCATCGGCGTGCAGCCCGTGGCCGGCAGTCCGCTCCCCGAGCACATGCGCACCATGGAGCGCTATGGCGCGCTCGAATCCGTGGCGCGCGCGGCGCGCAAGACCTGGAGCATGTCCGACCTCACGGTGCGCATGCTCTGGAACGTCGTCACCGGCGACGTGTCCGTGAAGAACCTGAGCGGTCCGATCAACATCGCCGAGTATGCCGGCTTCTCGCTGCGACAGGGAGCGCTCGCGTTCCTGTCCTTTCTTGCCATCGTGAGTGTCAGCCTGTTCGTCCTGAATCTGCTGCCCATTCCGATTCTCGATGGAGGGCAAATCGTCTTCCAGCTCGCGGAGCTCGCCAAGGGCAGTCCGCTGTCCGAGCGCGCACAGGCCGTCGGACAGCAGATCGGTCTGGTGCTGCTGCTCGTGCTGATGAGCTTCGCCTTCTACAACGACCTGTCGCGCTTGTTCAGCTGAGCCGCCTGCCATGCGTTTGAAGCTGCTGGCCGCGCTTCCGGCCCTGCTGACCGTACCCGCCGTGCTCGCACAATCCGCGAACGGGGAGTTCACTGTCGGCGACATCCGCATCGAGGGTCTGCAGCGGATTTCCGAGGGTACCGTCTACAACTACCTGCCCGTGAACATCGGCGACCGGATCGACCAGCGGCGGATCGAGGAGTCGCTGCGCGCACTGTATGGCACGGGCTTCTTCCGCGACGTCGAGCTGCGGCGCGACGGCGGCACGCTGATCGTCGCCGTGCGCGAGCGACCGTCGATCGAGAGCTTCACGATCACCGGCAACAAGGACATAAAGACCGAGGATCTCGAGAAGTCGCTGCGCAACGTCGGGCTGGCGCGCGGCAAGACCTTCAACCAGTCGACGCTCGACGAGGTCGAGCGCTTCATGACCGACCAGTACTACTCGCGCGGCAAGTACGCGGTGCGTGTCGACACCAAGATCGAGGAGCTGCCCGACAACCGCGTGAGACTGGCGATCGACGTCGCCGAGGGCAAGCGCGCCCGCATCCGCCAGATCAACATCGTCGGCAACGAGGCTTTCGACGACGACGAGCTGACCGAGCAGTTCAAGCTGCGGACGCCGAACTGGCTGTCCTGGTACCGGCAGGACGATCGCTACTCTCGCGAGGAGCTGTCCGGGGACATCGAGGCGCTGCGCTCCTATTACATGGACCGCGGCTACGCGAACTTCGACGTCGAGACCACGCAGGTGGCCATCGCGCCGGAGAAGGACGACATCTACGTCACGCTCAACGTCAAGGAGGGCGACGTTTACCGCGTTTCGGACGTCAAGATCGCCGGCAACCTGGTCGTCCCTGAGACGGAGCTGATGCGCCTCGTACAGGTACGCCGCGGGGACGTGTATTCCCGCAAGCTCATCACGCAGACCACCGAGCTGATGGCGCTGCGTCTCGGTCGGGACGGCTATGCGTTCGCCAAGATCGATCCGGTGCCGCAGGAGAACAAGGAAACCAAGGAAATCGCGCTGACGTTCGTCGTCGAGCCCGGCAACCGCGCCTACGTGCGGCACATCAGCTTCACGGGAACCACCTCGATCAACGATGACGTGCTGCGGCGCGAGATGCGCCAGATGGAGGGAGGCTATCTCTCCAATGCAGCGGTGGAGCGCTCCAAGCAGCGTCTGCAGCGACTCCCTTACATCGAAAACGTCGAGGTCGAAACCACGCCGGTTCCGGGCACGCCGGACCTGGTGGACGTCGTGTTCGACATCAAGGAAGGGCTGCCGGGACAGTTCAGCGGCGGCATCGGCTATTCGGAGTCGCAATCGTTCATCCTGAGCGGCAGCTTCGTGCACAGCAACTTCATGGGCACCGGCAATCGCGTCGCCGCCGAGCTGAACGGAGGTCAGTACAGCAAAGTCTTCAGCCTGTCGCACACCGACCCCTACACCACGGTCGACGGCGTCTCGCGCACGGTTTCGGCGACCTACCGCAAGCTCGAGCAGTACACGCGCGCGTCGTCGGACTTCGAGACCGAGACCGGGACGCTCGGGCTCGACTATTCGTGGCCGATCACCGAATTCCAGTCGGTGCGCATGGGGCTGATCGCGCAGCGGGCGGATCTGTTCACGGATCCCAACTCGAGCGCGGCGGAAGCGCGCGACTGGGTGCAGAACAACGGCAACACCTACACGCGGACCACCACGGCCGGCAACCCGCCGATCACATTCGAATTCTTCGGCACGAAGTTCGACACCTTCGAGCTGGCGCTCGGCTGGAGCTTCGACAGCCGCAACCGCTCGATCTTCGCCGATCGCGGCGCGCGCCACCGCTTCGGTGCGAGCTACACGCTGCCCGGAAGCGACGTCGAGTACTTCACGGCCAGTTACGAATACCTGCAGTTCATTCCGATCAACCGGCATTTCACCATCATGTGGAATACCGAGCTCGGCTATGGGCAAGCCCTCGGCGACACGACCGCGCTGCCGCCGTTCCGCAACTATTTCGCGGGCGGGCCCGAGACGGTGCGCGGCTATCGGGAGAGCAGGCTGGGACCGAAGGACTCCTTCGGCAATGCCTACGGTGGCAACATCAAGATGATCAATCAGCTCGAGCTGCTGCTGCCGATCCCGGAAAAGTGGCGCAACGCCGCCCGATTCAGCATTTTCGTCGACGCGGGCAACGTGTTTTCGAACGAGGACATAAACTTCGTCGGCATCGACGGCGTGACGCCCGTGGAATACGAGTTCGGGTTTGATAAACTGCGCGCCTCGACGGGCGTAGCCGTGCAGTGGCTCGCGCCCCTGGGCGTCTTCCGGTTCAGCTACGCCTATCCGCTCAACGACGAGCCCGGCACGAACGTCATTTACGGGGACGAGACCGAAGGCTTCCAGTTCTCCATCGGACAGGCATTCTGAGGTGATTCTTCCAATGCGCAGCAGATCAGCACTTTTCGCGCTCGTGGCAGCGGCGGTCGTCCTGGCCCCGGCCACGGGGGCTGTGGCACAGACGCAGGCCAAGATCGGCTTCGTCAATGTCAGCCGCTTGCTCGCCGAAGCGCCGCAGGCCCAGGCCGCGTCCGCGGCTCTCGAGAACGAGTTCGCGGGCCGCCGCCGCGACCTCGAGAACCAGCAGAAGGATCTCAAGTCCCGCGAGGAAAAGCTGCAGAAGGACGGCGCGGTGATGGCCGAGAACGAGCGGCGCACCGCCGAGAAGACGCTGCGCGACGGTCAGCGCGAGTTCGCCCGCAAGCAGAACGAGTTCCTCGAGGACCTCAACGTCCGGCGCAACGAGGCGCTGGGTCAGCTGCAGCGCGCGGTCGTGCAGGAAATCCAGGCGTACGCCAAGACCGCCGGATTCGATATCGTGGTGGCGGACGCCCTGTACGCGAGTCCGGCACTCGACATCACCGCACAGGTCCTGGCTGCACTGCAGTCGCGCAACAAGACGCCGGCCCCGGCGAAACCCTGAACCAGCCGGCGCCGCCGTGATGCGGGTGCGGCTCGCCGAACTGGCCGTGCGTTTCGGGTGCGAGCTGCGCGGCGACCCGGATGCGGTCGTGGATCGCGTCGCGACGCTCGCCGACGCGACACCGGGCGCGATCGCCTTCCTCGCCAATCCCCGCTACCGGCGCCAGCTCGGAGCGACGCGCGCCACCGCGGTCGTGCTCGATGCTTCGCTCGCCGATGAGTGTCCGGTCGCGGTGCTGGCGCACGCCAATCCGTATGCCACCTTCGCGCGGATCGCGGCGCTGCTGCATCCCCCCGCGCCGTTTGCGCCGGGCGTGCACTCCGCTGCCATCGTCGAGGCGGGCGCGCAGGTCGACGCGTCCGCCTGGATCGGCGCCGGCTGCTTCGTCGCACGCGGCGCGCGGGTCGGCCCAGGCGTCTTCCTGGGGCCCGGCTGCATGGTGCTGGAGGAGGTCGTGATCGGCGCCGATTCGCGCTGTGTCGCCTCGGTGACGCTGTGCACGGGCGTGCGCATCGGGGCGCGGTGCCTGCTCCATCCGGGCAGCGTGATCGGCGCGGACGGCTTCGGTCAGGCGCCGGATGCGGGGCGCTACGTCAAGGTCCCGCAGCTCGGCTCGGTGGTCATCGGCGACGACGTCGAGATCGGCGCGAACACCACCATCGACCGCGGCACGCTCGGCGACACCGTGATCGAGGAGGGCGTGCGGATCGACAACCTGGTGCAGATCGGCCATAACGTGCGCGTCGGGGCACACACGGTGATCGCCGGATGTTCCGGCATCTCCGGCAGCACCACGCTCGGCCGCCGCTGCATGATCGCCGGCATGGTGGGCATCGCCGGCCACCTCACGATCTGCGACGACGTCGTGGTCACCGGCAGGACGATGGTGTCGGCCTCGATACACCGCCCGGGCATGTATTCGGGTACGCTGCACGCCGAAGAGACACGGGTCTTCCGGCGCAACGCGGCGCGCTTCCAGCGGCTCGATGAACTTGCGCGGCGGGTGCGGCGCCTGGAGCGGGGCGCGGCCGAGGGGGAGCAGGATGACGACGGCTGAAGGCGGCGGCTTCGGCATGGACGAGATCATGCGGCGGCTGCCGCATCGCTATCCGTTCCTGCTGGTCGACCGGGTAGTCGAGTGCGTCTCGGGCGAGCGTATCGTCGCTATCAAGAACGTCACGGCCAACGAGCAGTTCTTCACCGGACATTTCCCCGGGCGCCCGGTCATGCCGGGCGTGCTGATCCTCGAGGCGATGGCGCAGACCGCGGGCATCCTGTGCTTCGTAACGGCCGACATCTATCCCGACGAGAACGTCAGGTTCTACTTCGCGGGCATCGACGCGGTCCGGTTCCGGCGCCCGGTGCTGCCCGGCGACCAGCTGCAGCTCACGGCCCGGCTCGAGCGGCGCATCCGCACGATCTGGAAGTTCAGCAGCGTCGCGCAGGTCGCCGGCGAGGAGGCCTGCTGCGCCGAGCTGATGGTCATGCCGGGATGAGACGCACAACGCGCGCGCAGCGCCGATGACGACCTCGATCCATCCGACGGCCGTGATCTCGCCGCAGGCGGTTCTGGAGGAGGATGTCGAGATCGGTGCCTACGCGGTGATCGGCGACGGTGTTGCGATCGGGGCGCGCACGCACATCGGGCCGCACGCGGTGGTGCAGGGGCCGACCCGGATCGGCGCCGACAACGTCGTCTACCAGTTCGCATCCGTGGGCAGCGCGCCCCAGGACAAGAAGTACCGCGGCGAGCCGACGCGACTCGAGATTGGAGAGCGGAACGTGATCCGGGAGTGCGTCACGCTCAATCGGGGCACCTCGAAGGACGAGGGGGTGACGCGGATCGGCAGCGACAACCTGTTCATGGCGTATTCCCATGTCGCCCACGACTGTGTCGTCGGCAATCAGTGCGTGCTCGCCAACAACGCCACGCTCGGGGGTCACGTGTACCTCGGAGACTGGGTGATCATGGGTGGCCTTTCGGGCATCCACCAGTTCTGCAAGGTCGGGGCCCATGCCTTCATCGCCAATAACGCGGCGGTGACGCGCGATGTGCCGCCGTATGTCATGGCGGTCGGACAGCCCGCTGCGGCGCACAGCGTGAATGCCGAGGGCCTGAAGCGACGCGGCTTCACGCCGCCGCAGATCCGCAACATCCGCAACGCCTTCCGCGTGCTCTACCGTTCGGGGCTCAAGCTGGCCGACGCGGCCAGCCAGCTCGAGGCGCTCGCGAAGGAACAACCGGAGATCCGGCCCATCGTCGAGTTCCTGCCGCTGTCGACCCGCAGTATCCTGCGTTGAGCGCGCCTGGCGTTGCGACGCCCCCGCGGGCCTTTGGCATGGTGGCGGGCGAGGCCTCGGGCGACAACCTCGGTGCGGCGCTGGCCGCCGAGCTTGCGCGGCGCGCTCCCGGCTCGCGCTGCTTCGGCGTGGCCGGGCCGCGCATGGCCGCGGCAGGTTGCGAGGTCTGGCAGGATTCAGAGGCGCTCGCCGTGATGGGGCTCGCGGAGATACTGCGTCATCTGCCACGTCTGCTACGCGTCCGGCGCGCGTTGCTCCACCGCATGGTGAGCGCGCGTCCCGACGCCTTCATCGGGATCGACTCTCCCGAGTTCAACCTCGGCGTCGCCGCGCGCCTCAAGAGCGCAGGGATACCTACGGTGCAGTACGTGAGCCCGCAGGTCTGGGCCTGGCGACAGGGGCGCGTGCGCACGATCGGCCGGGCGGTCGACCTCGTCCTCTGCCTGCTGCCGTTCGAGACGCGTTTCTACGCCGAGCACGGCGTGCCGGCGGTGTTCGTAGGCCATCCGCTCGCGGATCAGATTCCGATGGAGAGCGACCCGCAGGCGGCGCGGACGCGTCTCGGCCTGCCGCGCGGGTCGGAGGTGCTCGCGGTGCTGCCGGGCAGCCGGGCCTCCGAGGTCGGGCGGCTCGGCCCGCCATTTGCGGCGACCATCGCGTGGCTGGCAGGCGCGCGGCGCGGGCTCAGGTTCGTGGCGGCGATGGCCAACCCGGGCGCGCGTGCCGGCTTCGCAGCAGCGCTCCTCCGTCACGCCCCCGGCGTCGAAGTGACGCTGCTCGACGGGCGCGCTCAGGAAGCGATGGCGGCGAGCGATGCCGTACTGCTCGCGTCCGGGACCGCGACACTCGAGTGCGCCCTGATCAAGCGGCCGATGGTGGTCGCCTACCGCATGGCGCCGCTCACGAGCTGGCTGCTGCGCGGGCTGGGGCTGGTCAAAACGCAGTTCTTCTCGCAGCCCAATCTGCTGGCCGGCAGACGACTGGTGCCGGAGTTCTTCCAGGATCAGGTGCGCCCCGAGGTGCTCGGTCCCGCGGTGCTCGGTGAGCTCGAACGCAGCGATCGCGCCGAACTCCTCGCCGAGTTCCGCCGTATCCACGCCGACCTGCGGCGCAACGCCAGCGCCCGAGCCGCGGAAGCGATCCTCGGCTTGCTGCCCGCCGTGGCGGGGGCGCGGCCATGAGATACCGGGCAGCGATGCGACTGACCGCCGGCGTAGACGAGGCCGGGCGCGGACCGCTTGCCGGGCCCGTAGTCGCCGCCGCCGTGATGCTGGTGCCTGGCACCCGCTTTGCGGGGCTGGCCGACTCGAAGCTGCTCGCGGCTCCGGTGCGCGAGCGGATCGCGCAGCGCATCAGGGCGCGCTGCCTGGGCTGGGGCGTCGGCTGGGCCGACGCCGCCGAGGTCGACGCGCTCAACATCCTGCAGGCGACGCTGCTCGCGATGCGCCGCGCGCTGCTGGCGCTGCCGACCCCACCCGAGCACGTGGTCGTCGACGGCGACCGCTGTCCGCCGCTGTCGGAGCTCGCGTTCCGCTGCTCGATCGAATCCGTGGTGGGCGGCGACGGTTGCGTGGCGAGCGTCAGCGCCGCCTCGATCATCGCCAAGGTGACGCGCGATGCGTTCATGCGCGGTCTGGACGATCGCTATCCCGGTTACGGGCTCGCGCAGCACAAGGGTTACGGGACGCCCGAGCACCTCGCGGCGCTACGCCGCCTCGGGCCCTCGCCGGTGCATCGGCGCACGTTCGCGCCGGTACTACAATCAGACCTGTTCTCCTGAGCCTGTCGCATGCAGGGATTCGTCCACCTTCATGTGCACACCGAGTACTCGCTGGTCGACAGCGTGGTGCGCATCGACAGCGAGCGTGGCGACGACGGCCGGGTGCTGCGCGAAGGCTTGATCGACGCCACAGCACGGCTCGGCATGCCGGCCGTGGCGCTTACCGATCAGGGCAATCTGTTCGCACTGGTGAAGTTCTATCGCAGCGCGCAGGCGCGCGGCATCAAGCCGCTGGTCGGCGTCGACGTCTGGTTGCGCGAGGACGGGGAGCGCGCGGAGGCGAGCCGCCTCGTGCTGCTCTGCCAGAACGAGGGCGGGTACCGCAATCTCACGCGGCTGGTGAGCCGCTCATACCTCGAAGGTCGCGGACGAGGCGGTCCGATGATCGAGCGCGGCTGGCTCGATGCGGGCTCGGTCGAGGGTCTCATCGCGCTCTCCAGCGGGCGCGAGGGCGACGTCGGTCGCCAGCTGGTGGCGGGCCGGGTGGAGGACGCGCGGCGGACGCTCGCCTCTTGGCTTGCGCTGTTCGGCGACCGCTTCTACGTGGAGATCTCGCGCACCGGCCGCCCGGGCGAAGAGGAATGCATCGCGGGCGCACTCGAGCTCGCCGCCCGCGCGGGCGTGCCTCTGGTCGCGACCAACGACGTGCGTTTCCTCGCTTGCGAGGACTACGAAGCGCACGAGGCGCGGGTCTGCATACGCGAAGGCACGCGGCTTGCCGACGCCTCGCGGCCGCGCCGTTACAGCGACCAGCAGTACCTGCGATCGCCGCTGGAAATGTCCAGAATATTCGATGACATACCAGAGGCTCTTGATAACTCAGTTGAGCTCGCTCGGCGCCTCAACCTCGACCTCAGGCTGGGCCGGTCTTGGCTGCCTGCCTACCCCGTCGCGGCCGGTCGCACGGTCGAGGAGGAATTGCGCGAGGGCTCTGCCGCCGGGCTCGAGCGCCGCCTCGAGCAGCTTGCGAGCGGCGCGGGGCAGCTCGCGGCGACGCCCGAGCAGTACCGAACGCGGCTTACGACCGAGCTCGGGACGATCTGCCAGATGGGATTTGCCGGCTACTTCCTCATCGTCGCGGATTTCATCCGCTGGGCGCGCGACAACGGCGTGCCGGTCGGGCCCGGCCGCGGCTCGGGCGCCGGCTCGCTCACGGCTTACGCCTTGCGGATCACGGATCTCGACCCGCTGCGCTACGACCTGCTCTTCGAGCGCTTCCTCAACCCGGAGCGGGTGTCGATGCCCGATTTCGACATCGACTTCTGCATGGAGGGACGGGATCGCGTGATCGACTATGTCGCGAGCCGCTACGGCCGCGACCGCGTGTCGCAGATCATCACCTATGGAACCCTGGCGGCAAAGGCGGTGGTGCGTGACGTGGCGCGCGTCCTGGGTCACAACTACGGATTTGCCGACAGCATTGCGAAGCTGATCCCGTTCGAGCTGGGCATCACGCTCGACCAGGCGCTGCGCAAGGAGGAGGAGCTGCGCCGGCGCTACGACGCCGAGGACGAAGTGCGCGAGGTGATCGATCTCGCGCGATCGCTCGAGGGCCTTGTGCGCAACGCCGGCACGCATGCAGGCGGCGTGGTGATCGCCCCTTCCGTGCTCACCGACTTTGCGCCGCTCTACTGCGAAGAAGGCTCGGTCGGCGTCGTCACGCAGTTCGACAAGGACGACGTCGAAGCCGCCGGGCTCGTCAAGTTCGACTTCCTCGGGCTGCGCACGCTCACGATCATCGACCGGGCCGTGCGTACGATCAACGCAGCGCGCGCCGCCGCAGGCCAAGCGCCGCTCGATCCGTCCACGCTGCCCATGGACGACGCAGAGGCCTACGCGCTCCTTAAGCGCTGCGAGACCACCGCGATCTTCCAGCTCGAGTCGCGCGGCATGCGCGATCTGGTGCGGCGCCTGCAGCCCGACCGGTTCGAGGACATCGTCGCGCTGGTGGCGCTGTTCCGCCCCGGGCCGCTGCAGTCCGGAATGGTCGACGACTTCATCAGCCGCAAGCACGCAGGAGTCGGCGCGGGCCCCATCGACTATCTGCATCCGAAGCTCGAGGGGGTGCTGGCGCCGACCTACGGCGTGATCCTCTACCAGGAGCAGGTGATGCAGATCGCTCAGGTGCTCGCCGGCTACACGCTGGGCGGCGCGGACCTGCTGCGCCGCGCGATGGGGAAGAAGAAGCCCGAGGAGATGGCGAAGCAGCGCTCGGTGTTCGTCGACGGTGCGGTGGCGCGTGGCGTGACGCCGGGCACCGCGGCGCACATCTTCGACCTGATGGAGAAGTTCGCCGGCTACGGCTTCAACAAGTCTCACTCGGCGGCCTATGCGCTGCTCTCCTACCAGACGGCCTGGCTTAAGGCGCATTACCCGGCGGCCTTCATGGCGGCGGTGCTGTCCTCGGACATGGACCGCACGGACAAGATCGTGACGCTGATCGACGAGTGCCGCCGAATGGGGCTCACCGTCGAAGGGCCCGACGTCCAGAGCTCGCAGTTCATGTTCACGGTGTCGGGCCCGGCGTCGATCCGCTACGGGCTGGGCGCGATCAAGGGCGTCGGACAGGCGGCGGTCGAGTGCATGATCGCCGAGCGCGAAACCGGCGGGGCATTCCGCGATCTGCGCGATCTGTGCCGGCGCGTCGACCCGAACCGCGTCAATCGCCGCGTGCTCGAGGCGCTGGTGCGCGCCGGCAGCCTGGACGCGCTTGGCGCGGGTCGCGCCGCGCTCATGCAGGCGCTGCCGGCCGCGATGCAGGCAGCCGAGCAGACCTCGCGGGCGCGCGCCGCCGGTCAGTCGGACCTGTTCGGAGTCGCGGCACCACCGGGCGGCGAGCCGGGCCCGGCCGCCGCCACCGAGGCCGCAGTCGCCGAGTGGACCGATGCCATCCGTCTCGCAGGCGAGCGCGAGACGCTCGGTCTCTATCTCAGCGGCCACCCGATCGCGGAGTACGAGCGCGAGCTCGCGCCCATCACCAGCGGGCGCATCGCCGATCTCGGCGGCTCGCGACCCATCGGCGCGGGCGAGGGAGGTCTGCGCTCCGCAGG
Source organism: Steroidobacteraceae bacterium (assembly GCA_052039045.1). GTDB lineage: Bacteria > Pseudomonadota > Gammaproteobacteria > Steroidobacterales > Steroidobacteraceae > DATJKD01. The sequence goes on from JBQGDL010000006.1 coordinate 35,232, forward strand.
CCGCAGCGTGACGGTCGCCGGTCTGGTGCTCGAAATCCGCAAGCGCGGCGGACGCTCGAGCTTCGTTCTCGACGACCGCAGCGGACGCATCGAAGTCACCCTGTTCGACGACATCCTGCAGCAGTACCGCACGCTCATCGGGCGCGATGCGATCCTGGTCGTCGACGGCGCCCTGCGCTGGGATGAATTCATCGAGGACTGGCGCTTGACGGCCAGACGCATCCTCGATCTGGATCAGGCGCGCGAGCAGTACGGGCGGCGACTCGTGCTGCGCTGGCCGCGCGGGTCAAACGGCGATGCCGGTACCGTGGTGAGCGCGATCGAGCAGGCACTGCGGCCGAGCCGGGGCGGCCGCTGCGCGGTCGGAATCCGCTACCACCGGTCCGACGCCAGCGCCTTCGTCGAGCTGGGCGAGGAATGGACCGTGCGGCCGTCACGCGAGCTCATGGAGCGGCTCGGGCGCATCCTCGGCCGCGACGGCGTCGAGCTTCAATACGCGCCGCGGGTCGACAGCTGACGCGCGCGTGCCGTGCGGCGGGGGATTTGCGCGCCCCCGGCCGGTGCGGCATCCTCGGTGGCCATGGCGCTGTCTTTTCTCGAATTCGAGCAACCGATCGCCGAGCTCGAGGCCAAGATCGATGAGCTGAAGTTCGTCTCCTCCGATGCCGAGGTGAACATCGGCGAGGAGATCGCGCGGCTCAAGGCCAAGAGCCGCGCGCTGACCACCAGCATCTTCGCCAATTTGAGCCCATGGCAGGTGGCGCAACTCGCGCGTCATCCGCAGCGTCCATACACGCTCGACTACGTGGCTGCCGTGTTCGACGAGTTCCAGGAGATGCACGGCGACCGTATGTATGCCGACGATCTGGCCATCGTCGGCGGTCCCGCGCGTCTTGCCGGTCGCCCGGTGATGCTGATCGGGCACCAGAAGGGGCGCGACACCAAGGAGCGGGTGCGGCGCAACTACGGCATGCCGAAGCCGGAGGGCTACCGCAAGGCGCTGCGCTTGATGAAGACCGCGGAGCGGTTCGGGTTGGCCATAATCACGCTGATCGACACGCCGGGCGCCTATCCGGGCGTCGGATCGGAGGAGCGCAACCAGAGCGAGGCGATCGCGCGCAACCTGTTCGAGATGTCGCGGCTCGAGGTGCCGATCGTATCAGCGGTGATCGGCGAGGGTGGCTCCGGGGGAGCTCTTGCGATCGGCGTCTGCGACCGGCTCGTGATGCTGCAGTACTCCGTCTATTCGGTCATCTCACCCGAGGGCTGCGCCTCCATCCTGTGGAAGAGCGCCGACAAGAAGGAGCTCGCTGCGGAGGCGATGGGCATCACCGCGGACCGGCTGGTGCGGCTGGGCCTCGTCGACGAGGTCCTGCCGGAGCCGCTCGGCGGCGCGCACCGGGATCCACAGGCGATGGCGGAAGACCTGCGTGCTGCGCTGCTGCGGCACCTCGACGCGCTTCAGTCGCAGAGCACCGCCGACCTGCTCGCCGCGCGACACGCGCGACTGCGCGCGCAGGGCGTGTACCAGGCGGGCTGAGTATCGGTGCGCGGGCGCGAGCCTGCTCGAACGCCGTGCGAGCCGATGCGCAGTCTCAGGCCCCGGGCTTCGAGCCGGCGCAGCTCGAGATCGAAGTCACCCGGCTTCTGCACGAGCTGCCGCGGGCTGCGACCGGGCTCTGCGTCGCCTATTCCGGCGGGCTCGACTCCACCGTGCTTCTCACGGCGCTCGCGCGCCGCAGCGGCCCGCTTGCATCCCTGCCGCTGCGTGCAATCCACGTCGATCATGGGCTCTTGCCGGAGTCGCAGCAGTGGTCGCGCCGCTGCGGGGAAATCGCCGCCGCGCTTGGCGTGCCTTGTCGGTTGCTCCAGGTGGACGCGCATGCGCCTCGCGGGGCGAGCCCGGAGGCGTGGGCGCGGCGCGTGAGGCGCGCGGCATTTGCGGCGGCGCTCGCTGTCGACGAGTGCCTTCTCACCGCGCAGCATGCCGACGACCAGCTGGAGACGGTGCTGCTGCAGCTGCTGCGCGGCGGCGGACCGGCCGGCATCGCCGGCATGCCGCGCAGTGCGCCTCTTGGTCGCGGCTGGCAGCTGCGGCCGCTGCTTGGCGTGACCCGCGCGGGGCTGCGTCGCTGGGCGGACGCGCAGCGGCTGGAATGGGTCGAGGACCCGGGCAATCGCGATCTGCGCTTCGATCGCAACTATCTGCGCCATGCGGTGCTGCCGCAGCTGCGGGCGCGCTGGCCACACGCGGCGCTGACGGTCGCCCAGTCGGCCCGCCTCACTGCGGAGGCGCTCGAGCTGGTCGATCTCACCGCCGCAGCGGACCTCGCGACCGTGCGCGAAGGGCGAACCCTGCCGATGGCCACGCTCGACCGGCTGCCGGAGATCCGGCGGCGCGCCGTGCTGCGCGCCTGGATCGCGCTCTGCGGCCTGCCGTTGCCATCCGTCCGGACTCTGGCCGCGCTGCGCCGTGACCTCTGGCGCGCCGCACCCGACCGCGTGCCTTGCGCACGCTGGCAGGACGCGCGCGTGTATCGCTACCGCGACCGGCTGTACGCCGATCGCGAGACGGTGGGGCACGCCGACGTGGTGCGCAGCTGGCCGACCGCACAGTCGATCGCGCTCGCCGGCGGCGGGTGGCTCGAATTGCAGCCCGCGAGGGGCAAGGGGCTGAGCCGCGCCCGGCTGCCAGCGACCCTGGAGCTGCGCCCGCGCCGCGGCGGCGAGCTGTTCCGGCCCACCGCGCGTGCACACGCCCGGCCGCTGCGCAAGTGGCTGCAGGAGCGCGGAGTTCTCCCATGGCTGCGCGATCGCGTACCGCTCGTCTATGCGGGCGACACGCTGGTCGCGATCGGCGATCTCGGCTACGGAGCGGAGTTCGCCGCGCACGAGGACGAGGACGCGTGGCTCATTCACTGGCGCGGTCGGCCGGTGCTCACCGAGGCAGAGGCGCGCGGCTCGGATCCAGGCTGAGAGAGGCGCGCAGGCGGCCGCTGTTTCGATTAAACTGTCGTCCCGTCGTTCGAATCCCGCGGCGGTGCCTCAATGACCAAGTTCGTCTGCGTGACCGGCGGAGTCGTGTCCTCGCTGGGCAAGGGCATCGCTGCCGCTTCTCTCGGCGCGATCCTCGAATCGCGTGGCCTCAAGGTTGCGCTCGTCAAGCTCGACCCCTACATCAACGTCGATCCCGGGACGATGAGTCCGTTCCAGCATGGCGAGGTGTTCGTCACCGACGACGGCACCGAGACCGATCTCGACCTCGGGCACTACGAGCGCTTCGTGCGCACCACGACCGGCCGCAACAGCAACTTCACGACCGGACGGATCTACGAGCGCGTGATCGCCAAGGAGCGGCGCGGCGACTACCTCGGTGCCACCGTTCAGGTGATCCCGCATATCACCGACGAGATCAAGCATTGCATACGGCTCGGCGCCGGCGATGCCGACGTCTGCATGGTCGAGATCGGCGGCACGGTCGGCGACATCGAATCGCTGCCGTTTCTCGAGGCGATACGTCAGCTCGGGGTCGAGCTCGGGCGCAACAACGTGCTGTACATGCACCTGACGCTGATTCCCTACATCTCGACCTCGGGTGAGATCAAGACCAAGCCTACGCAGCATTCGGTGAAGGAGCTGCGCTCGATCGGTATCCAGCCCGACGTGCTGCTGTGTCGCGCCCGCGATCCGCTGCCCGCGGAGCAGCGACGCAAGATCGCGCTCTTCACCAACGTCGAGGAGCGTGCGGTGTTCTCGGCGGTGGATGCGGACGACATCTACAAGATCCCGATGCTGCTGCGCGAGCAGGGGCTCGACGATATCGTCTGCGAGAAGCTGCGCCTTACCGTGCCGCCCTCGGATCTGCGCGAGTGGCAGCAAGTCGTGGCGGCCAAGAGCAACCCCGACCTCTCCGTCACCATCGCCATGGTCGGCAAGTACGTGAACCTGCGCGATTCGTACATCTCGCTGTGCGAGGCGTTGATGCACGCGGGGCTGCGCACCCGCACGCGCGTCGACATCAGCTTCATCGAGTCGCAGGATCTCGAGCGTCACGGTACCGGCCAGCTCGATGGCGCGGATGCGATTCTGGTGCCGGGCGGTTTCGGTGAGCGGGGCATCGAGGGCAAGATCGAGGCGGTGCGCTACGCGCGCACGGAGGGCATCCCGTATCTCGGAATCTGCCTCGGCATGCAGCTCGCGATCATCGAGTACGCACGCAACGTGGCGGGGCTCGCCAATGCGCACAGCACCGAGTTCAACCGCGCCACCCCGCATCCGGTGATCGCTCTGATCAGCGAGTGGCAGGACCAGAAGGGCACGCTCGAGTCGCGCGACGAGAAGTCCGAGCTCGGCGGCACGATGCGCCTCGGCGCACAGGAAGTGCGCATCTCACATGGCTCGCTGGCGCATGCGGTGTACGGCGCGGACGTGATCCGCGAGCGGCATCGCCACCGCTACGAGTTCAACAACCGCTATCTGCAGAAGATGATGAACGCGGGGCTGCGCTTCTCCGGCTTCTCGCGCGACGGCCTGGTCGAGATCATCGAGCTGCCAGGTCATCTGTTCTTCATCGCGAGCCAGTACCACCCCGAGTTCCGCTCCACGCCGCGGGACGGTCATCCGCTCTTCACCGGGTTCATCCGCGCAGCGCGTGAGTTCCGCGTCGTGCAGTTGCCGGCGGCCGCGGGCGCATGAATCTTCTCGGCCACGAGGTCGGCGCCGATCGCCCGCTGTTCCTGATCTCGGGCCCGTGCGTCGTCGAGAGCGAGACGCTCGTGATCGATGTCGCCGGCAGGTTGAAGGACATCACCGGCCGACTCGGTATTCCCTACGTTTTCAAGGCTTCCTACGACAAGGCGAACCGCTCCTCGCGCGCCAGCTTCCGCGGCCCGGGACTCGAGCAGGGTCTGAAGGCGCTGGAGAAGGTGCGCGCCCAGATCGGGGTTCCGGTGCTGACCGACGTGCACGAGGACACGCCGCTCGAGGAGGTTGCCGCAGTGGTCGACGTGCTGCAGACGCCGGCGTTCCTCTGCCGGCAGACCAACTTCATCATCAACACCGCGTCGCAAGGCAAGCCGGTCAACATCAAGAAGGGTCAGTTTCTGTCTCCCTGGGAGATGCACAACGTCGTCGACAAGGCCCGCTCCACCGGCAACCAGCAGATCATGGTCTGCGAGCGCGGCTTCAGTTTCGGCTACCACAACCTGGTGACCGACATGCGCTCGCTCGCGGTGATGCGCGAAACGGGGTGTCCGGTGGTGTTCGATGCCACGCATTCGGTGCAGCTGCCCGGCGCGGGCGGGTCCGCCTCGGGCGGACAGCGCGAATTCATCCCGGTGCTGGCGCGCGCCGCAGTGGCTGCCGGCGTCGCGGGCCTCTTCATGGAAACCCATCCCGATCCCGCACGTGCGCTGTCGGACGGGCCGAATGCCTGGCCGCTCGACCGGATGGAGTCGCTGCTCGAGGTGTTGACCGCCCTCGATGCGGCGGTCAAGGCCCGGCCGTACGCGGAATCGTCGCTGTGAGCGGTATCGTCGACATCCGCGCCCGCGAGATCATGGACTCGCGCGGCAATCCGACGGTCGAGGCGGACGTCCACGTAGCCGGGGCGATGGGACGCGCCGCCGTGCCTTCGGGCGCGTCGACGGGCACACGCGAGGCGGTCGAGCTGCGCGACGGCGACCGGACCCGCTATTTCGGCAAGGGCGTCCGGCAGGCGGTGGCGAACGTCAACGGCCCGATACGCGCAGCGCTGCTCGGACACGACGTGCGCGATCAGCCCGGCCTCGATCACAAACTCATCGCCCTCGACGGCACCGAGACCAAGTCGCGCCTCGGCGCCAACGCGTTGCTCGCTGTGTCGCTCGCCGCGGCGCACGCCGCGGCGCGCCGGAGCGGCGAGAGCCTGTATCGCCGGCTCGGCGGACCCGGGCCGCATCGCTTACCGGTGCCCATGATGAACATCGTCAACGGCGGCGCTCACGCCGACAACAGCGTCGACATCCAGGAGTTCATGATCCTGCCGGTCGGGGCGCCGAGCTTCGCCGAGGCGCTGCGCACGGGCGCGGAGATCTTCCATACGCTGCGCAAGGTGCTGCACGAGCGCGGGCTCGCGACGGCCGTGGGCGACGAGGGCGGATTCGCGCCCGATCTGCCCTCGAACGAGGTCGCGCTCGAGACGATCCTCGAGGCTGTCGAGCGCGCCGGCTTCAAGGCGGGTCGCGACGTCTACCTCGGGCTCGACGTGGCGAGCTCGGAGTTCTTCCAGGACGGCATCTACACGCTGGCGTCGGAGAACCGGAGGTTCACCGCGCCGCAGTTCGCCGACTATCTCGAGGGGCTCGCCAGCCGCTATCCCATCGTCACGATCGAGGACGGCATGGCGGAGGGCGATTGGCAGGGCTGGGCGCTGCTCACGGAGCGGCTTGGCCGCCGCGTCCAGCTGGTCGGCGACGATCTGTTCGTCACGAACACGCGGATCCTGGCCTCGGGCATCGAGCGCGGCATTGCCAACGCCATACTCATCAAACCGAATCAGATCGGCACGCTCACCGAGACGCTGGCGGCGATCGACATGGCGGTCGATGCCGGCTACGCGGCCGTGGTCTCACACCGCTCGGGCGAGACCGAGGACAGCACCATTGCCGACATTGCCGTCGGTACGCGCGCCACCCAGATCAAGACCGGGTCGCTGTGCCGCTCCGACCGGGTGGCGAAGTACAACCAGCTGCTGCGCATCGAGGCGGAGCTCGGTGCGGATGCGAGCTATGCCGGATGCGACGCGTTTCCGGTGCCGCTGCCGGCGGGCTGCGCATGAGCTGCAGGCCGGGAGCGACACCCGCCGTGCAGGTTTCTGCTAATCTTTCGCGCCCATGACCATCCGGATTGCCGCGGGTGTGCTGCTCCTGGCATTGCTCGCGCTGCAGTACCGCCTGTGGGTCTCGGGCAGCGGGCTGCGCGAGGTGTGGCGGCTCGAGCAGGCGATCGCCGCGCAACAGCGGGAGAACGACGGGCTCGAGAGCCGCAATCGCGCGCTGGCGGCCGAGGTGCGCGACCTGAAGGAAGGCCAGGCCGCGCTCGAGGAACGCGCGCGCACCGACCTCGGCATGGTTGGCGCGAACGAGACCTTCTATCAGCTCGTACCGCCGGCGGCCGGCAGCACGACCGACGCGACCTCGACGGCGAAGCAGCGAACCGCGCAGGCCAGCAGGCAATGAGCCGCGAGGCGCGCCGCTGGGCCGTCCTGCCGGCGGCCGGGCGCGGCGACCGGTTTGGCGCGGCGATCCCGAAGCAATATCAGAAGGTGCACGGTCGCGCCGTGCTGTCGTGGTCGCTCGGCGCGCTGCTCGCCGAACGGTCGATTCGCGGTATCGTGGTCGCGATCGCAGCCGGCGACCGCCGTTTCGCGCGGCTGCCCGAGGCGCGCGACGCGCGCGTGGTGAGCTGCATCGGCGGGGCGCGGCGCGAGCTGTCCGTGGCCCACGCGCTCGAATTTCTCGCCGGCGAGGCGCGCGACAGCGACTGGGTGCTGGTGCACGACGCCGCGCGGCCCTGCCTGCATCAGGACGACCTGCGGCGGCTGCTGAGGCGCGCCGGGCGCGAGCCAGCTGGCGGGCTGCTCGCAGTGCCGGTGTCCGACACCCTGAAGCGCGCCGGTCGAGGCGACCGCGTCCGCGCCACGCTGCCGCGGGAGGGTCTGTGGCGCGCGCTGACTCCGCAACTGTTCCGATTCGGCGTGCTGCGCCGCGCGCTGATGCTGTGCCTCGCGCACGGGCGCGCAGTGACCGACGAGGCCTCGGCGGTCGAGGCGCTCGGCCTCAAGCCGCTGCTCGTTGCGGGGCGCGTCGACAACATCAAGGTGACGCAGCCGGCCGACCTGCGGCTGGCGGCGGCCGTTCTCGGCGCGAGGCGCTAGCGCATGCGCGTCGGACAGGGCTTCGACGTGCACGCCTTCGGGCCGGGCGAGTTCGTGACGCTGGGCGGCGTGCGCATACCGCATGAGCGGGGGATCGTGGCTCATTCCGACGGCGATGTCCTGCTCCATGCGCTGTGCGACGCGCTGCTCGGCGCGATCGGGGCGGCCGACATCGGCGAGCACTTCCCGGACAGCGATCCGCAGTGGCGGGCGGTAAGCAGTCGCGTCTTTCTGCGCCGCTGCGCGGCGCTGCTGCAGGCGCGCGGCTGGCGCCTAGTCAACGCCGACTTGACCCTGCTCGCCGAGGCGCCGCGGGTCGCCGAGCACCGCGCCGCGATCCGCGGCAACATCGCGGCGGATCTGGGTGTGGATGCGAGCCTCATCAATCTCAAGGCGACGACCTGCGAGGGGCTCGGAGCGCTCGGCCGTCGCGAGGGTCTCGCCTGCCAGGCAGTCGTGCTGCTCGCGCGCGCCGACGGCGCGCCGTCGTCAGGCTGACGGTTGGACGGAGCGCCGCACGCCTGGGGTCCCGCGCCGGCGCGCGGCCGGATCCGCGCCCGGCCGGAGGATTTCTTCGTCGAGGAACTCCTCGGCTTCGCCCCCGATGGCACAGGAAGCCATCTGCTGCTCGAGGTCGAGAAGCGGCAGGCGAACACGGGTTGGGTGCGGATGTGCCTGGCGCGCCTGGCCGGGGTAGCGCCGCGCGACGTCGGGTTCAGCGGCCACAAGGATCGCGAAGCCGTCACACGCCAGCATTTCACTCTGCCGGCCACGGCACGTGCCCCGTGCGGCGGCTGGGCCGGGTTTGCGGGGGAGGGCTTCCGCGTGCTCGCGGCGACCGCGCATGGCCGCAAGCTCAAGATCGGCACACATCGAGCCAACCGCTTTCGCCTCGTGATCCGGGAGGTGGTTGCCGACCCGGTCGCCGTCGCGCGCCGGCTTGCGGAGATCGCCGGCGGCGGGGTGCCGAATCTCTTCGGCCCGCAGCGCTTCGGCCGCGAGGGCGCGAATGTGCGCGTCGCGCAGGCGTGGGCCGGGGGCGCTCCACCGCCGCACGCGCGCCAGGCGCGAAGCTTCGCGCTCTCGGCGGCGCGAAGCCATCTCTTCAATGCGGTGCTTGCCGCGCGGGTGCGCGACAGCGTCTGGAATCGGCTGCTGCCGGGCGACGTGGCGATGCTCGACGGGCGCGGCAGCTTCTTTCGGGTCAGCGACGTCGACGCCAGGCTCGCCGCGCGCTGCGCCGCGCTCGAGGTGCATCCGAGCGGACCGCTGCACGGACGCGGGGAGTCGCCCGCAGGCGGAGAGGTCGCAGCGATCGAGCAGGCGGTGCTCGCAGCAAACACACCGCTCGGTGCCCTGCTCGAAGCCGAGGGCCTGGCGCAGGAGCGCCGCAGTCTGCGTCTCGCGGTCCGTTCTTTCTCGTGGGAACTGCGGACGGGTGAGATCGAGCTTTCCTTCGAGCTGCCGCGCGGTGCGTTTGCCACGGCGGTACTGCATGAGCTTCTCGCCGATGCCGCGGACACGGCCGAGGACGGCGACGCTTAGGAAACCGGTTCGGAGGCGAACCTCAGGCGGACGTGCCACTGCGCCGCGAGAGCAGCACGTAGACGGCGCCGGTGCCTCCGTCGACCGGGCGCGCGGAGGCGAACGCGGCGACCGCCTCCATGCGTCGTAACCAGTGGTCGACGACGCGCTTGAGCACGGGCCCGCGGGCGCCGGATCGGCGACCCTTGCCGTGAATCACGCGTACGCAGCGCAGACCGGCCGCTGCCGACGCGCCGATGAAATCCCGCAGCTCCGCGTGCGCCGCCGCGCGGCTGAGGCCGTGCAGGTCGATGGCGGCCTGTACGGCGTACCGACCGCTGCGCAGACGCTTGAGCTCAGCGCGCGCGGCGTCCGAACGCGCGAAGCAGAGCTCGTCGGCCGATTCGAGCAACGCCGCATCCGCAGGCGCGGCGAGCGACTCGCGCAGCACGGCGTCCGCATCGGCACGGGCAAAACGTGCAATCGCGCGCGGCCGGGGCGGCGCCGGCCGGTCCGCCGGCTCGCGTATCGGCCGCACGCCGCGCATTGCCTCGCGGAAGATCCTGTCCTCATCATCGCCCATCGTTCGCCCGCGGGTTCGCGGCTTCCGGCGCGCGGGGTTTACAGTATAGTTGCGCCGCGTTTGCAGCCAATCCCCGGGATCCGGGGGCCGTGGAGTTCCACCCGTTCCGCGCTTGAGAATCCTGGTCAGCAATGACGACGGCTATCGCGCCGACGGTCTCAAGACCCTGGTCGAGGCGCTCGCGCCGCTCGCGGAGATCACCGTAGTGGCGCCGGACCGCAACCGCAGCGGCGCGAGCAATTCGCTCACTCTCGACGTGCCGCTGCGGGTCCGCCGGCACGGCGAGCGCATGTATCACGTCAACGGCACGCCGACCGACTGCGTACATCTGGCGATCTCCGGGTTGTTCGACTACGAGCACGACATGGTCGTGTCCGGCATCAACGACGGCGCCAATCTCGGCGACGACGTGCTGTACTCCGGCACGGTCGCCGCCGCCATCGAGGGGCGCTTTCTCGGTCTGCCGACCATGGCGATGTCGCTGGTCCTGCGCCAGGGCCGTCATTTCGCGACTGCAGCGCGGGTTGCGGCCGAGCTGGTCATGCGGCTCACGCGTACGCCGCTGCACTCCTCGATGATTCTCAACGTCAACGTGCCGGATCTGCCCTATGAGGAGCTCAAGGGCCTGCGCGCGACGCGGCTCGGCTACCGGCATCGCTCGGAGCCCGTCGTCGAAAGCGCCGACCCGCGCGGGCGCCCGGTGTACTGGGTGGGCCCGGCCGGCGAGGGAGCGGACGCAGGCGAAGGCACCGACTTCCACGCGGTGGCCGGCGGGTTCGTCTCGGTGACGCCGCTGCAGGTCGATCTCACTCGCCACGCAGCGCTCGCCGATCTCGATGAGTGGCTGCGCGGCCGCGCGCCTTGAGCCCGAACGTGCGCGACTCACGGCTCTCCGGCATCGGCATGACCTCGGCACGCACCCGCGAGCGCCTGGTGACGCGGCTGCGCGAGTCGGGGATCGCGGATTCGCAGGTGCTGGACCGGATCCGCAGCGTCCCCCGGCACCTGTTCGTCGACGAGGCGCTGGCGAGCCGCGCCTACGAGGACACCGCTCTGCCGCTCGGGCATGGTCAGACGATTTCGCAGCCTTATATTGTCGCGCGGATGACGGAGGCGCTGATCGAAGGCGGCGCGCCGCGCAAGGTGCTCGAGATCGGCACCGGCTGCGGCTATCAGACCGCCGTCCTGGCTCCGCTCGTGACCACCCTGTACACGGTCGAGCGGATCGGCGCGTTGCAGCAGCGCGCGCGCAAGGTGCTGCGCGATCTCAGGATCCGCAACGTACACATGCGCCACGGTGACGGATTCGAGGGCTGGGCGGCGTACGCGCCTTATGACGGAATCATCGTCTCGGCCGCGGCCCACTCGGTGCCGCCGGCACTGCTCGAGCAGCTCGCACCGGGCGGGCGGCTCGTCATCCCGGTCGGGCCGGAACGCGAGCAGCAGCTGGTGCGCATCACCCGGCGCGGCGACAGCTTCGAGCGCGAGCCGCTCGGCGCCGTGACGTTCGTGCCGCTGCTTGCTGGAATCTCCTGATGGTCTCAGGCCCGACCCGGAATCAACGCGGCTACCACCGCGCGGCCCTCGGCCAGCATGACGTTATAGGTTCGGCACGCCGCGCCGGTATTCATCACCTCGAATCCGACCTTTGAACGATACAGCACCGCCAGCAGTTGCGGCGCCGGAAAGATCTGCCGCGCGCCGCTGCCGATCAGCAACACCTCGGGCTGCAGCGCAAGCGCCGGGGCGAGATCTTCCGCGCCGAGCTCGCTCATCTCCAGGGGCCGCCAGCCCTCTATCAGCGTATGCGCCGACACGATGACGCTGCCGGCGCAGTCGCGGCTGCCGATGCGGAAACCCGTGGCGGTATACGCACGGATGACGTTCGCCGCGGGCCGGGCATCGACGGTGAGCTTCATCGCGCTACCATACTGGATGAGCCTCGTCCCAGTCCCGCGCGACAAGTGCACCCGCGCGGCATGAGCAGGGCGTCGCGATCCGCCGTCGCGCTTGCGCTGCCACGCCTCGGGGCCGTGCTCGAGGCGGGCAACGATGCCGCAGCGCGAGGGCCGCTGCCCGCGCTCCAGTGGCTGGCCGCGCGAAGTCGCCGTCAGCCGGCGCGGGCCGGCGACTGGCGGGGCTGGCTGTTGTCGCATTTCGGGCCGGGGGCCGAGGCCCTGCAGATCTTTCCCGCCGGTCCGTCGCTGTGCGCGCTCCTCGATGGAGCGCCCGCGGCGGGCTGCTGGGCCTGCGCGGAGCCGGTGCACCTCACGACCGCGCTCGACCATTTGCGTCTCGCGCCGCGAGCGCAACTACGGCTCGCGGCAGACGAGGGACGGGCGCTGGCGATGTCGCTCGATGCGGCGCTCGCCGGAAGCGGCTACGCGCTTCGCTGGTCGGATCACGGCTCGTGGCTGCTCGGCTGCCCGTCGCGAGTCGAAGCCGACACGGTCGAGCCGGCGCGCGCCGAAGGCGGCGACGTCCGCGATCATCTGCCCTCAGGGTGCGACGGCGCACGGATCCGCAAACTCACCAACGAACTGCAGATGCTGCTGCACGACCATCCGGTCAACTCGGCGCGCGTCGCGCGGGGTCTGCCGGTGGTCAACTCGATCTGGCTGTGGGGGTTTGGCGAGGCGGGCGAGCCGACAGCCACGGACCTGCCCGTGCTCTGCACCGACGATTTCTGGCTCGCCGGCCTCTGGCGGCTGCACGGCAGCGAAGCACGACCGCTCGCGGATGCCTCGCGCGCGCTCGCGGCCGCGCCCGCGCTGCTGATCGCGGCTGCGGACGCGAGCGCCGATCCGCCGGCGCAACTCCGTCGCTGGGAGTCGGCACTCGCGGCGCCGCTCGTCGCGGCGCTGCAGCAGGCGCGGATCGGCGCGGCCGAGTTGCTGCTCGGGGCAGTGCCATATCGCGTGACGTCCCCGGCGCGCTTCGCGGTGTGGCGGCGGCCGCGTCCATGGCCGCAACTGCTGCAATGAACGCGCGCCGGATCCTGCGCCGCAGCGTGCCGGACGGAGCCATCGAGCAACTGTCCGCATCGCTGCATCCGGTGCTGCGGCGCGTCTATGCGGCGCGCGGCATCCGCAACGCGGCCGAGCTGGATCTGGGTCTCGCTCGGCTGCTGCCGGTCGGGACTCTGGGCGGCGTGCCTGCGGCGGTCGATTTGCTGCTCGCGTGCCACGCCCGTGGCGCCCGCGTCGTGGTAATCGGCGATTTCGATGCCGATGGCGCGACCAGCACAGCGCTCGTGGTACGCCAGCTGCGCCGGCTTGGCTTCGCGGACCCGGGCTACGTGGTGCCGGACCGGTTCCGCTACGGTTACGGGCTCACGCCGCAGATCGTCCGCGAGGCGGCGAAACTCGATCCACAGCTGCTGGTCACCGTGGACAACGGCATTTCCTCGCTCGACGGCGTGCGCGAGGCGGCCCGGCTCGGGATCGAGGTGCTGGTGACGGATCATCACCTGCCGGGGGCGTCCATTCCCGAGGCGGCGGCCATCGTCAATCCGAACCTGCGCGGCGAGCTTTTTGCGTCGAAGGCGCTGGCTGGCGTCGGGGTCGCCTTCTACCTGATGGCGGCGCTCACCCGCGCGATGCGCGAACGAGGCCTCGTTGCTCAGTCCGCGGCTGCCAACCCGGCCGAGCTGCTCGACCTCGTTGCGCTGGGCACGGTTGCCGACGTCGTACCGCTCGACCGCAACAATCGCATCCTCGTCGCGCAGGGAATGCGCCGCATCCGCGCGGGACGGTGCGTCCCCGGTCTGCGCGCGCTGCTCGAATCCGCCGGACGCAGGCTCGACTCCGTCACCGAGCAGGACCTGGCGTTCCAGGCCGGCCCGCGGCTCAATGCGGCCGGTCGTCTCGAAGACATGCGGCTCGGCATCGAGTGCCTGCTGACCGGCGACGACGCCGAGGCGCGGCGCCATGCCGCCGAACTCAGCCGACTCAACGTGCAGCGGCGTGAGCTCGAGGCGCAGATGCAGCGCGATGCGCTGTATCAGCTCGACGGCCTGCTCGAGTCGCTGGCGGGCGAGCTGCCGGCCGGTGTCGCGATCTACGACGCGAGCTGGCACCCGGGCGTGGTTGGACTCGTGGCGGCGAAGGTTCGCGAGCGCATCCACCGTCCGGTCATCGCGTTCGCGCCGGGCGATCCCGGCTGGATCAAAGGCTCAGCGCGGTCGATTCCGGGTGTGCACGTGCGCGACGTGCTCGACACGGTGGCGACCGCCCATCCGGGGTTGCTGGAACGCTTCGGCGGTCACGCCATGGCGGCGGGTATGACGCTGCGGGAGGAGCGGTTCGGGGATTTCCGTGCCGCGTTCGCCGCGGCGGTCGGCGCATGCATCGACCCGCAAGAGCTTCGCGGCGAGGTGCACACCGACGGCGCGCTCGCCGCCGGGGAGCTGACCCTCGCCACAGCGCACGCGCTGCGTGCCGGCGGCCCGTGGGGCGCCGGATTCCCCGAGCCGCTGTTCGACGGCCACTTCGGCGTGGTCGATCGCCGGATCGTCGGGGGTCGGCATCTCAGGCTGCGGCTGCGTGCGCCGGGCGGGGAGAGCGTCGAGGCGATCGCGTTCCGTCACTTCGACGACGATCGGCCTGCCGATTCCGCTGCGTCGGCAACGGAGCTGGAGATGGTGTACCGGCTGGCGCTCGACGAGCACGCGGGCACGGAGCGGCTGCAGCTCGTCGCCGAGTGGCTCGTGCCGGCGGCGTCCGCCGCGTGTCCCGGGTGAACCGACGGCGCGTGTTAGCATTACCGGCTCTCTGGTCGATACGACAGCAACGCCCACCATGGAAACGAATCCGCTCCGCCGTTCGCTCGCGGACCTCGCGCAGCGCGCCAGCGCGCTCAGGGGGTACCTTTGACTATGAAGGACGCAGCGAGCGGCTTGCGGAGGTGCTGCGCGAGCTCGAGGACCCGACCGTCTGGAGCAACCCCGATCGCGCCCAGGAGCTCGGCCGCGAACGCACGCGCCTCGAGTCCGTGGTCGGCACGCTCGACCGGTTGCACACCGGCTTGAACGAGGCGGGCGAGCTGCTCGAGCTCGCCGAAGCCGAGGGCGACGATGCGGCCGCCCGCTCCGTGGAGGCCGACGTGGGTCGCATCGAGAGCGACATCAAGCGTCTCGAGTTCCAGCGCATGTTTCCGGGCGAGATGGATTCGCACAACGCGTTCCTCGACATCCAGGCCGGGGCGGGTGGCACGGAAGCGCAGGACTGGGCCCAGATGCTGATGCGGATGTATCTGCGCTGGGGCGACCAGCAGGGGTTTCGCACCGAGGTGATCGACGTCGGTCCGGGCGAGGTGGCGGGAATAAAGAGCGCGTCGATCCGCTTCGAGGGCGAGTACGCCTACGGCTGGCTGCGAACGGAGACGGGAGTGCACCGGCTGGTGCGCAAGTCGCCATTCGACTCCAATGCCCGACGTCACACCTCGTTCGCTTCGGTGTTCGTTTCGCCGGAGATCGACGAGGACATCTCGATCGAGGTCAATCCGGCCGATCTCGAGATGGACGTCTATCGTTCGAGCGGCGCTGGCGGCCAGCACGTCAACAAGACCGAGTCGGCGGTGCGTATCCGGCACCTGCCGAGCGGCATCGTGGTCGCCTGTCAGAGCGAGCGCAGCCAGCACAAGAACCGCTCCACGGCGATGAAGATGCTGAAAGCGAAGCTCTACGAGCTGGAAGTCAACAAGCGCAATGCGGCCGCCAAGGTGCTCGAGGACTCGAAGTCGGACGTGAGCTGGGGCAACCAGATCCGTTCGTACGTGCTCGACCAGTCGCGCATCAAGGACCTGCGCACCGGCGTCGAGATCGGCAACACCAGCGCGGTGCTGGACGGCGATCTCGCGCCGTTTCTCGAGGCGAGCCTCAAGCAGGGGCTGTAAGCGCGATGGGCGACGACACCGAGAATCACCTGATCGCCGAGCGGCGCGCCAAACTCGCGCGGTTGCGCGAACGCGGCGGCGCCTTTCCCAACGACTTCCGCCGCGATGCGACCGCCGAGGAGCTGCACCTGGGCTACGGCGATCGCGGCGCCGAGTGGCTCGAGGCGCACCCGACCCGCGTGGCCGTCGCAGGGCGGATGATGTTCAAACGCGTGATGGGCAAGGCGAGCTTCGCGAAGCTGCAGGACCGCTCGGGCCTCATCCAGATCTTCCTGCAGAGTGACGCCCTGGGCGAGGCGTACGAGGAGTTCCGCGGCTACGACATCGGCGACCTGATCGGCGCCACCGGCGTGCTGTTCAAGACCAGGACGGGTGAGCTGTCCGTCAGGGTCGAGCGGCTGCGCCTGCTCGTCAAGTCGCTGCGCCCGCTGCCCGACAAGTGGCACGGGCTCGCCGACCAGGAGATCCGCTATCGGCAGCGCTACGTCGACCTGATCGTCAACGACGAGAGCCGCCGCGTGTTCCGCATGCGGACACGGATCGTGCAGTACCTGCGCCAGTTCCTCGACTCGCTCGGTTTCATGGAGGTCGAGACGCCGATGATGCAGCCGATCCCGGGCGGCGCGGTCGCGCGCCCGTTCGACACGCATCACAACGCGCTCGATCTCGACATGTACCTGCGCATCGCGCCCGAACTCTATCTGAAGCGGCTCGTCGTCGGCGGCTTCGAGCGCGTCTACGAGATCAACCGCAATTTCCGCAACGAGGGTCTGTCGACGCAGCACAACCCCGAGTTCACGATGCTCGAGCTCTACCAGGCGTACGCGGATTACCGCGATTTCATGGACCTCACCGAGCGGATGCTGCAGGGGCTCGCCGACACGCTGGTCGGCTCCCGCCAGGTCGTGTGGCAGGGAATCAGTTGCGACTTCGGCCAGGCTTTCCGCCGCGTCACCGTGGAGGACCTGATCATGCATTTCAACCAGGGACTCGAGCGGGCGCGTCTGCGCGACGCCGGCTACCTGCGTGGCGTCTGCGCACAGCTCGGCATCGATGCGCACGCCGGCGACGGCGCCGGGATGCTGCAGATCGAAATCTTCGAGCGCACCGCCGAGCAGCGGTTGGCGCAGCCGACCTTCGTGTACGCCTATCCGGCCGAGGTGTCACCGCTCGCGCGGCGCAACGATGCGGATCCATTCGTGACCGATCGCTTCGAGCTGTTCGTCGGCGGACGTGAGCTGGCCAACGGCTTTTCGGAGCTCAACGACCCCGAGGATCAGGCGGCGCGGTTCCGCGAGCAGGCAGCGCGCAAGGCCGCGGGCGATGCCGAGGCGATGTTCTTCGACGCCGATTACATCCGCGCGCTCGAGTACGGCATGCCGCCGGCAGCCGGTCTCGGCATCGGCGTCGACCGGCTCGTCATGCTGTTCACCGACCAGCCGTCGATCCGCGACGTGCTGCTGTTCCCGCACCTGCGACCCGAATAGGCGACATTCCTCATTTCGTCCCCAAATGGAGAATGCCTCTTTTACGGGACGGCGTACGGCAGGGGCAGCGGGATCACGGTATGACCGGTTGCGGTGCGCAGCGGCCGGTCGCGCGCCTCGAGCGCAACGACGGCAAGCAACTCACTGCCTGTACCGACGCGGGCGGTCTGCAGCACCTCGCCAACCCTGACGCCGTCGTTGTGCAGCGCGGTGAGCGGCGCCGGAGGCTCGACCGCGGCGATGGCGTAGCGCAGAGTGCGCCGCTTGATGCGGCCGAGGTTCTGCGTGCGCGCGACGATTTCCTGACCGGTGTAGCAGCCCTTGGTGAAGCTGATCGCACCGAGCACATCGAGGTTCAGCATCTGCGGCACGAAATGCTCGGCGGTCGCGGCGAGGATCTGCGGGAGCCCCGCCGCGATGTCGGCGGCGTGCCAGTCGTTCTCGGCAGGCGGGTCTGCGACGGGGGATGGCCCGGGTCGCGCCACGACCAGCCGGCCGTCCGGATACTCGAAGGCAGACGACACCGGCTGCGCCTCCGGCCACGCGGCGGAGGTCGACGCGGGCGCACCGTCCGGGTTCAGCCAGGTGACCGACCAGCCTTCGAGCCGCTCGATGGCGACCCTGGCGCGCAGCACGAATTTTCGCAGCCGCGCGATCAACAGGGGAGCGAGTTCCGCGGGCAACAGCGCATCGATGGCGTCGCCGTGACGCGCCAGGCGCAGGATCGCGATCACCCGGCCCTGTGGCGTCGTGCAGGCAGCGAGGCGCGTCATCCCGTCCGGGAGTTGTGCAACGTCGCAGGTCAGCTGACCCTGCAGAAACTCGGCCGCGTCGGGCCCGCGGCAGCGCACAACGGCCAGCGACTCAAGCGCACGCGGCTGCGTGCTCATGCGATTTTGCCTTGTGCATCAAAGTGGTGAAGCATCGTGCAATCTGGCAGACTTCACGGCCGAGCGCCATGCAATCCACGCCTCCAGAAATCGCCGTGGGCCGGTGCGCCGAGGGTGGTCCGCCGGCCGCGGAATCCGCCTCCGCCGGCTCGGGCGAGGCACGACGCGACTGCAACGCAACGCCCACGCGTGAGATCGGCGGCCGGGCGGGGCCCGATCCGACGCGCTTCGGGGATTGGGAGAAGAACGGTCGCTGCATCGACTTTTAATCGGCCGGCCGGCCGTGGGCGCCGGGGCGGCGCCGATGCGCCGGTACGAGGCCACAGCATTGAGGTACGCACCGATGGGCCGAGCTGACCGGCCGCTGTCGCCGTTCATGCAGCATCGATGGCTGTACTCGAACACGCTGTCGATTGTGCACCGATTCACCGGGATCCTGCTCAGCGCGGGCTTCCTGATCCTCGTCTACTGGTTGGTCGCCGCGGCGAGCGGACCTGAGCGTTATGCGCAGGCGCTGTCGCGCCTCGCTTCCCTGCCGATGCAGTTCGTCCTGGCGAGCGTGCTGTGGAGCTACTGCTACCACTTCCTCAACGGCATTCGTCACCTGTGCTGGGACATCGGGCTCGGATTCGAGCGGGGCACGGCCCGCGTCAGCGGCTGGGCGGTGGCGGTGGCCTCGGTTGTGGTGACCGGCATACTGTGGGTCGTGCTGCAGCGCAGCCTCGGCGGTGCGGCGTGAGTCTGGTGAGTCCGCTCGGTCGGGTGCTCGGGCTCGGATCGGCCAGGGAAGGCTCGCACCACTGGTACGCACAGCGGCTGAGCGCCGTGGCTCTGACGCTCCTCGGGGCATGGTTTCTCGCCTCGCTCGTGATGCTGGGCGGCGTCGATCTCGAGCGGCTTCGCGCCTGGATCGCCTCGCCGATAGTTGCTGCACTGCTGCTGCTGCACATTGCGGCGCTCGCCTGGCATGCGATCCTCGGGCTGCAGGTAGTGCTCGAGGACTACGTCGGCGCCAAGGGCGTACGTGTAGCGGCGCTGATCGCGATCAAGTTCGCGTTGGTGCTGGCGGCGGCGGCGGCCGGCATCGCGGTGCTGCGGCTGGCGCTCGGGGGAGCGGCGTGAGCGCCTATTCGTTCGTCGACCACACCTACGACGTGGTGGTGGTCGGTGCCGGTGGCGCGGGCTTGAGGGCCACGTTCGGCCTTGCGCACGCGGGACTCTCGACCGCCTGCATCACCAAGGTGTTCCCGACCCGCAGCCACACCGTGGCGGCGCAGGGCGGGATCAGCGCCGCGCTCGGCAACATGGGTGAGGACGACTGGCGCTTCCACTTCTACGACACGATCAAGGGCTCTGACTGGCTGGGCGATCAGGACGCCATCGAGTTCATGTGCCGCGAAGGCCCTTCCGCGGTGATCGAGCTGGAGCACTACGGAGTGCCCTTTTCCCGCACCGAGGACGGGCGCATCTATCAGCGGCCGTTCGGCGGCATGACGACGCACTACGGCAAGGGCATCGCGCAGCGGACCTGCGCGGCGGCGGACCGCACCGGGCACGCGATGCTGCATACGCTCTACCAGCAGGCGCTCAGGCACGAGGCGCGTTTCTTCGTCGAATACTTCGCGATCGATCTCATGATGCAGGACGGAGAGTGCCGCGGCGTCGTCGCGCTCGACATGGCCGACGGCTCGCTGCATCGCTTCCGGGCGCAGACGACGATCCTCGCGACCGGCGGCTACGGCCGTGCGTATTTCACCTGCACGTCGGCGCACACCTGCACCGGGGACGGCGGCGGGATGCTGCTGCGCGCAGGGCTGCCACTGCAGGACATGGAGTTCGTGCAGTTTCACCCGACGGGCATCTATGGCGCGGGGTGCCTGATCACCGAGGGCGTGCGCGGCGAGGGCGGCTATCTCACCAACTCCTCCGGCGAGCGCTTCATGGAGCGCTACGCGCCGAACGCCAAGGACCTTGCTTCGCGCGACGTCGTCTCGCGCGCGATGACCATCGAGATCAACGAGGGACGCGGCGTGGGCGCACAGCGCGACCATATCCACCTGCACCTCGAGCATCTGGGCGCCGACGTGATCCACGAGCGGCTACCGGGCATCGCGGAGACCTCGCGGATCTTTGCGGGCGTCGACGTGACGCGCGAGCCGATCCCGGTGCTGCCGACAGTGCACTACAACATGGGCGGGATTCCGTGCAACGTCCATGGCGAAGTCGTGACACTCGCCAATGGCGATCCCGACAGCGTGGTCCCGGGGCTGATGGCGGTCGGCGAGGCGGCCTGCGTATCGGTACACGGCGCCAACCGCCTCGGGTCGAATTCGCTGCTCGATCTGGTGGTCTTCGGGCGCGAGGCGGCGCGGCGCTGCGCGAGCGTGCTCACCCCCGGGGCGTCCCAGCCGCCGCTGCCGGCGGACGCGGGCGTGCTCGCCGTCGAGCGACTCGACCGGTGCCGGAATGCCCGCGGCTCGCGACGCACGGCAGATGTACGTCTCGACATGCAGCGGGTCATGCAGGCGCACGCGGCGGTGTTCCGCACCGGCGAGTCGCTCGCCGAGGGCGTGCGCAAGCTCGGTGAGGTGCGGGCCTCGTTCGCCGACGTGCAGGTTTCGGACCGCGGTCTGATCTGGAACACCGATCTGATCGAGACGTTCGAACTCGAGAACCTGCTGGGACAGGCGATCGCGACCATGCATTCGGCGGCGAATCGCCGTGAGAGCCGCGGCGCGCACGCGCGCGATGACTACCCGGAGCGCGATGACGGCCAATGGCTCAAGCACACACTCGCCTGGGTGAGCGCCGGTGGCGAGGTGCGGCTCGACTATCGTCCGGTGCATCTGAACACGCTCACGGCGGATGTCGACCCGATACCGCCGGAAGCCCGGACCTACTGATCGAGACCGAGCGGGGGCTCACCGGCGATGCCACAGTTCCGACTTCCCAAGAACTCGCGGGTCCGGCCCGGACGTTCCCACCCCGCGCCTTCCGGCGCCACCCGGGTGCGCGTCTTCCGCATCTATCGCTTCGATCCGGAGAGCAGCGGCAACCCGCGCATCGACAGCTTCGCACTGGACCTCGACCGCTGCGGCCCCATGGTTCTGGACGCCCTCATCAAGATTAAGAACGAGGTCGACCCGACTCTGACTTTCCGCCGTTCCTGTCGCGAGGGCATCTGCGGCTCCTGCGCGATGAACATCGACGGCGTCAATGACCTGGCGTGCACCAAGGCCATCGCCGCTGTGCGCGGCGACGTGCGCGTGTACCCGCTGCCGCATCTGCCGGTCGTCAAGGACCTGGTGCCGGACCTGAGCGATTTCTACGCGCAGTACGCCTCGGTGAAGCCCTGGCTGCAGACCCGCACTCCGGCGCCGCCCGACCGCGAGCGGCTGCAGTCGAAGCATGACCAGGAGAAGATCGACCGGCCCTCGGCGTGCATCCTTTGCGCCTGCTGTTCGGCGTCCTGTCCGTCGTACTGGTGGAACAGCGACCGCTACCTGGGGCCGGCCGCGCTGCTCGCGGCCTACCGCTGGATCATCGACACGCGGGACGAGGCGACCGGCGAGCGCCTGGACGAGCTCGAGGATCCGTTCCGTCTGTATCGCTGCCACACGATCATGAACTGCGCCGAGGCCTGTCCCAAGGATCTCAACCCGGCGCGGGCGATCGCCGAGATCAAGAGGATGATCGTCGCGAGGCAGCACTAGCCGTGACCGCCGGCCGCGAGCTGTCACGCCTGCGCTGGCGATGTCGCCGCGGCATGCGCGAGCTCGACGAGCTGCTGGCGAGGTACGTGGAGCGCAGGCTGCCGCAGGCCACCCCCCGCGAACGCGACGCATTCGCGTCGTTACTCGAGCTGTCGGATCCCGAGCTGTTCGGCTATCTTGCCGCGCGTCCGCCATCGCCGCCGCCGGCCGATCCCGACCTGGTCGATGTCATCGCGCGCATCCGAGCCAATGAGTCTTGAGCTGCCCCGAGTCACGGTGGCCGAGGCGGCGGCGGGCGCGCTGTGCGTACTCTGTGCGGTCGTGACCGAGCTGACGCTCACCCGCTACATCGGTGCGCCGCCGGGGCCGGGACTGCTGGCAGGCGCCGCGCTGGCGGTCTGGCTGGGTGCGGCTGTCATGCGGCCCGCGCGTGCATTACGTAAGGTCGTCTGGCACCCCGACGGTGGCTGGCAGCTCGAATTCCGCAACGGCGTGACTGCGACGGCGCACCTCGGGCCGGGCGCGCGTATGCTCGGGCCGACGCTGGCGTTGCAGTGGCGCACACACGATCGGACGGTCGTGCGCTGGCTCACGCCGTGGGACGTCGATGACGCCAAACTCAGGGCCCTGGCGGTGCGCCTCGCGTGCGCGGCACACCTTCGGGCATCCTGAGGCCGGGTTCACGGTCCATGGTTCCGATGCCGAACTTTCCCCCCTCCGACGGGTCTATGGAGTCGCACGAGCCGCAGGACGCGATCGAGAGGCCGGGCTCCGGCGTTGAGCAGAGCGATCTGGAGCTCGTGCGGCGGGCGCAGCGGGGCGAGCGGGGCGCGTTCGACCTGCTGGTTCTCAGGTATCAGCACAAGGTCGTCAAGCTCGTGGCACGACTGCTGCGCGATCCAACCGAAGCCGAGGACGTGGCCCAGGAATCCTTCGTCAAGGCGTACCGGGCGCTGGCGTCCTTCCGCGGCGACAGCGCCTTCTACACGTGGATGTATCGCATCGCCGTCAACACGGCCCGCAACGCGATGGCCTCGCGCCAGCGCCGGCCGATCGAGTACGAAGGAGGCTTGAGCGACGGCGAGCAGTCGGTGATGGAGTCGCGTTTGCGGCACACCGACACGCCGGAGGCTTCCGCGTTGTCGGAAGAGATACGCGCGACGGTCAATCGGGCCGTCGAGCAGCTTCCGGAGGATCTGCGTACCGCGATCATCCTCCGGGAGGTGGAAGGGTTGAGCTACGAGGAGATCGCTGAAGCCATGGAGTGCCCGGTCGGCACCGTTCGGTCGAGGATCTTCCGCGCCCGCGAGGCGATCGATCGAAGCCTGAAGCCACTTCTGGACTGAGTACAACGCGAATGACCGACCAGATCCGCGAACAGATGTCAGCGCTGCTGGACGGCGAGCTGCCGCAGGACCAGATCGGTCTGCTGGTGCGTCGCATGGAGCGGGACCCCGAGCTCAAGCGCGCGTTCGGCAGCTTCGTGCTGATCGGCGAAAGCCTGCGCGCGCCGGGTGGCCGCACGGCGAGCCCCGGATTCGCCGCGCGCGTGCAGACCGAGCTCGACGCCGGCGCGGCCGTGGCGGCAGCGACACACGGACAGCTCGTCGTGCCTCGCCTGCGTCGGGCCCGGCACGCCGCCGCCGTTGCCGTCGCAGCGGGCGCCGCGTTTGCGGCCATGCTGCTACTCGTGCCCGGTGATCCGCCCGCCAATGATGGCGGCGCGCCTGCTCTGGCCGACCTCGACGTCGGCGCGGGCGCGGTCGCGGAGCTGGCGGATGCCGACAGCGCGAGCCCGACGCCGGCGCAGAGTCAGCGGCTCGCCGGCTATCTGGTCGCCCACAGCCAGTTCGCCACGGCGATCGGCCGGCGCAGCCTGTGGAGCAGCGTGCTTGCCGAGGATCCCGGCATAGCTCGCGTGGCGTACGAAACGTACGAGGAGCCCTGATGGGCCTTGCGCGCCCGGTTCTTGCCGCGTCGCTTCTCGGCGCGGTCTGCTGCACGGCACACGCGACGCCCGATGAGGCGCGCGCCTGGCTCGCGAAGATGAGCGAGGCGCTCGCCACCCGCGAATACGACGGGCTCTTCACGCACTCCAACCGGCGCCAGAGCGAGTCGATGCGCATCGTCCACCGCATGGAGGGCGAGCGCAGCGTCGAGCGGCTGGTGTCGCTCGACGGCAGCGGCCGGGAGATCGTGCGCACGCCGCGCGAAGTCCACGCCTATCTGCCCGACCGCCGGGTGGTGCTGGTCGAACCGCGCACCGACGACGGGTCGCTCCTCAAGGCGCTGCCGACGCCCGGCGCGCAGCTCGATGCCCAGTACCTGCTCGAGGTGCGCGGCGGCTACCGGCTGCTGGGCCGTGACGTTCGCATCGTCGAGATCCGGTCGCGCGACGCCTATCGCTACGGTTATCGCTTGTGGCTCGACGAGAAGACCGCAATGCCGCTGCGGTCGGAGGTTTGCGATCAGGCGGGCCGACCGGTCGAACGGATCCAGTTCACCAAACTCGACATGCACAGGAACATGCCGGCCAGCGAGACCGAGCCGTCGGTCGACGCCACGGGGTTCCGATGGGTGCGCTCGACCAGACCGGTTCCCGAACGGCGCGTGGCCGGGCCGGGATGGCGACCGCTGAAGGTCCCTCCGGGGTTTCGCCTGGTCGGCACGCGCGTGCAGTCGCTGCCCGGGCACCCAATGCCGGTTCAGCACCTGGTCTTTTCCGATGGTTTCGCATCGGTGTCCGTGTTCATCGAGCCAGGCTCGCGCAACGCGCCGGCCCCTCCCGAGGCTTCGCGCATGGGTGCCGCGAGCACGTTCACGACGACGGTGCGGGGTTACGTGATCACCGCGGTGGGTGAGGTTCCGCTCACCACGGTGCGCGACATCGCCACGTCGCTCGCGCCTGCTGCGGAGGGTGGCGCGAGCGCGACGGCGCCGCAGTAGCGGCATGGAAGTCCGGACGCGAGTCCGAGAGCTGCGCGGCGATCACGCCTGGCTCGCGAGCGAGGAGTCCGGCCGTTGCGGCCTGTGCGGCGGTGGTCGGGGCTGCGGTCTGTGGAGGTTCGCCGCCACGCGCCGCGGGGGCCTCGAGGTGCCACGTCGCGCTGGCTGTGCATCCCTGGCGCCCGGACAGCTCGTGCTGGTGTCGGTGGCGGAGGGGGCGATCATACGAGCCGCCGCTGCGACCTTGCTGCTGCCTCTCGCCGGATTGCTCGGGGCCGCTGCTCTCGCCCGGTGGATGGGGGCGGGCGAGGCGCTGGGCTTCGTTGCCGCGGTCGGTGGCGCGCTCGGCGCCGTCTGGTACGGCCGACGCACGCACGCCGGCCGGCTGCGCGCCGTCGCGGCGGTGCAGCGGGTCGGGCCATCGGATGGCTGAGCCCGTCCCAGCTCTCACGCTCTACGTCCGCGAAGGCTGCCACCTCTGCGAGCAGTTCCTGATGGAACTGTCGCTCGAGATCGGCCCCGCCGCACTCGAGCAGCTGGCGATCATCGACGTGGATTCGGACCCGGAGCTCGCGTGCCAGTACGGGTTGCGGGTTCCGGTGCTGGCGTCCGGCCCCGGCGTGCTGTGCGAGGGTGTGCTCGATACCGCCCGGCTGCGCGAGGCGATGCGGCTATAATCGCGCGCTTTCGCCCGCGCCGGGCTGCGCCCCCAGCCCCGACATGAACCTGATCCGCAATTTCTCCATCATCGCGCACGTCGACCACGGCAAGTCCACGCTCGCCGATCGTTTCATCCAGCTCTGCGGGGGGCTCGAGGCGCGCGAGATGCAGGCGCAGGTTCTCGACACGATGGCTCTCGAACGCGAGCGCGGCATCACCATCAAGGCACAGAGCGTGTCACTCAACTACAGCGCACGCGACGGTCGGACCTATCAGCTGAACCTGATCGACACACCGGGCCACGTCGATTTCTCCTACGAAGTTTCGCGCTCGCTCGCCGCCTGCGAGGGCGCGCTGCTGGTCGTCGATGCGGCTCAGGGCGTGGAGGCACAGAGCGTCGCCAACTGCTACACGGCGCTCGAGCAGGGGCTCGAGGTCGTACCCGTGCTGAACAAGATCGACCTGCCGTCGGCGGACCCCGACAAGGTGATCCGCGAGATCGAGGAGATCATCGGCATCGAGGCACGTGATGCGGTGCGGGTCAGCGCCAAGACCGGCGAGAACGTCGAGGAGCTCCTCGAGACACTCGTAGCGCGTGTCCCGGCACCGGGCGGAAGCCCGGATGCACCGCTCCAGGCACTCATCATCGACTCGTGGTTCGACAATTACGTCGGTGTGGTCTCGCTGGTGCGCGTCAAGAACGGAGCGCTGAGGACCGGCCAGAAGGTCCGCATCTGGTCGACCGGTCGAACGTATCAGGTCGACCGCCTCGGCCGCTTCACGCCGAAATCGGTTACGACCGAGACGCTTGCCACCGGTGACGTGGGTTTTGTGATTGCGGGCGTCAAGGAGATCGACGGCGCCCCGGTCGGAGACACGATCACCGATGAACGCCGCCCGGCGGATGCGCCGCTGCCTGGCTTCAAGCAGATCAAGCCCCGCGTGTTCGCTGGACTCTTCCCGGTGCGCTCCGAGGATTACGAGTCGTTCCGCGACGCACTCGCCAAGCTCAAGCTGAACGACTCGGCGCTGCACTACGAACCCGAAGTCTCGACGGCGCTCGGCTTCGGCTTTCGCTGCGGCTTTCTCGGTCTGCTGCACATGGACATCGTGCAGGAGCGGCTCGAGCGCGAGTACCAGCTCGAGCTCGTCACCAGCGCCCCTACTGTCGTGTACGAGGTCGCGACCATCGACGGCGAGACGCTCCACGTCGACAACCCGGCGAAGCTGCCGGCGCCCGACCGGATTGCCGAGATCCGCGAGCCGATCATCGTTGCCAGCCTGCTCCTGCCGCCGGATTACGTCGGTCCGGTGATGAAGCTCTGCCTGGAGAAGCGCGGGGTGCAGAAGAAGCTCCAGTATCTGGGCAGCCAGGTGTCGATGCAGTACGAGCTGCCGCTCGCGGAGGTGGTGCTCGACTTCTTCGACCGGCTGAAATCGGTGAGCCGCGGCTACGCTTCGTTCGACTACGAGTTCGACCGTTTCCAGGCCGCCCCGCTCGCCCGGCTCGACATCCTGATCAACGGCGACCGGGTCGATGCGCTATCGATCATCAGCCATCGCGACAGCGCCTATCAGCGCGGGCGGGAGCTGGTCGACAAGATGCAGGAGCTGATTCCGCGGCAGATGTTCGAGGTCGCCATCCAGGCCGCGATTGGCTCGCACGTCATTGCACGCTCCACGGTGAAGGCCCTGCGCAAGAACGTCACCGCCAAGTGCTACGGCGGTGACGTGACCCGCAAGCGCAAGCTGCTGGAGAAGCAGAAAGAAGGCAAGAAGCGCATGAAGCAGCTGGGGCAGGTCGAAATCCCCCAGGAGGCATTCCTCGCGGTCCTGCAGGTCGGCCGCAAGGACTGACGCTTACGGACCGGTTCAAGCCGTATGACGCAAGGCATTGATGGAGCGCGAGAAATGAACAATACTCGCGCCCGATCGCGAGGTGATGCTTGATCCTGGACTTTTCCTTTGCACTTGTCGTGGCGACGCTGGTCACCGGCCTGATCTGGGCCGCGGATGCCTGGTACTTCCGACCGATCCGCGTGCAGCGTGCGGGGGCGATCGCGGGCGCCTCACCGCTCAAGGAACCGGTGGTCGTCGAATACGCGCGGTCGTTCTTCCCGATCATCCTGATCGTGCTCCTGATCCGGTCGTTCCTGTTCGAGCCGTTCCGTATCCCGTCGGACTCGATGATGCCGACGCTGCTCGACGGCGACTTCATCTTCGTCAACAAGTTCACCTACGGACTGCGTCTGCCGGTGATCAACACCGAGCTGGTCGACTTCGGTGAGCCGCGGCGGGGCGACGTCGTCGTCTTTCGCCTGCCATCGGATCCGTCGACAAACTACATCAAGCGGCTGGTGGGCCTGCCGGGCGATCGCATCGCGGTGCGCGACAGGCGGCTGTACGTCAACGACGAACCGCAGCCGGTGGTGCTCGACGGCAGCTACCAGGGATTCGGTCACACCGGCGCGCAGATCGGCGAGGAGAAGCTCGCCGGCGTCGTGCACCGCGTGCTGTACATGCCCGAGCGCCCCTCCGTGGACTTCGCGGGCGTGGTACCCGACGGTCACCTGTTCTTCATGGGTGACAACCGCGACAACAGCCGCGACAGCCGCTTCCCCGAAGTCGGCTTCGTTCCCGAGGACAACGTGGTCGGCAAGGCCGTGCGCATCTGGCTCAACTGGAATCTTCCGAACGCGCCGATCTGGAACCGTATCGGCGACGCGATTCACTGACCCATCCGGAGTCGAAGCATGAAGAATCGTCAACGCGGCATGACCTTCCTGGGGATCCTGACGATCCTGGTGATTCTCGGGTTCGCGTTCTACATGGCACTCCGTCTCGTCCCCGTCTACCTCGAGTACATGGAAGTTGCACGGGCGTTGAACCAGGTTCGCGACGAACACAGCGCGATCCAGACGAGCGCGCAGATGATCCGCAACTCGCTGGAGCGCCGCTGGGACGTCGAGGACATCAAGGGACTGAGCTGGAAGGACGTCGAGATCAGGAAGACCGCCGATGGCTTCGACGTCCAAGCTGAGTACGACGTGGAGCAGCCGTTCATATCGAACCTGTACCTGCTGGTCAGGTTCGACAAGACGGTGGTCGTTCCGCAGTGATCCGTCCGTGCTGACGCCGGACGCCTGGGCGGCAGCACGGCTCGGCCATCGCTTCGCCGATCCCGCCGTGCTGGCGGCGGCGCTCACGCATCGCAGCGCGGGCAGGACGAACTATGAGCGGCTCGAGTTTCTCGGCGACGCGGTGCTGACCCTGGTGGTGTCGGAGCTGCTCTATCACGAGTTCGCAGAGGCCGACGAGGGAGATCTGAGCCGTTATCGCGCCACGCTCGTCAGCGGCTCGATGCTGGCCGAGATCGCCACGGCGCTTGGTGTTGGCGAGCAGCTGCGGCTGGGGGGAGGCGAGCTCAAGTCCGGCGGCTTCCGGCGCGGCTCGATCCTCGCGGACGCGCTGGAAGGCGTCATTGGCGCGGTCTACCTCGACGGCGGCTTCGAGGCCGCGCGCGGGGTGGTCATGCGGCTGTATGCCGGCCGGCTGCAGAGCCTGCCCATCGCACACGACCTCAAGGATGCCAAAACTCGGCTTCAGGAAGAGCTGCAGCGGCGCGGGCTCGCGTTGCCGGCGTATATGGTGGAGGGCGTCAGCGGTGAGCCCCACGAGCAGCGCTTCGTGGTCGCGTGCGAGGTTTCGGGGCTCGGCCTGCGCACGCTGGGTGAAGGCACCAGCCGCCGGCGCGCGGAGCAGGCGGCGGCACAACGGCTGCTCGAGTCGCTGGCCGGCAGGGCGGCGTCATGAGCGGGACGGCGAGCCTCCGGTCAGACCCGCCGAGCCGTTGCGGTTTCGCGGCGCTGGTCGGTCGCCCGAACGTCGGCAAGTCGACCCTGCTCAACGCGCTGCTCGGACGCAAGCTCTCGATCGTGAGCCCCAAGCCGCAGACCACGCGCAATCGCATCCACGGCGTGCTCACGCGGCCAGGGCTCCAGATCGTGTTCGTCGATCTGCCGGGTCTGCACGACAATCAGCGCCGTGCGATCAACCGCTGCATGAATCGCACGGCGCTCGCCTCGCTCGCCGATTCGGACGTGAACGTGTTCGTCATCGAGGCGCTGCGGTTCGGGCCTGCGGACGAGCACGCGCTCGAGCGTCTGCGCGAGGCAGGCCGCCCGGTGATCCTGCTGATCAACAAGATCGACCGCGTCCGGCCGCGGCAGCGGCTGCTGCCCTTCGTCGCCGACGTCGCCGCACGGTTCGACTTCGCCGAGGTGGTGCTCGTCTCGGCGCTCAAGCGGGACGGCATCGAGCGCCTGCCCGAGCTAATCGCGAAGTATCTGCCGGAGTCGCCGCTGTTGTATCCGCCGGATCAGGTGACCGACGTCAGCGAGCGCTTCATGGCGGCGGAGATCATCCGCGAGAAGCTGACGCTGCGGCTGCAGGACGAGCTTCCGTACGGGCTGTCGGTCGAGATCGAGAACCTGGCACCCCTGAGCGACGAGCCCGGCAAGCTGCTCGTGCAGGCGGTGATCTGGGTGGAGCGTACGGGTCAGAAAGCCATCGTGATCGGCAAGGGCGGCGAGCGGCTCAAGGAGATTGGCCGCCTTGCGCGGCTCGATCTGAAGCAGCACTTCGGACAGCCCGTGCACCTCGAACTCTGGGTCAAGGTCAAGGAGGACTGGTCCGACAGCGAATCGGCGCTCAGGAGCTTCGGGTACGAGACGTGAGCGGCAGCGCAAGACGTATCCTGCTCGAGCCGGCCTTCCTGCTGCACCATCATCCGTGGCGGGATTCGAGCCGCATCCTCGAGCTGCTGACGCAGTCTCACGGTCGGGTGAGCGTTTTTGCGCGCGCCGCGCGACGCAGCGGATCGGCGCTCGCGCCGGCGTTCCAGCCGTTCGCGGCGCTGCTGGTCAGCTTCAGCCTGCGGGGCGAAGCGGGGCTGCTCACCGGCGTCGAACGCCAGGGCGCGCCCGTGCCGCCGCTGCCCGGAGAGCGGCTCATGGGCGGGTTCTACGCGAATGAGCTGCTCGTCCGTCTGCTGCCACGCGGCGATCCGCATCCGCGGCTGTTCGCGGCATACGCGGCACTGGTGGGGGCGCTCTCCGCACGGGAAGCCGACCCGGCGCGCGCGTTGCGGCTCTTCGAGAAGCGGCTGCTCGAGGAGCTCGGTTACGGGCTCAATCTCGTCACTGAAGTCGGCAGCGGACGGCCCGTCGAGGCGCGACGCAGCTACCGCTATCGCGTGGACAGCGGACCCGAGCTCGTGAATGGAGTCGCCGAGGGAAGCTTGATATTTTGCGGCAGTTCGCTGCTCGCTCTCGCCGCGGAGACGCTCGACGAGGCGTCGAGCCTTGCCGACGCGCGGCGGCTGCTGCGGGCGGCGATCGAGCGCGTCCTGGACGGTCGTGAACTGCGTACGCGCCAGGTGGCCGTCGCCATGCGGGCGCTCGGTCGCGACGCGCGGCGGGGGTGACGGGGGCGAAAGCATGCAGGCGATTCATCTCGGAGTGAACATCGATCACGTGGCCACGCTGCGCCAGGTGCGGCGCGCTACGTATCCGGACCCATTGTTTGCCGCGCTGATCTGCGAGCAGTCGGGCGCCGACAGCATCACGCTGCACCTGCGCGAGGACCGGCGGCACATCCAGGATCACGACGTGCGGCGCATGCGGGCGGCGCTGCAAACGCGCATGAATCTCGAGCTCGCCGCGACGGACGCGATGCTGCAGCTCGCGCGCGAGATCGCCCCGCAGGACTGCTGCCTGGTGCCGGAGCGGCGCGAAGAGCTGACCACCGAAGGGGGCCTGGACGCCGCGGCGCAGCTGCCGCGGCTCAAGCGCGTCTGCGGCCAGCTCACGGGCGACGGAATCCGCGTGTCACTGTTCATCGACCCCGACGTGCGTCAGCTGGAGGCTGCGCTCGCAGCGGGCGCCGGCGTGGTGGAGCTGCATACCGGCGCCTACGCGGACGCCAGGGGCGAGCGCCAGGCGGTCGAGTTCGCACGCATCGCGGAGGCGGCCCGCCTCGGCGCTTCGCTCGGGCTCACCATTCATGCCGGCCACGGTCTCAACTATCACAACGTACAGCCGATTGCGGCCATCGGGGAGATCGTCGAGCTCAATATCGGCCACGCGATCGTGGCGCGCGCGATCGCGGCCGGAATCGGCGCGGCGGTTGCCGACATGAAGGCGCTGATGCTCGCGGCGCGCAGCCCTTAGCACAGGCATGAACCCTCCGGCAGATCTCAGGTGGCTTGCCCGGGAGGCATGTCTTCCGGACCGCCGTGAACCCGTCCCCGGGGGCTTCGTGAAAAACGTCCTGTTTTTCACGATCCGTAAGACGTGCCTCCCGGGCCAGCCACGCCTGTCAGTGTCTGACGGTCGGGCATTCTCATGATCTTCGGCATCGGCACCGACGCGGTGCAGCTCTCGCGGGTGGAAGCGGTCTATGCCCGGCACGGCGAGCATTTCGTCCGCCGGCTGCTGCTGCCGGAGGAAGAGCGGGCGTTCCGCGGCTACCGCCGCCCGGTGCGCTTCCTGGCGATGCGCTTCGCCGCAAAGGAAGCGATCGTCAAAGCGCTCGGCACGGGTTTCGGGCACGGCATGTGGATCCGCGACTGCGGGATCGTGCCGAATTCCTGGGGCCGTCCGGAGGTGATATGGTCCGAGCGCGGCCTCCAGCGCCGGGACGAGCTGGGCGCGGGGGAAGGTCACGTGACGCTGACTGACGAAGCGGGCCTCGTCATCGCGGTCGCCGTGCTGATGCGTCGCATAGGGAGCGCCGCATGAGCCTCGGTCAGGTGTTTGCCTTCGATATCGAGACGGTCCCGGACGTGGAGTTCGGCCGGCGCCTGCACGGGCTGGAGGGCTTGTCGGACAAGCAGGTCGGCTACGTGATGCAGACCCGCCAGCGCGAGCTCACCGGCTCGGAGTTCCTGTCGCTCGAGCAACAGCGGGTCGTGGCCATCTCGGTCGCGATGCGCACCCGCGATGGATTCCACGCCTGGAGCCTTGGCGAGGTCGACACGCCGGAAGGCGAGCTCGTGCAGCGCTTCTTCGACGGCATCGGCCGCTACACGCCGGTTCTCGTCAGCTGGAACGGCAGTGCTTTCGACCTTCCGGTTCTGACCTACCGTGCACTGCGTCACCAGGTGCAGGCCGCGCGCTACTGGGAGACCGGCGACGAGGACCAGAGCTTCCGCTTCAACAACTACCTCGGCCGGTATCACTGGCGGCACATCGATCTGATGGACGTCCTGTCCGGCTACCAGGGACGCGCACGGGTCGGGCTCGACCGTATGGCGCAGCTGCTCGGTCTGCCCGGCAAGCTCGGCATGTCGGGCGAGGGCGTGTGGGAAGCGTGGCTCGCAGGGCGCGCCGGCGAGATCCGCGACTACTGCGAGACCGACGCCGTCAACACCTATCTCATCTACTTGCGGTTCGAGCTGCTGCGCGGGCGGCTCACGCGCGAGGAGCACGCGCGCGAATGCGGGCTCGTACGCGCGTGGCTTTCGGCGAGCGGCAAGGCCCATCTCACCCGTTTCTGCAAGGCCTGGCCGCAGCCATGAGGGGCCGCCGCCTCGACGCCGCGCCGGAGGAGGCGCGGATCGTCGATCTCAGCCACGATGGCCGCGGGGTCGCGCGCCTCGACGGCAAGACGGTGTTCGTCGCGGACACGCTGCCTGGCGAGCGCGTGACGCTCAAACGCACGAGACGCCATCGCAGTTTCGACGAGGGGGAACTGGTCGCCGTGCTCGAGGCCAGTCCGCAGCGCGTCGCACCGCAATGCGCACACTTCGGTACCTGCGGTGGTTGTGCGCTGCAGCACATTGCGAGCCCCGCGCAGATCGCGTTCAAGCAGGAGCAGCTGCTCGCGAGCCTGGAACGTATCGGCAAGGTCGCGCCGCGCGAGCTCCTGCCGCCGCTGACGGGCGAGCCGTGGCGCTATCGCCGCCGCGCCAGGCTCGGCGTCCGCTACGTCGCGCGCAAGGGGCGCGTGCTGGTCGGCTTCCGCGAGCGTTCCGCGCCGTACGTCGCCGATCTGCACGAGTGCCCCGTGCTCGCGGAGCCTGCTGGCGAGCTGATCGATCCCCTCGCGCAGCTGGTGCAGTCGTTGTCGATCGCCGAACGGATACCGCAGATCGAGATCGCGATCGCAGAGAACGCGTGCGCGCTGGTGCTGCGCGTGCTGGCGGCGCCCACCCCGGACGACCTCGAGTGCCTGGTGCGATTCGAACGCGAGCACGGCGTGCGCTTGTACCTGCAGAGCGGCGGGCTTTCGACCGTGACGCCCCTTTCGGGGCAGGGCGGCGCACTACGCTACTCGCTGCCCGACTTCGACCTGCAGCTCGAGTACGGGCCGACAGACTTCGTGCAGGTGAACGCCTCCCTCAACGCACGGATGGTTGCCCGTGCCGTGGCGCAACTCGCGCCATCGCCGACCGCCACCGTGCTCGACTTGTACTGCGGCATCGGCAATTTCTCGCTGGCGCTCGCCCGGCATGCCGGCAGGGTGGTTGGCGTAGAGGGGGATCCGGCGCTGGTCGCACGAGCCCGCGGCAACGCCGCATTGAACAGAATCGGGAACGCCGAATTCCACACGGCCGACCTGACCGCCGCCGGAGCCGATCTGCCCTGGGCTGCGGCTCGCTACGATGGCGTGCTCCTCGACCCGCCGCGGGCCGGCGCCAGGGAGATTCTGCCGCTCGTCGCCCGCTGTGATGCGAGCTGCGTCGTGTATATCTCCTGTCACGCTGGCAGTCTGGCGCGGGATGCTGGCATTCTCGTCCTCGAACACGGGTTTGCGCTGGCCTCG
Source organism: Steroidobacteraceae bacterium (assembly GCA_052039045.1). Lineage (GTDB taxonomy): Bacteria > Pseudomonadota > Gammaproteobacteria > Steroidobacterales > Steroidobacteraceae > DATJKD01. The sequence continues at coordinate 69,671 of JBQGDL010000006.1, forward strand.
GCCGGCGTCATTGACATGTTTCCGCACACGACGCACGTCGAAGCTATGGCTGTCTTTGTGAGGCAGGTCACGTAATGACCCTCGGGCCGGTCATGGTCGATGTCGCCGGGACCTCGCTCAGCGCCGAGGATCGCCGCGTGCTCGCCCATCCGCTGGTCGGCGCGGTGATCCTGTTCGCGCGAAACTTCGCCGGCGTCGGCCAGCTCGAGGAGCTGGTGCGCGAGGTCCGGGCGGTGCGTGCTCCGCCGCTGCTCGTCGCGGTCGACCAGGAGGGCGGCCGGGTGCAGCGCTTCCGCGCCGGATTCACTGAATTGCCGCCGCAGCGCCTGATCGGCCGCATGTACGACCTCGATCCCGAGGCAGGGCGGCGCCTCGCCGGCCAATGCGGCTGGCTGCTTGCCGCCGAGCTGCGCGCGGTCGGCGTGGATCTGAGCTTCACCCCCTGCGTCGATCTCGACTACGGCGTGAGCGAAGTGATCGGCGACCGCGCCTATCATCGCGACCCGGAGGTCGTCGCGCGGCTGGCGGTGTCCGCGATGCAGGGCATGCGCGAAGCCGGCATGGCTGCCACCGCCAAACATTTCCCCGGCCACGGAGCGGTCGTAGCCGACTCGCATCATGCGCTGCCGGTCGATCGCCGGCCGATCGAGGAGCTCGGTGACGACCTGATCCCGTATCGCCGCATGATCGCGAACGGGCTGTCCTCGATCATGGTTTCGCACGTGTCCTTCCCCGAGGTCGACGACGCACCCGCCAGCCTCTCGCGCCGCTGGATTCAGCGCGAGCTGCGCGGCGAGCTCGGCTTCACCGGCGCCGTGTTCAGCGACGATCTCAGCATGGGCGGGGTGGCTGACGTGGGCTCCGTGCCGGAGCGCGCGCGGCGCGCCCTCGCCGCCGGTTGCGACGTGCTCGCAATCTGCAACGACCGCGGGGGCGTGCTCGATACGCTCGAAGAGCTCGCGGGCGAGGCTGACCCGGTGAGCCAGGTGCGGCTCGTGCGCCTGCACGGCCGTCCCGTACCGGCGCGGAACCAGCTGGCTGCCACGCCTCGCTGGCAGGAATGTCGCAGCGCCATCGATCACTGCCGCGATGCGCCAGAGTTGCGCCTCGACGCCTGAGCAGTCATGCCCATCCCGATGAGCGCCATGGACAACGATCTGCTCGTGGAGGTCCTGCGGCATGCCCCGGATGCGGTGGCGGTGGTGGAGGGCACTGAGGCGGGTGGCCGGATCCTCTATGCGAATGCGACGCTCGCGCTGCTGCTGCAGCGGCCGGATGAGTGGCCGCTCGGCCGCAACCTCGGCGAGATAGAGAGCAACGGCTCCTGTGGCGCGGCGAAGGTGAGCAGCGCCCCGGTGTCGCTCGTGTGCGCCGACGGCACGCGGATCGGTTGCGAGCGCTTCGAGTCCCAGCTCACCGGGGACCGGCGCGTCGTCTTCTACCGGCCGATGCCGAAGCTCGCCTTCGAGGCGAGCCAGGCACTGCCGGGTCTCGCCGGCAGCAGTACCGGTCTCGCCACCCGCGAGCACCTGATGGAGGTCCTGCGTCGCGACTGGTCGCTCGCGCAGCGCGATTCCGGACGGATCACGGTGATGCGCTTCGATCTCGACGCGTTCCGCAGCTACATCGAGATCTTCGGACGGATGGCGGCAGATAACGTGCTGCGACAGGTGGGCAAGACCATCGGTTCCGCGATGCGGCGGGCGAGCGACGTGGTCGCCCGCTTCGACGACGACGAGTTCGTCGTGCTCGGCATCGCCATGGAGCCGCCGAACGCCACGCTGCATGCGGAGCAGATACTGGCGCGGGTGCGTGCGCTTGCGGTGCATCACCCGCGCTCGCCGACCGGTCGCTACCTCACGATGAGCTGCGGCATCGTTACGGGCGTTCCGGCCCGCGGCTCGGACTGTGACTCCATACTAGAGGCGGCGGCCCGCGCGCTGATCAAAGCCAAGGCCGACGGCGGGAACCGCGTCGTCGGCGGCGAGCTGAAGTAGATCAGCGGCCGGAGACGCTTCGCCACCCGGCCGGCGCCCACGTGGCATCGCGCCGTCTCCGGTGGTTCGTCGCGGCTGGTTTGTCGCTGCTAGGCCATTGGTGGCCGGAACTGCCCTCCAGCGGACGGATCGCAGCTCTGACGGCGTAGGGCTCGTCCGATGACGTTGCACGGACAGACTGCTGCTGCGGGGAATAGGAGATGGTGCCTTAGCACGATCGTCCAGCTGCTGTTTAGGCACTTCGGTTTGTCGAATAATTGAGAGCGATGCAGGCGGAAGAAGAGGTTTGGGAGTCCCCGGATCGGCTTACAGCATTCAAGGCGATGGCGGAAAAGCTCGGGCGGACCATCAAGAGCGTCCACTACACCGTGGGCGATTACGACATAGTTACGGTTGCCGAGGGATCGGAAGACGCGTGTATGTCCGCGGCCTTGAAGCTCAACTCCCTTGGCAACGTTCGGACGCTGACAGTCCGCTGTCTGCGTCCCGCTGATTGCAAAGCACCGGTCGCGGACAGCTCCGGCTGAGAACGTCCGGCTCAAGAAGCGGGTGGCCTATTGTGACCTCGACGCTCAGTCCTCGAGCTGTCTCCACGTTTTCTCGAATTCGCCTGCGATGAAGGCGTGGCCGAGGTTGGTCGGATGCACTTCGAAGTTGAACGGCGGCGGCGCACTCGGGTCAAAGCCGAGCCTGCGGTCGATCAGCACCAAACCCTTACGGCCGAGCGAAGGCGTATAGAGATCCACGATTGCGACACGTGACCCCTGCGGAACGCCGACCTGTCCCACGAAGAACCGGAGCGCCTGATCGAACGCGTGAAGCAGCGCATCCAGCTGCGCGAACGCGATGGGATCCGGGTGCGGAACACTGTAGTAATTCGAGACCAGAATCGTCACGTTCTCGAGTCCAGGACATACCGAGCCGAGAAAGGCGTCGATGACCGGGGAAGCAACATCGGGGTTGTTCAGCAAGACGTTCACCGCTTGTGCCACACGTTGTGCGATCGCGATGACGTCGAAGTCGCCTCTGAACACATCGTTGGCTCCGGCCGTGATTGTCACGATTGTCGGGCGCGCGTTGGGGCGCGAGCAGAGGATCTGCGGTACCTGATGCTCGAGGAGATCCCAGCTTCTGGCACCGATGATCCCAGCGTTCGAGAAGTCTGTCTCAGTGATGGATCCAAACACGCCCCGCGTGTAGAGCCGGTACACGTAACCCCTGGTAACAGGCAACGCGCCCTCGCCCGCGGCAACACTGTCTCCCAAGCCGACGTAGTACTCGGTCTTGGGGAAGTTGATCTGCGCGAACGCGACTACAGGAATGGACGCGACGACTAAAGCGAGTAGGTGAAGACGACGCATGACATCCTCCTGCTCACGAGTTGAGCGAGTGTCATAGAACGACCGTCGCGGTTCTGGATTTTTTCCTCGGACTTGCGTGCGGCACTTCACAGCCTAGGTCGACGCCGATCCGCTCGCATCAGTACTTACCGCAAATCCCGGATGGGCGGAGCGGCACACCTCTTGCAGCGTGCGTCAGGATTCCGCGAGACACGACAGGAAAGGAGATCCTCACGGGTCCGGCGACTGGCCGTAACAGCCAGTCCGAAGAGCTTAAGCGCGTCGCGCGCGCCGTACGAGTTCCTGCGTATGTTCCTACGTATGTTCCGCTGACGCTGCAGCGCAGCGCGGAGTAGGAAGGGAAATGCCGGGTGCACGGCAGCCCAAAGCCCGCCATCCCGCCCGCGGTGAGCTGCGTTGGTCGGCCTGCTTTGCCAAGCCGGCCGGCGCGGACGTAGCATCCTGCGTTCGCCTGTCGGGGTGCGACCATGATCGAGAGCAGCTCGCGACGCCGGACTTGGGTGTCGCGCGTGTGGTGAACACGTTTTGTGTCGATGTCGACAAGGCGATCGTCGAGCGGCTGGATCCTCGTGCCGATGCGCCATAGCCTGATCATTGCGGGGCTGGTGGTCACAGCGTCCTCGCAGCTCGTGGCCGAGGCTCGCAGCGGCGATCCGGAGCGCACGGTGTGCGGAGCGCTGCTCGAGAGGATCGCCTTCGCCGTCTGGAGCCGCGCGGCCGGTCAGCCCCGCGACGACGCGTGGCGCAGCGTGCAGGGAGCAAGCGCGGTCGACCACCTCACCCGCGACGGTCGCGATCTGCGCGGCTTTCGCGTTTCGCCACGTGCTGCACTTCGCAGGCCCGGCTTCGTCCTGTTCATGCAGGGCAATGCGATGCTGGCCGAGCAGCTTCTCGACGAGCTCGAGCCCTTCGCGGCGCGCGGCCTCGAGGCGTACGTGTATGACTATCGCGGTTACGGGCGATCGCAGGGCAGAGGCCGCCTCGCGGCGATCGTCGAGGACTATCGCGAGATCTTCGCCAATCTGAGCGCCGCCTCCGGCGGCGCACCTGCCTATCTGTACGGCGTGTCCTTCGGCGGCCTGATCGCACTGAACGTTATCGGCAGCGGGGCGCGCTTCGCCCGGGCGGTTGTCGATTCGACGCCGAGCCGCGTGTCACCTTTCGGTTGTCCGGAGTCATTCGACCCGGTGCGGAATCTGCCCGCGAGTGCGTCCGGGCTGCTGGTCATCAGCGGGGCGCGCGACAGCGTGGTGAGCGCGGCCGATCAGGAGGAGCTGCGCGCCGCCGCGGAGGCGCGCGGAGCGCGGGTCGTGCTTCACCCCGAGTTCGCCCATCCTTTCATGGATCGTGACCCGGCTATCCACTCCGAGCGTACGGCGCTCGTCCACGATTTCCTGGAATGAAGGCGATGCAGGATACGGCGGAGGTGACGGTCGGGCGCGCGGTCGGCGGCGCGGGATTCAGCGCCACCCAGCTCTATCGCAGCTACGTGCTCGGCCTGCTGATGACCGTCGGGGTGTTCAGCTGGGTGGACCGCCAGATCTTTGCGGTGCTGCTGCAGTCGATCAAGCTCGAGTTCAGCTTCAGCGATACCCAGCTGGGCCTGCTCGGCGGCGTGGCGTTCGGCCTGTTCTACGCGACGGTCGGGCTGCCGATCGCCTGGCTCGCCGACCGTTTCAACCGCCGCAACATCATCGCGGTGTGCCTCGCGCTGTGGAGCGCGATGACCGCGCTCTGCGGCATGGCAGGCGGCTTCTGGTCACTGTTCCTCGCGCGCATGGGGGTGGGCATCGGCGAGGCGGGCGGCTCGGCGCCCGCGCAATCTCTGGTCTCGGATTACTTCCCGCCCGAGCGCCGCGGCTACGCGCTCGGTGTGCTGTTCATGTATCTGCCCCTCGGCTTTCTCGTGGCATTCCTCGTCGGCGGGTGGGTCAACGAATTCTTCGGCTGGCGCACCGCGTTCATCGTCGTGGGGTTGCCCGGGGTCGCGCTCGCGCTGCTGCTGCGGCTCAGCTTGCGCGAGCCGCCGCGCGGCCACTCCGAGAACCTGCGGCACTCGGGGCCGCCGCCGTCGCTGCTGTCGACGGTGGCGTACTTCGTGAGCCGTCCGTCGTTGCGACATCTGCCGGTGGCAGGCGCGCTGCACGGTATCGGCGCCTGGGGCGCCGGCGTGTGGATGCCGGCCTATTTCATCCGCGCGCACGGCATGACGAGCGGCGAGATCGGCACATGGTTCGCATTCATCTTCGGCATCGGCGGCGCCGCAGGTGCGCTGTTCGGCGGCCAGGTTGCCGATCGCCTCGCTCGCCTGAGCGGCGATGCGCGCTGGTACGCCTGGTTCTCCGGGATCTCGCTGCTCGTGACGGTGCCGTTCTACTTCGCCGTGTTTCTCTGGCCGACGCCCGCTCCAGCGCTGCTGGTGTTCTTCGTCCCGATCCTGATCGGGCACATGTTCTTAGGGCCGGTAACGGCCACGATCCAGAATCTCGGCGGCGTGCGCCGCCGGGCGATGGCCGCCGCCTTCTACCTGTTCTTTGCCAACCTGATCTCGATGACCAGCGGGCCGCTGATCATCGGCGTACTGAGCGACTACTTCAATGCGCAGTACGGCCACGACGCGCTACGCTACTCGCTGCTGTTCCTGATCACGCTGACCAGCATCTGGGCGGCGCTGCACTTCTTCCTGGCGTCGCGCACCCTGCGGGCCGATCTCGCGGCGGCGAACGTGGACGCGGGCGGGAGCTGAGTCAGCGGCCACCGGCGCAGCGCGCCGCGTCCGGGTCGCCGGGGAGGGTAGCGACGATGAGAATCCCGCTGTCCATTGTGCTGCTGTCGCTGTCCAGTGCTCTTCCCGCACAGCCGCCGCCGCCTATCATTGACATGCACCTCCATGCGTTGCGCATCGAGGACTTCGTATCGCTCGGAGGCCCGCCACCGATTCCACATTGCGTGCCGATGACCGATTACCCGGTTCCCGGGGCGGGCCGGAGCTGGGGGGACATCGTCCGCTCGCGGGCCGTGCCCTGCCGCGCGCTCTGGTCGCCTGCGTCCGATCAGGAGGTGATCGAGCGGACGGTCGACATCATGACCCGACGCAACGTCTTCGCCGTGACGAGCGGCCCACTGGTGGATCGCTACGTGCAGGCCGTGCCGGATCGCGTCGTCCCGAGCCTCTCGCTGCGCGGACCCGGAGCGCCGCCGCTCGCCTCGGTACGCGAATCGTTGCAGGCAGGCCGCTTCGCAGTTCTCGGGGAGGTCACCGCGCAGTACGCCGGACTGGCGCCCGACGATTCGTCGCTCGGGCCGTACTGGGAGCTCGCGGCGGAGCTCGACGTGCCCGTCGGCATTCATATCGGCACCGGTCCGGTCGGCGCACCGTACCTCGGTTTCGATCGCTACCGGGCGCGATTGCACAGCCCGTTCGGGCTCGAGGAAGTGCTCATCCGGCACCCGGAGCTGCGCGTCTACGTCATGCACGCGGCCTGGCCGATGCTGGACGAACTGCTGGCCATGCTCTGGACGCATCCGCAACTCTACATCGACGTCGCGGTGATCGACTGGGCGCTGCCAAGGGCGGAGTTCCACCGCTACCTGCAGCGGATCGTCGAGTCCGGCTTCGGCAAGCGCGTCCTGTTCGGATCGGATCAGATGATCTGGCCGGAGGCGCTCGAACTCGCGATCGAGAGTATCGAGACGGCTGGCTTCCTCTCTGCAGAGCAGAAGCGCGACATCTTCTTCAACAATGCGGTCAGGTTCCTGCGGCTCTCGCCTTCGCAGGTGGCCTCGATGCACGGGAAGGCGGGCGACTGACCCCGGCCGGCGAGGCCGGCCAGCACGGCTGCGGCATCGATCTGGCCGGCGGCGGGCGTATGATTCGACTGCCGGCCGTCACCGGTCGGCAGGAGAGACATGCTGGAGACAGCCTTGGCGCTCGCGCTGACCTCGACGGCATTCGCGCAGGGAGGGTCCATCCCGAGGGTCCACACCTGCCAGGGCAGCGACACCTCCGTGCCGCTTGCCTGGAGCGGCTTGCCGCCCGGCACCAAGAGCCTCGCGCTGATCGTCGACGACCCCGACGCCCCGGATCCGGCGGCGCCGAAGATGACCTGGGTCCACTGGGTGCTCTATGACATCCCGCCGGATGCATCGGAGCTGCCGGCAGGCGTCGGGGGCAAAGGTCTGCCGCGCGGCACACGCGAAGGCGTCAACGACTGGAAGCGCACGGGCTACGGCGGTCCCTGCCCGCCGATCGGTAAGCACAGGTACTTTCACAAGCTCTATGCGCTCGACGTCGTGCTAGGCGATCTCGGCAAGCCGACCAAGGCACGGCTGGAGGCCGCGATGAAGGGGCACGTGCTCGGAAGCTACGAGCTCATCGGCACCTATCAGAAGACCTGACGACCGCGAGACACTTGGACGCCGCGGACAGCCTGTCGACGATCGCCGCCGCCGCATTGGGTATCGCTGGCTTCAGCGGGGTCATGACGGCCTTCGCCAGGCACCGGAGATCTTCAACGCCTGGCTGTACATCGCGATCGCGAGCGGGCACGTCGCGAACACCTGCGTGCAGCTCGTGAATGCCTGGCGACCCGAGGCGGCGACAGCCTCAGGAATCTACATCGCGGGTCTGATCTGGTTCCTCTTCCATGCAGCGGTGCAGTTTTCACGCATGCTCTTCGTGCAACCCGCGGATCGTTGACCGCTATCGGTGGGCGGCTGCAAACGCCTCGCGCGCGGCCTGCTCGAGAAACCGCATCGCCGCCCGGTACGGCCCGGGCCCGTGGCTGATCCGCGCGACCCCGAGTCGCGCCAGCACGCCGCGCGGTGGCAGCGCCGGCAGCATCATCACATTGACCGGCAGCGGCGAAGCCGTGCACAGCCTGCCGATCAGATCCGGGTCGACGAGGCCCGGAACGAAGAGCCCCGATGCGCCCGCGGCGGCATAGGCCGCGGCTCGCTCCAGTGCGGCATCGAGCAGGGCGCCGTCGTGACGGCTGGCATCGACTTTCAGGAACACGTCCGTGCGCGCGTTGATGAAGGCGGCGACCGAGAGACGGTCCGCGGCCGCCCGTGCGGCGCGGAGGCGGGCGGACTGCTCGTCGACCGTATACAGCATGTCGCTGCCGATCGCGCCGTCCTCGAGGTTGCAGCCGACGGCGCCCGCGCGCAGCGCGCGGGTGAGGGTGTCCGCGACGGCGGCGGGACGCGGGCCATAACCCGACTCGAGGTCGATGCTGACCGGCAGGTCGACCGCGCGCACGATGCGCTCGAGATTGGCAACCGCGAGCTCGAGCGGCAACGCCTCGCCGTCCGCGTAGCCATGTGCCGCCGCGACGGACCAGCTGCCCGTCGCGATCGCGCGGGCGCCCGCCGCGGCGATGGCACGCGCGCTGCCCGGATCCCAGGCGTTGAACAGCACGAGCGGCTCGCCCGACACATGCAACCGTCGGAATGCTTCGGCGCGTGATCGCTGGTCGTTCATGGGTATTGCACCTGGCCGGGGACAGCGAGTCTAGCTCGCGCGCCGGCGTTCGACACACTGGCCGAGCCGCACAAGCAGATTGTGCGCCGCGGCGAAGCGCTGCTCGGGATCCTGGAAGTCGCCCGTGAAGCGCAGCCGGGTCGACCCGTCGAAGCGCAGCGTACGGCCGCTCGCCTGCACCAGGCCGATGAGCGCAGCGGGCTCGACAGGGGTGTCCGATCCGAACACGAGCGAGCCCGAAGAGGGGCCGACGTCGAGCCGCTCGACGCCGAGCGCGGCCGCGGCGATGCGCAGTTGCGCGATCCGCAGCAGGTTCTTCGCGGGCTCGGGCAGGTTGCCGAAACGGTCGATGATCTCCGTCTGCAGGTCGGTAAGCTCGGGCTCGGAGCCGCTGCCTGCGATCCTCTTGTACATGACGAGCCGCGCGTGCACGTCGGGCAGGAACGCCTCCGGAAGCAGCGCGGGCACGTGCAGCTCGATCTCGGGACCGTGGTGCAGCGGTCTCTCGAGCGAAGGTATGCGCCCGGCGCGCAGCGCCGCGATCGCGCGCCCGAGCAGCTCCATGTACAGAGCGAACCCGATCTCGTGGATCTGCCCGCTCTGTTCCTCGCCGAGCAGTTCGCCCGCGCCGCGGATCTCGAGGTCGTGCGTCGCCAGGACGAAGCCCGAGCCCAGGTCGTCCAGCGATTCGATCGCTTCGAGACGCTTGACGGCATCGCCGGTCATGGCATTGCGGGGCGGGGCGATCAGGTAGGCGTAGGCCTGGTGATGCGAGCGTCCCACGCGGCCGCGCAGCTGGTGCAGCTGGGCGAGGCCGAAGCGATCGGCGCGATCGACCACGATCGTGTTCGCGGTCGGTACGTCGATGCCGCTCTCGATGATCGTCGTGCAAAGCAGGACGTTGCTGCGCCGGTGATAGAAGTCGAGCATCACCTGCTCGAGCTCGCGCTCGCGCATCCGTCCGTGACCGATCGCGATCCGCGCCTCGGGGACGAGCTCGGCGAGCTGCTGACCCGACCGGCCGATCGTATCGATGCTGTTGTGCACGAAGTACACCTGTCCGCCGCGACGCAGCTCGCGCAGACACGCCTCGCGGATCATCGGCCCGTTCCATTCCGAGACGAAGGTCTTGATCGACAGCCGCCCGGCAGGCGGCGTGGCGATCAACGACAGGTCGCGCAAGCCCCCGAGCGCCAGGTTGAGCGTGCGCGGGATCGGCGTGGCGGTCAGCGTCAGCACGTCCACCTCCGCACGCAGCTGCTTGAGCCGCTCCTTGTCGCGCACACCGAAGCGGTGTTCCTCGTCGATGATGAGCAGTCCGAGATCCTTGAAGCGCACGCCGGGCTGCAGCATTCGGTGCGTGCCGATGACGATATCCACTTTGCCCTCGGCCAGCCCGGCGAGCGTCGCCTGCGCCTGTGCGCCGGCACGGAAGCGAGACAGAAGCTCGACGCGGACGGGCCAGTCCGCGAAGCGGTCGGCGAAGGTCTGGTGATGCTGCTGTGCGAGCAGCGTCGTCGGAACCAGCACCGCGACCTGCCGGCCGGCCTGCACGGCGACGAACGCCGCCCGCAGCGCGACTTCGGTCTTGCCGAAGCCGACGTCGCCGCAGACCACGCGATCCATGGGCCTCGGCGCGCGCAGGTCGTCGATCACCTGACGGATGGCGGCAAGCTGGTCGGCCGTCTCCTCGAAAGGGAAGCCCTGTTCGAAGGCGTGCAGCTGCTGCTCGTCGACCGCGAACGCGTGGCCCGGGCGCGTTGCACGACGGGAATAGACATCGAGCAGCTCCGCGGCCGCGTCGTGGATGCGCTCCGCGGCGCGCTGGCGCGCCTTCTGCCATTGATCGCCGCCGAGCCGGTGCAGCGGCGCCGCCTCGGCCGGCGCGCCCGTGTAACGGCTGACGCGCTCCAGCGCCTGCACCGGGACGTAGAGTCGGTCCCCGTCCGCGTATTCGAGCACCAGGAACTCGGCCGTCTGGCCCGCCGTCTCCATGTTGGTGAGCCCGCGGTAGCGGCCGACGCCGTAGTCCTCGTGCACCACCGGCGCGCCGGGCCGCAGATCGGCGAGCTGCTGGATGATGCGCGCCGGATCGCGGTCGCTGCGCCGCCGACGCCGTTCCTGCCGGGCGCGGTCGCCGAACAGCTGCTGCTCTGCGTAGATCGTGAGCGGCGGCTCGGTAATCGTTACGCCGGAGACGAGCGGCGCCACGGCGATGGCGAGTGGCGCGTCGGATGCGAGGAACTCCGCCCAGCCTGCGACCACCTTCGGCTCGATGCCGTGCGGCCGCAGCAGATCGAGCAGCAGCTCGCGCCGACCTGGTGACTCGGCCGCGAGCAGCACGCGCGAGCGTGCGACACGTAGCACGCCCGCAAACGCCGCGACGCTGTCCTCGCGGCGCAGCTCGAGCCGCAGCTCCGGAACGTCCGCGGCCGCAACGGTGCTCACCGCCGCGTCGGCCGGCGCGGCGACGCTGTCCGCCGCGGCGAGCTCGACGTGCGGAGCGCTTCGGGCGCGCTCGAGCCAGCCTGCGGGATCGAGGAACAACTCCTGCGGGGCAAGCACCGGATGTTCGATGTCGTAACGGTGCTCCTCGTAGCGCTCTTCGATTGCGCGCACGGCAGTGGCCAGCTCGGCCGCAGCGTCGCAGGGGAGCACCGCAATCGCGCCGTCGGGCAGGTAGTCGAAAAGCGTGGCCGTGGAGTCGAAGAACAGCGGCAGGTAGTACTCGATTCCGGCGGGCGCCAGGCCGTCGCCCACGTCGCGGTACACGGGCATGCGCGTCAGGTCGCCCTCGAAACGCGTGCGGAACCGGCGTCGGAAGTCGCGGATCGAGTCGGCCGACAAACTGAACTCGCGCGCGGGCAGCAGCTCGATACGCTCGAGCCGGCCCGTAGTCCGCTGGGTGTCGGAGTCGAAGCTTCGGATGCTGTCGATCAGCCGGTCGTCGAGATCGATGCGCAGCGGCGCGTCGCTGCCCATCGGGAACAGATCGAACAGCGAGCCACGAACGGCGAATTCCCCCGGCGTGGCGACCTCCGGCACGCTTGCGTAACCGGCGGCCGCGAGCCGCCCGCGGAAGGCTTCGAGATCGAGCTGCTCGCCGGTGGCGAGTGTCAGCGAATGTGCATCGATGAAGCTGCGCGGCGGCAGCCGTTGCAGGGATGTCGGCAGGTCAGCGAGCACGATGCCGCGCGCCAGCGCTGGCAGTCGGGCGAGCGCGCGCAGCCGCAGCGAGATGATGTCCGGGTGCGGCGAGAACCTGTCGTAAGGCAGGGTCTCGTAGTCGGGGAACGCGAGGATGGGCAGACCCGCCGGCGCGAAGAATCTGAGCTCCGTTTCGAGCTGCTCGCGTTGCTGGGCATCGCGCGTGAATACCGCGAGCGGGCCGGAGGCCGCGGCCGCAGTCTCGGCAAGCGCCAGCGGCAATGCGGCACCGTACAGCCCCTGCCAACGCACCCGCGGTTGCAGACGATCTGGTATTGGAAGCTTGAAAAGCATTGAAATCCAATAACTTGAGCTCGAATCATGAGATTCGAGCTCAAAACGAGACAAGCCGGTCCTGCGGGCGACCGGCAAAGAGGAAGCCTAACAGAGCGAGCCGCGGCAGGCCGGCTGTGGGTGCCGGCTTCGGCCCGCGGGCGGCGGGTCAGCTGGTCGGAGCGTCGCGCCGGGCGACGGCGTGGATCACGTGGCTGTATTCGAAGTAGACCACGAATTGCGGGTACACCCAGCGCGAGATCGGCGGGTCGCCGACCGCGCTGATGCGCTGCGTCGGCTCGCCGAAACGCTGCTCGACCTGCGCCATCGAGAGACCCCGCGAGGGGCCGGCAACGCTGGCCGCCGGGGGCGGGGTCTCGAGATTCTGTGCGTGGATCTGGGCCGCGGCCAGACCGGCCAACAGGCCGATGACGGCGTAGACGCGCTTGTGCATAACCGGACCTCAGCTTGCAGGAGCGGCCGGAATATAGCATCGGGCCCCGGCGGCCGGCCCTGCCGGGTGGGCAAATCCATGTACCAGTTCACTAACGCCGTTGCTCGCCGGCCGCGCGGGCAGGTGCATTCGGTCCGGCGGCCCGGTAGCCTTGCGGCCTTTCCATAAGCCGCCGATGTTTCACCCGCTCCCCATCTTTCTCGGGCTGCGTTACGTCCGGACCCGCGGCCGCGGGTTCTTCGTCTCGTTCATCAGCTGGGTATCGATGCTCGGCGTGTGCGTCGGCGTGGCCGCTCTGATCACGATCATCTCCGTGATGAACGGGTTCGAGGCGGAGCTGCGCGGCCGGCTGGTGGCCCTGTCGGCTCACGCCACGGTCGGCGCCCGGGAAGGACGCCAACCCGACTGGGTCGAGGTCGCGCGGCGCGCCCGCGCGCTGCCCGGCGTCGCGGGTGTCGCGCCGTTCGTCGACGTGCAGGCGATGATCGGGCGCGCGGGCTCGCTGCTGCCTGTGCTGCTGCACGGTATCGAACCGCGGGCCGAGGCGACCGTTGCGCAGATCGCGCCGCATCTGCTCGAGGGCCGGCTCGGCGATCTGACTGCGGGCTCGCGCCGGATGATCATCGGGCGCGTGCTCGCCTGGCAGCTCGGCGCGGAGTCGGGGGACGAGCTCACCGTGATGGTTCCCGGCCGCTCGCTCCTGGCTGCGGGCGGCCGTCCGGTACTGCAGACCTTCGTCGTCTCGGGTGTCTTCGAGGTCGGACTGCAGGAGCACGACGGTTCGCTTGCGCTGGTGGCGCTCGCGGATGCGAGTGAGCTCACCGGCGCCGCGACCGGTCCGGCGGGCTTGAGGCTGCGCTTCAATGACGTGATGCGAGCCCCGCAACGCGCCGAGGCGCTGCGTGCGGCGCTTCCCGCCGACGTCGTCGTGTCCGACTGGACTCAGGAGCACGCGGCGTATTTCCGCGCCATCCGCATCGAGAAGACGATGATGAGCCTGATTCTGCTGCTGGTGGTCGCGGTGGCGGCCTTCAACATCGTGGCGGCGCTCGTCATGGTCGTGAACGAGAAGCGCTCCGACATCGCGATCCTGCGCACGCTCGGTCTGGCGCCCGGTGGCGTGGTCGGCGCTTTCCTCACCCAGGGCCTGGTGATCGGCGCGACCGGTACGGCGCTCGGCGTGCTGCTCGGCCTCACGATCGCCAACAATGTCGGCACGATCGTGCCCGCGCTCGAGTCGCTGTTCGGCTTCCACGTCATGGACCCGAGCGTGTACTACATCACCGAGATCCCCTCGGATCCGCAGCTGCCGCAGGTGGCGCTGATCGCGGCGATCGCCTTCCTGCTCACCGTGCTCGCCACGATCTACCCGGCGCTGCGCGGCGCGGCCACCCGCCCGGCCGAAGCGCTGCGCTACGAGTGATGCGAGGCGGGCCGCCATACGAGCTGATGATCGGGCGGCGCTATCTGCGCTCGACGGGCAACCGTTTTTTGTCGTTCATTTCCATGATCTCGATGCTCGGGGTGACGATCGGCGTCGCGGTGCTGGTCGTCGTGCTGTCGGTCATGAACGGCTTCGAGCGTGAGTTGCGCAGCCGCATCCTGAGCGTGACGTCGCACGCCACCGTCTCGGCGTTCGGCGCGGGGCTTGCCGACTGGCAGGATGCGCGACGCGTGGCGCTCGAGCAAACCGAGGTGCGCGGCGCGGCACCGTTTGTCGAGGGCGAGGCGCTGCTCATCGGTGAACGCGCAGGCAGTGGCTCCGCCGCGGCCAGCGTGCGCGGCGTCCTGCCGGAGCTGGAGGAGCAGGTTTCGTCGGTCGGCGAACGGCTGTCGTCGGGGACCCTGCCCGCGCTGAAACCGGGCGGCTTCCGCATCATCCTCGGCGCCGAGCTGGCGCGCGAGCTCAAGCTCGACCGCGGCGACACGGTGGTGCTCGCGGTCGCGCAGGGCAGCGTCACGCCGGCGGGGGTGGTTCCGCGGCTGCGCCGCTTCCGGGTCGAAGGAATATTCGCCTCGGGGATGTACGAGATCGACCGCACTCTCGCACTCGTACATCTCGAGGACGCGGCGCGACTGTTCCGGCTCGGCAACCGCGTTACGGGGTTGCGACTCGAGGTTGAGGATCCATGGCGCGCCCCGATCGTTGCGCGTGACGTCGCGCGCGCGCTCGGCAACGGCCCGTATGTCGACGACTGGACGAACCGGCACGCGAACTTCTTCCGTTCGATCGAGCTCACCAAGCGCATGATGTTCTTCATCCTGCTGCTGGTCGTCGCCGTGGCCGCGTTCAACATCGTCTCGACGCTGGTGATGGCGGTGAAGGACAAGCGTCCGGACATCGCGATCCTGCGTACCATGGGCGCCGCGCCGCGCAGCGTGCTTGCCGTGTTCATCACCCAGGGCACGGTGATCGGTCTGCTCGGTACGCTGGGCGGAGTGGCGCTCGGCACCTTGCTCTCCGTGAACCTGGAGGCACTGGTGCACGGTCTCGAGCGCCTGCTCGACACTCGCTTCCTGGATGCGAGCGTGTACTTCATGAGTGATCTGCCGGCGCACGTCGAGTGGCGCGACGTCGCCGGCATCGCTTCCACGGCATTCGCGCTCTGCTGTATTTCGACCGTCTATCCGGCCTGGCGCGCGGCCCGCACCGACCCTGCGAGGGCTTTGCGTCATGACTGATGCCGTCGTGCTCAACTGCGAGGGCGTGCACAAGTACTTCGAGGATGCCGGCCAGCGGCTCGATGTGCTCAAAGGCGTCGACCTGGCGGTGGCTCCGGGCGAGACGGTCGCGATCGTCGGCGCTTCGGGGTCCGGCAAGACGACACTGCTGCAGATCCTCGGCGGTCTCGACCTGCCCTCGAGCGGCCACGTTCGCATCGACGGCAGGCGCATCGACGAGCTCTCGGACGCCGAGCGCGGCGCGCTGCGCAATCAGGCGCTGGGCTTCGTCTACCAGTTCCACCATCTGTTGCCCGAGTTCACGGCACTCGAGAACGTCGCGATGCCGCTGCTCGTGCGCCGTATGCCGGCACCCGAGGCGGCCGCCGCCGCACGGGCTCTCCTTGAACGCGTCGGCCTCGGGGAGCGGCTGTCGCACCGGCCGGCACAGCTCTCGGGCGGCGAGCGTCAGCGCGCCGCGGTAGCTCGCGCGCTCGTGACACGGCCGCGGATCGTGCTCGCCGACGAGCCGACCGGCAACCTCGATGGTCAGAACGCACGCGGCGTATTCGAGCTGATGCTGGAACTCAACCGCGAGCTGGGCACCAGCCTCGTGATCGTGACGCACGCGCCGGAGATTGCCGCGCGGATGCAGCGTGTGCTGGTGCTGCGCGAGGGGCGGCTCGCAGCAGACTGAGGGCGCGCGGCTCGGCGCCTCAGGATCGAGTCATGGATCGCGCCGGACAGACCGGATCCAGCGATCGATCTTCTCTTCCAACACAGACAGCGGGAGGCTTCCGGAGTCGAGGACGCGGCCGTGGAACTCCCTCACGTCGAAGTCTCTGCCGAGCGCCCGCTCCGCCGTGGTTCGCAGCTCTGCGATTTTCAGCTGCCCGATCTTGTAGGCGAGCGCCTGCCCGGGCGACACCATGTAGCGCTCGACCTCGGCAACAATCGCGTCCTCCGAATCCGCTTCGTGATCGAGCGAATACCGGATCGCCTGCTCCCTCGTCCAGCCTCTGGCATGCATGCCGGTATCCACGACGAGGCGTATCGCGCGGTGCATTTCGGCGCTCAGCATCCCGAAGTACTGGTAGGGATCGCGGTACAGGCCCAGCTCCCTGCCGAGAGATTCGCAGTACAGCGCCCAGCCCTCGACGAACACGGCGATCCCCTCGGGATGCAGGAACTGGGGCAAATCCCGGGCTTCCTGTTGCAGGGACAACTGGTAGTGATGGCCCGGAATGGCTTCGTGCAGGAACAGCGATTCGTCGCCGTACTTGTTGTAATGGCGCACATCAGGAATCGGGACGTAGAAGACACCCGGACGCGACCCGTCCTTGGAGCCGGGCACGTACTCGGCGCTTGCTGATTTCTCACGAAACGCCTCCGTTCTTCGCACCTCGAACCGCGCCTTTGGTTCCACGTTGAACAGGGCCTTCAGATGCGGCTTCAACGTCTCGTGGATAGTCTCGAAGTTATCAATCACCTGTTCCGGCTCGGTGAATGGCATCTGTTCGGGGCTCGTCCGCACGTGATCGAAGAACGACCGGAGGTCGCCATCGAAGCCGATCTCGTCCTTGACTCTCTCCATCTCCTTCGCAATGCGCGCAACCTCGCGCTCGCCGAGTGCAAAGATCTGGTCCGGTGTCATGTCGGTGCTGGTGTGGTAGCGAATCAGATACCGGTAGGTCTGGGGTCCATTCGGCAGGTCTCCAAGCCCCGTGTGCTCACCCGCAGCAGGCAGGTATTCATTGCGCAGGAAGTCCCGCAATCGCCGATGCGCGGGGTTCACCGTGGTCTCGATCATTTTGCGAAAGGACGCAGCCAGGCGCTTTCTCTCGGCAGCCGGAAAGTCTGCTGGCATGTTCAGGATCGGACGGTAGTAGAGATGATTCGGGATGTCGTCGGTAGTGACGTCGTCGAGTTGTCCGATCGAGCGCTGCACGATGATCTTCGGCCATACGACGTGCCGCTCCATACCCGTCCTCATGTTCGCGATGGCCGTATCCACCCAATCGACGTAGCCGTCGAGGCGTCGCAGCCAGTTCTCGTAGTCCGGGACCGTCGCGAATGGCTGAATCGAGTCACCACCCGACAGCTGACTCACGAAAAGATTGAAAGAGAAGATCTGCGTGACAGGCATCAGACGGATGGTTGGCAGGTCGAAGATGGGCGAAGGCACGGTCGAGAGCGGATTCTCGAGACCTTCCTTCTTGATCTCGCAATCCCGGCGCATGACCTTCAGGCTGCGTGCGTCAGCGTCTGACAGAGGCTTGCCCTCGAAACTTTCGATGGCCTCGAGGAAACGGGTGTACTCCCCGATCAGATCTCTCTGATATTCGGCCGATATGAAATTCGCCAGCTTGGCGTTATATCCGTGCTCACCGAGTTTCGTTGCTTCGGTCGGATTGATGCGGAGCCGGAACCGGTAGTACGCATCGAACAGATCCCCGACGGAAGCGTAGGTCGCGCGTTGGTCCGCCACCGATGGTGGGGCGGTCACCATGAGGACCAGACCTAGAACGACGAGAATCGGCGTGGGGCGCATGGTGGGAAAACTGTTGGTCCGCGCAGTTTTTCGAGCAAGACACCGCTGCGCGCACGGCGGAGCGTGCCAGTATCCGGGGGATCTTGCGGAATGCAAGGCACTCCGCTCTGACGTGGTCGCTCTTGCAACGCGATCGGTAAAGCGACCGTAGCGGCACCAGGAGAACATCGCTGCGCCACGGCGGCTCGCGCCGGACTGAGGGCGGGCAGCCAGATAGTTGTATTTGGCGTGAAAAATGCGCGTCGCCCGCCGGGGCGCGTGCGGGCACGCTGGCGCCTTGCAATGCACGAAGCGAAGCGATGCTGAGCTCAGCGCTGGGATTCGCAGCGGGTACCTGCGTGCTGTTGCTGCTGCCGAGGCTGCCCACGGCGACGCTGCTCGCGGCACTGGTCCTGCCGGCCGCCGCGGCTGGATGGCGGCTGCGGAGCTGCACGCCGCTGGCGTTCGTCGCTGGACTGGCGCTGTGTGCGAGCGAGGCTCGCCTGCGCCTCGAGGACCGGCTCGCCCCGACGCTCGAAGGGCGGACGCTCGCGATCGAGGGGCGCGTCGCCTCGGTGCCGCAGGCGCTCGCCCAGGGGTTGCGATTCCGGTTCGAGCCCGAGCCAGGCGCGATCCCGCTGCCGGGCACCCTCGAGCTCACCTGGTACGAGCCGGAATGGGTGCCCCTGCCGGCCGAACGGCTGGCGCTCGAGGTGAGGCTGCGACGCCCCCGCGGCTTCGCAAACCCCGGCGGCAGCGACTACGTCGCTCGCATGCTGCGCGAGGACGTCGGCGCGACGGGTTATGTGCGCGGCGCCGAGCGGTACGGGCGCGGCTGGCGCGACGTGCTCGCCTGCCCCGTGCTCACGGCACGCGGCGAGGCCGCGCGCGCCATCGGCACGGCGCTCGGTGAGCGACCGGCCACTGGCATCGTGGCGGGGCTCGCGGTCGGCCTGCAGGATGCCCTGTCGCCCGCGCAGTGGCAGGCCCTTTCGCGCAGCGGCACGACCCACCTGATGGCGATCTCGGGAATGCACGTCGGCATGGTGGCCGCGATCGCCGCGTGGCTCGCGGGCGCAATCCAGCGCATGCGTCAACGGCGCGGCGCGCTCGGCACGGTGCGCGATGCTGCGCTGCGCGCCGGTGTTACGGCCGCCGTCGCCTATTCGGCGCTCGCCGGGTGGTCGGTGCCGACGCAGCGCACCGCCCTGACGATTCTGCTCGTGGCGCTGGTGCTCCGCGCGCGCCGGCGCATCGTTGCGTGGCACGGGCTCGCGATCGCCGCTGCGGCCGTGCTGCTGGCCGATCCGCTCTCGGCGCTCGCGCCCGGTTTCTGGCTGTCGTTCGGCGCGGTCGGCGTGATCGTGTTCGCCATGGGCGGGCACGTCGCACGCCCGGGGCTGATCCGCGGCTACGGCGGGCTGCAACTCGCCGTGACCGTCGGGCTGACTCCCGTCCTGATCGGGAGCTTCGGCGGCGTGTCGCTCGTCTCCGCGGCGGTGAACCTGCTCGCCATTCCGCTTTACACGTTGCTCATCGTGCCCACGGTGCTCGCTGGCACCGCGCTTGCGATCCTCGTGCCGTCGCTCGGCGGACCGCTGCTGCAGGGCGTCGCGTGGCTGATCGAGGCGACCTGGCCTCTGATCGAGGTGCCGGCCTCCTGGGACTGGGCAGCGTGGCAGGTAGCCGGGCTGCCGCCTGCGCATTGGGCCGTGCTGGTCGTCGCGACCCTGGCCGCGCTGGCGCCGCTGCCGGCGGCCGGTCGCGCCGCCGCCTGCCTCGCAATCGCGGCCGTCGCCGCCTGGCGTCCGGCGCCTCTCCCGGAGCAGGCGGCGCGCGTGGCGCTGCTCGACGTCGGGCAGGGGCTCGCGGTCGCGGTGGAGACGCGTACGCACGTGCTCGTGTACGACACGGGGCCGTCGTTCCGCAGCGGCTCGGACGCGGCGCTGCTGGCGATCGCACCGTACCTGCGTCGACGTGGTGTGCGTGCCATCGATCTGCTGGTTGTCAGTCACGACGACGCCGACCATGCGGGCGGCGCAGCCACGCTCGCCGGAAGCTTTCGCGTGCGGGCACGCGCTGCAAGCGGGGAAGCGCTCGGTCCGTCCGGCGTGATCCGCTGCGCACGCGGCGCGCGCTGGATCTGGGACGGCGTCGAGTTCGAATGGCTGCACCCGGGACCGTTCCCCTCGGGCAGCGACAACGACCGCTCGTGCGTGCTGCGCGTAGTCGCCGGAGAGCACGTGGCGCTGCTGACCGGCGATATCGAGCGGCCGGCCGAGGAAGAACTGCTGCGCCTTGCGCCGCCGGGCAGGGTCGAGCTGCTCGTCGTGCCTCATCACGGCAGTCGCTCTTCGTCCGGGCCGGGACTGATCGCGGCGACGCGCCCGCGCTGGGCGCTGATTTCCAGCGGCCACGGCAATCGCTGGAATCTCCCGGCCGACGAAGTGGTGCAGCGTTGGCACGAGTCGGGTTCGCAGGTACTCGTCTCCGCACAGACCGGCGCGATGGAGTTCGAGCTGCGCGCCGGTCAGTCGACTGCGCCGCCACGGCTGGCCCGCGACATGTCCGCGCGCTTCTGGCGACTCTCACGGGAGCCTCGATCCTGACCGTGGCCGGGCGCGGCGCCGTTGCGCGCGCCGCCGGCCCATGAAGTATCATCCGCGGGCGTTGGCGACAGGGGGCTCGAGCCCGCGACATGTTCGAAATCGTGAAAGCCGGCGGCATCGTGATGGTGCCGATTATCCTGTGCTCGATCGTGGCGGTCGCCATCATCATCGAACGGTTCTGGACCCTCAGGCAGCAGCGGGTCGTCCCCGCTGAGCTGACCGACAAGGTCTGGCAGTGGGTGGAGAACCGCACACTCTCGGACAAGCAGATCCGCGCGCTCGAGCAGCACTCACCGCTCGGACGCGTCCTCGCTGCGGGAATTTCCAGCCGGCACCGCGACCGCTCGGTGATGATCGAGGCGATCGAGGATGCGGGCCGTCATGTCGCGCACGATCTGGAACGTTACCTCGGCATGCTGGGCACGATCGCGGCCGTCTCGCCACTGCTCGGTCTTCTCGGCACCGTCACCGGCATGATCCGCACGTTCAAGGCGATCACCGTCGCCGGCATCGGCGACCCAGCGGCCATGGCGGGCGGCATCTCCGAGGCGCTGATTACCACCGCGGCCGGGCTGATCATCGCCGTGCCGGCGCTCATGGCCTACCGGTACCTGCGCGGTCGCGTGGACTCGCTCGTGATCCGCATGGAGAAGGAATCGCTCAAGCTCGTGCAGGCGATCGACCGCACGGTCGCAACGCGCCCCGGCCAGCTGTCGGCGGAGGACGTCGCGGCGTGAAATTCACGCCACGCCGCAGCGAGGAGCCGGAACTCAACGTGACGTCGCTGATCGACGTCGTCCTGCTGCTGTTGATCTTCTTCATGGTCTCGACGCGGTTCGTCGACGAGTCGCGCCTCGCGATCCGCCTGCCCGAGGCCGGTCTGAAGCCGGAACGCGCCGTGCTGCGCGATGCAGTCGAGATCGAGGTGACGGCCGAAGGTGGCTATCGGGTCAACGGCCGCCCTCTGATCAACAACAGCCCCGACACGCTGTCCGTGGCGCTGAGCCGCGCGGCCGAAGGCGATCGGGCCGTGCCCGTGACCATACGTGCCGATGCGCGCGCGATGCACCAGTCGGTGGTGACCGCGATGGACGTCGCCGGACGTCTGGGCTACCGCCAGATCAACATCGCGACCGTGCACGATGGATCCGCTGGCCGGTAAGGCGATCACCCTGACCGCGCCGGGCGATCCCTGGCCGACTTACCGCCGGCTGCTCGGCTACCTGCGCCCACACCGGGCGATGTTCCTGCTCGGTGTCCTCGGCATGGTGCTGTTCGCGGCCACCGACGCGGGATGGGCGGTGTTCGTGCGCTTCTTCCTGGACGGTACGTTCGTCGCCCGCGACCCGCGCATGGTCTGGCTGGTGCCGGTGGTGCCGATCGGGCTGTTCCTGCTGCGCGGCATCGCCGATTTTCTCCAGACCTACTGTCCGGGGCACGTCGGGCGGCGGATCGTCAAGACGTTGCGGGCGGAGATCTTCGACCGTTTCCTGCACCTGCCGGTCACCTACTTCGACCAGCATGCCTCCGGCACGCTGCTCTCGCGCCTGACCTACAACACCGAGCAGGTCGCGCAGGCGACGACCGACTCGATCACGGTGTTCGTCCGGGACACGCTCACGATCGCCGCTCTGCTCGGCTATCTCTTCTACATGAACTGGCGGCTGACGCTCTTCAGCCTGGTCGTCGGGCCGCTCATCGCGGTGCTCATCCGCCGGATCAACCAGCTGTTTCGACGCTACAGCGCGCGCATCCAGGACTCGATGGGCGACGTGACGCGCGTCGCCAAGGAGGCGATCGAGGCGCCACGGGTCGTGCGGGTGTTCAACGCTCAGGAACATCAGGCGCAGATCTTCGAGACGGTGATCGAACGCAACCGGGGCTCGCACATGAAGCTGATGCGCACCCGCGCGATCAGTAACCCGGTGGTGCAGCTGGTCGCTTCGATCGGGCTCGCCGGCGTGCTGTACGTCGCGACGGTGGACGCGATGCAGGGTCGGATGACGGTCGGCGAGTTCACCTCGTTCATTGCGGCACTGATGCTGATCACGGCGCCGCTGCGCAGGCTGGTCAACGTCGCCGGCCCGCTGCAGCAGGGCATCGCGGCGGCGCAGAACATCTTTCAGATCCTCGATGGCACACCGGAGCCGGAAGGCGGCGGCCGCGCGATCGCGCGCGCGCAGGGCGACATCGAGTACCGCGACGTGCGCTTTCGGTACCCCGGCGCCGAAGACGAGGTGCTGCGCGGCGTCAGCTTCACTCTGCGCCGGGGCGAAACGCTCGCCATCGTCGGCCGCTCGGGCAGCGGCAAATCGACGCTCGTCGGCCTGCTGCCGAGGTTCTACGACGTGACGGGTGGGCGCGTGCTGCTCGACGGTCACGACGTGCGCGAGTACGGGTTGAGGGATCTGCGCCGTCAGGTGAGCCTCGTCAGCCAGGAGGTGGCGCTCTTCAACGATACGATCGCCAGCAACATCGCCTTCGGCATGCCGGCGGACATGGCGCAGATCGCAGCCGCGGCGCAGGCGGCGCGCGTCGATGAATTCGCGGCGCAGCTGCCCGAAAGGCTCGACACAGTGGTCGGCGACCGTGGCTCGCTGCTCTCGGGCGGTCAGCGCCAGCGGATCGCCATCGCGCGGGCACTGCTGCGCGACTCGCCGATCCTGATCCTCGACGAGGCCACCTCCGCGCTCGATACCGAGCTCGAGCGGCAGATCCAGCAGCAGCTCGAGCAGCTGATGCGCGGACGCACGACGCTGGTGATCGCGCACCGGCTGTCGACCGTGGAGCGGGCGGATCGGATCGTGGTGATGGACGCTGGACGGCTGGTGGAGACCGGCACACATGCAGAGCTGCTGGCTCGCAACGGCCAGTACGCCGTCCTGTACCGCATGCAGTTCAACGAATGACGGTCGAGGCCCGGCTGCTCGAGCTCTGGTACGGACCGGCGTGGCGCACCCTGGCGCTCTGGCCGTTCGAGGCGCTCTACCGGCTGGCAACCGGCCTGCGGCGGCGCGCCTATCGCAGCGGGCTGCTCGCGAGCGAGGACGCGGGTGCGCCGGTGGCGGTCGTCGGAAACTTGAGCGTGGGCGGCACCGGCAAGACGCCGCTCGCAGGCTGGCTGGCCGGCGAGCTGCGCGCACGGGGGCTGGCAACCGCCGTCGTGCTGCGCGGCTATGGCGGCCGGCACTCGGGCGCGCCCATGCATGTCACGCCGGACACCGATCCCGGGCTCGCGGGCGACGAGGCGGTTCTGCACGCCCGCCGCGGTACGCCGCTGGTGTTCGTCGCACGGGATCGTGTCGCCGCGGCGCGCGCGGCCGTGGCGGCCGGCGCGCAGTTCGTGGTCAGCGACGATGGCCTGCAGCATCTGCGCCTGCGCAGACAGTTCGAGATCGCGGTGATCGACGGCGCACGGGGTCTCGGCAACGGGCACGTGCTCCCTGCCGGACCGCTGCGCGAACCGTCGCGCCGCCTCGGGGAAGTCGACGCCGTCGTGGTCACGGATCGGGGTGAACCGTCCACCGCGGGGCTCGGCCCTTACGGCTCGCACGCGATCCACGTGCGGTTGCGGGCCGGCACGGCCGTGAACCTGGTCGACGGCCGGCGCCGGAACCTCGCGGAATTTCGCGGCGAGCGACTGCTCGCGGTCGCTGGCATAGGCAATCCGGAAGCGTTCTTCACCGCGCTGCGCGCGGCGGGGCTCGACATCACGGAGCGCGCGTTGCCCGATCATGCCGTGCTCGCCCCCGCGTCGCTCGGGACGGCGGACGATGTCACGGTGCTCATGACGGAAAAGGATGCCGTAAAATGCCGTCGTTTCGCGCGACCGGGCTGGTGGTTCGTCGATCTCGAGGTCGCCTTCGAGCCGCCATCGGCGGCGGCCGGGCTGGTCGCGCGGGTGCTCGAGTCCGCGTCGAAAACGCAGTAGGGGAGACGTGGTTCTGGACAGCAAGCTACTCGACATCCTCGCCTGCCCGGTGTGCAAGGGGCCGCTGCGCTGGCACCGCGAGAGCCAGGAACTCGTCTGTCGCGGTGATCGCCTCGCCTTTCCCGTGAGCGACGGCATTCCGGTGATGCTGGAGGACGAGGCCCGGGCGCTCGCGGCCGACGACCCGCTGCTCAAGGACTGAAACGATGCGGTTCCGCGTCGTGATTCCGGCGCGCTACGCCTCGACGCGTCTGCCGGGCAAACCGCTGCTGGACATCGCTGGCCGGCCGATGATCCAGCGCGTCGTCGAGCGCGCCTGCGCGAGCGGCGCGAGCGAGGTCCTGGTCGCGACCGATGACGCGCGGATCGCCGCGGTCGTGAGCGACCTGCGGCGGCCGGACGACGCGATCGCGTTGCTCACCGACCCGTCGCTCGCCTCCGGTACGGATCGCGTCGCGGCGGTGGCCGTTGCGCAGGGCTGGGCGGACGAGGACATCGTGGTCAACGTCCAGGGCGACGAGCCATTTCTGCCACCGGAGCTCATCGACCAGGTGGCCGCCGCGCTCGCCGCAGACGAGCGCACGTCGATCGCCACGCTTGCAACGCCGATCCGCTCGCGCGAGGAGTTCGCAGACCCGAACGTCGTCAAGGTCGTGGTCGACCGGCAGGATCACGCGTTGTACTTCAGCCGCGCGCCGGTGCCGTATGCGCGCGACCCGGCGCCGGATCGGGATCTCTTCCACGGCGCATTGCGTCACATAGGGATCTACGCCTATCGGGTCGGAGCGCTGCGCCGGCTGGTGGCGCTCGAACCCTCGCCGCTCGAGCGCCTGGAGAAACTCGAGCAGCTGCGGGCTCTGCAGAACGGCATGGCCATTCTGGTGGTCCGCGCCTCGGTGGCGCCGCCGCCCGGAGTCGACACCGCCGCCGATCTCGCGCAGGCCCGGGCGCACGCCGTGGCGCACGACAGCTGAGCGTCAGCGGCCTGGGCGGCGGCGCGGCGGCGCGCCGGGCCGAGCGCATGCGGGCCGGGGATAGGGGACGCGCGGTGCGGAGATCCCGGCGGCGAGCAGCGGGGCGACCTCCTCGGTGCGCAGCGCGCGCCACTCGCCCGGCGCAAGCCGGCCCAGACGCAGATGCATGATGCGCACGCGCTGCAGCCGGCGAACGTTGTAGCCGAAGTGCCGGCACATACGCCGGATCTGCCGGTTGAGTCCCTGCGTCAGCACGATTCGGAAGGTATTGCGGCCGACCGCCGTGACGCGGCACGGTTGCGTGACCGTGTCGAGGATCGGCACTCCCCGCGCCATCCCCTCGAAGAAGGCCGGCGTCAGCGGCCGATCGACCTCGACCAGGTACTCCTTCTCGTGACCGTGCTCGGCGCGCAGCACGCCATTGACGATGTCGCCGTCATTGGTGAGCAGGATCAGTCCTTCCGAATCCTTGTCCAGCCGTCCCACGGGAAAGATGCGCACGTCGTGACCGACGAAATCGACGATGTTGCCGGGCACGTCGCGGTCGGTCGTGCACTCGACTCCGCGCGGCTTGTTGAGCGCGAGATAGACGCGGCGGGCTCTCGCTGCGAGCGGGCGGCCGTCGACCCGCACCTCGTCGCCGGGCGCGACCTGCGCTCCGAGGCGGGCAACGACGCCGTTCACGGTGACCCGCCCGCTACCGATCCACTGGTCGGCCTCGCGCCGCGAGCAGGCTCCGGTCTCGCTCAGGTACTTGTTGAGGCGCATCGAGGTGCGGCACTCCGGTCCGTGTGGCGCGCGGGCGGCCGGCGGCCGCTCGCCGATTGTAGCGGTGGCGTGCGCCGTCGCAGCGCGGCGGAGACCTACGACAGGAGGGCGCGCTCTCCGACAGTCGGTTGCGTCAACGGTTGCGATCCTGCCCTTGCCACTTCACGAAGACAGGGTTTCGATCGTTTCGATGGCCTCACTGTCGCATCCGCAGCGGGCGCGCAGGCCCGCGGGGCTCTCCCGCACCGAACTGGCGCGCATGTTCTGGCGTGCCTCGTTCTACGTGCGACGTCAGCGGCCGTTCGACAACCACACGCCGGAGCTGCTGGCGTATCTCGAGCGCGAGTTCCGCGCCACGTGGCGCACGGTCGGGCGGTTGACGTCCGGATAGAGCCGCCTGACGCGGCCTCCTCGAGGTCCGCTGCCGCCGTGCCGCGGCATCTCGGGCACGCGGCCGGGCGGGCGCGTGGGCTCCTCCGCGGTAGCGCCTTGCCGTGAGGTTGCGGGGACTACGTACATCTGACGATGCGGTCCTTCGTCGAAGGGTGTGCAATTCTTTGTGGACTGGATGGATTACGACCCGAGACGGAGTTCGGGGGAGGTGTTATATGGCCATTTCTGCAAAGGAAAAAGAACTTGCCGCGGTCGGTATTTCGGTTGCCAGTGGATGCAAGCCTTGCACGGACTTCCACGTGAAGAAGGTACGCGAGGTCGGTGCGTCAGACACCGAGATCAAGCAGGCAATAAGTGCTGCGTTCGCTGTGCGGCGTCGAGCTACGGAGGACATGGAGTCGTACGCGCTCACCCGCATCGGGGGAAACAAGGAGGTGTCCACGGCCGAACGCGTGGACGTCACTGAGCGGGCGAAGCTACTCGTCGGCATCGGCGCGGCCTTCGGGGTTAATTGTGTCGCAGTCATGCAGGCTCATCTGGACGCGGCGGAGCGGGCGGGGATCTCGCGCGAAGAGATTGCCACGATCGTCAAACTCAGCGCGTTCATCAAGGGAAAGGCGTCTTCGCACGTAGAACGCCTGGCCGACAGCCTTGAAAGACCGGAGGCCACCTACGAGAAGGCGGTCGACGCCTGCTGCTAAGGCACGGTGCGCTCGCGCACGAGTGGGCGCAACTCGTCCTTGCGACTGTGAGCCCGTGCCGGGCGATCGGCCGCATCGAGGGGCGGTGCCGTGAGGCACCAGCTGCAGTATCTATCCGCGCGCCAGTGGTCGCGGTGCTAGGCTTGAGGCGCCCCAAATCGCCTGATTCGAGAGCATCTGCCGAGCCACGTATGAAGGTCCTCTTCGTCTGCATGGGAAATATCTGCCGTTCCCCGACCGCGCATGGCGTGTTCGAGCGGATCCTGCGCGAGCGGGCGCCCGATCTGGAGGTCGAGGTCGATTCGGCGGGCACACATGACTATCACATCGGCTCGCCGCCCGATCCGCGGTCGATTGCCGCTGCCGCACGGCGGGGGCTGGATCTCCGCCCGTTGCGCGCACGCCTGGTGGAGTCCGTGGATTTCGAACGCTTCGATCTGATCGTTGCCATGGACCGGCTGAATCGGGCCGTGCTGCTCACGCGCTGCCCCGCGCCCTACCACGATCGCGTCCGTCTGCTGATGGAGTTCGCCGGGGTCCGCGCGGAGGACGCGGACGATCTCGACGTCCCCGACCCGTATTACGGCGGCGAACTCGGGTTCGAGCGCGTGCTCGATCTGGTCGAGGAGGCGGCGGCCGGGCTGCTCGAGGAGATCCGCGCGCGAGCGCGAGCCAGCCGCGTCGGTTGAATGTCGACAGCGCCGCCACCGGACTCCGTCCGGCGGCGGCGCGGGTGGATCCTCAGGGCTCGCTGCGTGGCGTCTCGCGGGTCGCGTCGCTCGACGGCG
The DNA here is from genome assembly GCA_052039045.1 of Steroidobacteraceae bacterium. Classification (GTDB taxonomy): domain Bacteria; phylum Pseudomonadota; class Gammaproteobacteria; order Steroidobacterales; family Steroidobacteraceae; genus DATJKD01. The sequence continues at coordinate 97,800 of JBQGDL010000006.1, forward strand.
AGGGCGTCCATTCGGCGCGCGGCGGCGATGACGGCGCCGGCTCGGCGGAAGCCGCGGCGGGCGCCGGCGGAGCAATCGGCCGGCCAAAGTCGGGCGCGAGCCGCCGTTCGGTCGCCGGCGCGACGGCGGGCGGTTCCGCCGCGGGCGGGCGCGGCGCTACCTGTTCTCCGCCCGCCTCGTTGTGCACCCCGTTGCTGTTCGCGACCTCGCGACGCTGGCCGCCACCAAAGCCCTCGTCGTGATCGCGACGTCGCCGCCGTCCGCCGCGGCGCGAGCGACGGCCGCTGCGCTCACTGCGCTCGCCCTCGGGTCGTTCGGCGCGGGCCGGTTCACCGCCCGGTGCGTCTTCGCGACGCGGGCCGGGTGCCGCCGACGGCCCTGCACCGCTACGCGCGGCGTCGCTGTCCGCGCGGCGCACGTCGCGATGCGGTTCACCGTGTCCGCGCCGCGAGTCGCGGCGAGCATCGCCACCGTGCCGCCCCCGGTCGACGTCGCGACGCTCGCCGGGACGTCCATCACGACGATGCTCGTCGCGGCGGCTTTCGTGACGCGAACCAGGGCGCTCGCCACGGCCGCCATGGCGACCATCGCGCATGCCTCGCGGATCGCGCTCCCCCCGATGCTCGACGCGCGGCGGTGCGGCCACGGGCAGCGGCGCCCGCTTGTCGCCGAACAGCCAGCGCCAGAGGCGCACGAAAATTCCGTCCCGCGGACCGTACTGAGGCACCGTGACAACGGCTGCCGGGGTCGCCAGTGCCGTCGTCACAACCGGCTCTGGCGCCGCCGGTGGCGCGGGCGTGCTCGGCACGACGGTCGTCACGGCCGGAACCGGCGGCGGAGGCGCCTTGTCCTCGGTGGCGAGTGCGACGAGATCGATCTGCGGCTGCACCGCGAGCTGGTGACTCGTGATGGTGTTCTCGGGCAGTCCGAGTTCGTCGTCGCGGACGCGACGGATCTCGTATGCGGGCGTCTCCAGATACCGGTTCGGCACCAGCACGATGCCGATCTGGCTGCGTACCTCGATGCTGTTCAGCCAGTCGCGCTTCTCGTTCATCAGGTAGGTAGCGACATCCACCGGCAGCTGCGCAATCACCTTCGCGGTACGGTCCTTGCGCGCCTCCTCGCCGATCAGGCGCAGGATCGCCAGCGCCAGCGACTCGACGCTGCGGATCACGCCCATACCGCTGCAGCGCGGGCAGACGATGTTGGTCGACTCGCTGATCGACGGGCGCAGCCGCTGGCGGGACAGCTCGAGCAGCCCGAAACGGGAAATTCGCCCGATCTGGATGCGGGCGCGATCCTGCTTCACGGCCTCCCGCAGCCGGTCCTCGACCGCGCGCTGGTTCTTCTGCGACTCCATGTCGATGAAGTCGAGGACGATCAGGCCGCCGACGTCGCGCAGCCGCATCTGGCGCGCGATCTCGTCCGCCGCCTCGAGGTTGGTATTGCAGGCGGTGGTCTCGATGTCCGAGCCGCGCGTGCTGCGCGCCGAGTTGATGTCAATCGACACCAACGCCTCGGTGTGGTCGATGACGATGCTGCCGCCGGAAGGCAGCGTGACCTTGTGCGAGTAGGCCGACTCGATCTGGCTCTCTATCTGGTAGCGCGTGAAGAGCGGAACGTGGTCGTCGTAGAACTTCAGCCGGCGGAGGTTTCCCGGCATGAAGCGCTGCATGTATTCCTGCGCCTCTTCGTAGGTTTCCTTCTTGTCGACGAGGATCTCGCCGATGTCGTCCGACAGGTAGTCGCGCAGCGCGCGCAGGATCGCCTTGCTCTCCTGGTAGATCAGGAATGGCGCCGGGCGACCCTCCGCAGCCTGGCGGATCGCATTCCAGACATCGACCAGGTTGTTGAGGTCCCACTGCAGCTCCTCGGGCGTGCGGCCGACGCCCGCGGTGCGGACGATGGCGCCCATGCCCTCGGGGATCTGCAGATTGTCCATGGCCTCGCGCAGCTGCTCGCGGTCCTCGCCCTCGATGCGGCGCGATACCCCTCCCGCGCGCGGATTGTTGGGCATGAGGACGAGGAAGCGGCCGGCAAGGCTGATGAAGGTCGTGAGCGCCGCACCCTTGTTGCCGCGCTCCTCTTTCTCGACCTGAACGATGAGCTCCTGACCTTCCTGGAGGAGGTCGCGTATGCCGCGGTTGCCGTTCCCGTCCTGCGTTTTGAAGTAGTCGCGGGTAACTTCCTTGAGCGGCAGGAAACCGTGGCGTTCCGCGCCGTAATCGACGAAGGCGGCTTCGAGACTCGGTTCTACCCGGGTGATTCGTCCCTTGTAGACGTTGGCCTTCTTGGTTTCCCGCGAAGGGATTTCGATATCGAGATCGTAGATCCGCTGGCCATCAACCAGCGCGACGCGCAACTCCTCCTGCTGGGTTGCGTTGACGAGCATTCTTTTCATCGGTCCTCGCTGAATCGGCGATTGTGACCGTGAACGCCCGGTCGGGCCGTGCCGTGGCCTTGGGAACAGGTCGATTTGCAGCGGCGTGGGTCATGCGGCTGTCAAAGGCGTGCGCACGCATCGCGGCGCAGCGCCGGACCGAATCCTTAAGTGCAAACGGACATCGCTCCGGCCGAGCATCGCACGGACCCGCCGCCCGCCCGGGCTTGCGGCATCTGCGCGTGTTCACGGCAGTTCGATGGTCTGACGTTTCAGAACCAACTAAGATGCGCCGCCCACGGCCCTAGGCGTGGCAATAATCGCGGCGCAGGCTCCGCACCGACCTGAGCCAGCCCGTAGGGCCAACCGATCAGCGCTGACGGTCACTGTAACAATCGAATTCCGGAAAATCAATGGCTTACGACAAAGCCGCGGCATACCCCACGAAGCCCGGATCGATCGGGGCGGTGCGCTATCTGATCGCGGCGGAGGGCGACGCGGGACAGCGCCTCGACAACTACCTGTTGCGCGTGCTGAAAGGCGTGCCGCGCGCTCGCGTGTACCGGCTGCTGCGCAAGGGCGAGGTGCGGGTCAACAGCCGCCGCGCCCGTCCCGAGCAACGCCTCACCGTCGGCGACCGCGTCCGGCTGCCGCCAGTGCGCCACGCCGAGCCTGCCGCGACGCGACCGCCGCGGGCCGACCTGCAACGGGCGATCGTGGATGCGATCGTCTACGAGGATGTCGATCTGATCGCGATCAACAAACCGGCCGGTGTGGCGGTGCACGGCGGCAGCGGGCTCTCGCACGGCGTGATCGAGGCGCTGCGCGCCGCGCGACCGGAGCTCGCCGAGCTCGATCTCGTGCACCGGCTCGACCGCGAAACCAGCGGCTGTCTCCTCATCGCCAAGCGCCGCGCGGCGCTGCGCGAGCTGCACGCGCAGCTGCGCGAAGGCCGGGTCGAGAAGCGTTACCTCGCCTTGGTGTGCGGGCACTGGCAGCTCGGACACAAACGCATCGAACTCGCGCTCGACACCGACCAACGGGTGCGGGGCGAGCGTCACGTCGCCGTGCGCAGACACGGGCAGATGGCCGTCAGCATCTTCCGGCCGGTACAGTTCTTCGGCGGGCAGGCGACGCTGATGGAAGTCGATCTCGGAACCGGCCGCACGCACCAGATACGCGTGCACGCCGCCCACGCACGTCATCCGGTCGCCGGCGATGAGAAGTACGGCGATCGGGACTGCAATGCGCGGCTGCGCGAGCTCGGCCTGCACCGGACGTTCCTGCACGCGGCATCGATCGGCTTGACGCGGCCGGGGTCGGCAGAGCCTCTGTCGCTGAGCGCTCCGCTCCCCGCGGACCTGCGTGCCGTCCTCGACGCGCTGGTCAAGGCACCGCGAACCCGCACTGCCGCAGCGCGCCGGCCAGCCAGATCAACGGCAGGCCGGTGAGGGCGGTCGGGTCCTGCGTTTCGATGCGCTCGCAAAGCGCGATGCCGAGCGACTCGCCCTTGAAGCCGCCTGCGCAGTCCCACGGCCGGTCGAGCGCGATGTAGCGCGCGATCTCCGCCTCGCTGAGCACGCGCAGCTGTACGGTCGTGCGGTCGGTGAACTCCAGACAGCGTGAGCCGCCCTCGGCGGCGACGCACGCGGCCGTGAGAAACACCAGCTCGCGTCCCGACGAGGTCGCGAGATCGCGTGCGCAGCGGGTCGCGTCGCCGGGTTTGCCGAGCATCTCCTCGCCGCGCAACGCGAGTTGATCCGAGCCAACGACCACCGCGTCGCGGCGCTGTCGCGCCACCGCGAGCGCCTTGGCCCGGGCGAGGCGCCTCACCAGCGCGTCGGGCGGCTCACCGGCCAGCCGCCCTTCGTCGACTCCTGGTGCGACGCACTCGAACGGCAGACCGAGTCGCTCGAGGAGCAGGCGTCGATACCGGGAGGTGGAGGCGAGCAGCAGCGCCTGCGGAGCGATGGGACTCACGGCGCGCTCCGCGGCACTCGATCCTTGAAAAACAAGGGTTTAAGCTCGCGTCGGCTTTGACAGGGGAGGGGGGCGTCACTATTATACGCGGCCCATGTCGCCCGCCCCGGCCGACCTCGTCAACGCATTGGAATTGGCAGGGCGAGCGGCGTCAGTCGAACGCGACGTCGATCTCGCGCAGCTGCCAAGGCTCAAGGACGCCGGCGCTCTCGCCGGAACGCGAGTACACGGCGAGCTGCGCTTCGGCATGTTCGAGGGTCGGGCGACGGTCGATGCGCGCGTCTCGGGCACGGTGGTGCTGACCTGCCAGCGCTGCCTGCAGCCGTGCGAGGTCAGGATCGTCGAGGCGACCCCTCTGGTCGTGCTCGCGGGGGACGAGGATCCGGCGCCGGCAGGCTTCGATCCGATCCTTGGCGATGCCGAGCGTTTGCCGGTGATCGAGGTGATCGAGGAGCAGTTGCTGCTCGGATTGCCGCTCGTCGCCACGCATCGTCCGGGTACCGGTTGCCGGTGCGAGCCGACTCAGGAGGCGGGTAAGGACGTGGTGCCCGAGGGACAGAGGCCATTTGCGAATCTGCGCGAGCTGCTCGACAAGCGCGGACAGTAAGCGACCATAAGGAGAATCGATCATGCCAGTACAGAAGAGCCGCAAGACCCCGTCGACGCGGGGTATGCGCCGCGCGCACGACAAGCTGCGCAAGCCAGCGCTCTCCGTCGATCGGACGAGCGGTGAGACGCATCTGCGCCACCGGGTTACGCCGGACGGCTTCTATCGCGGTCGTAAAGTGATCGACAAGCCAGTGGCCGAGGAAGGCCACGAGTGAGCGTCGCGGCGCGGCGCAGGGGCCGCGCATCGCCACCCAGATCGTCGTCCATGCCGGCATGACGGCCAGCGTTAGCATCGCGGTGGATGCCATGAGCGGCGACCATGGTGCGGCCGTTGCCGTTCCTGCCGCGCTCGACGTGCTTGCCGCTGAGCCCGGGCTCTCCCTCGTCCTCGTCGGGCGCGCGGAAGCGATCCGGCCGCTGATCCGGGCCGGGCGGATGCCCGATCGGTGCCGGCTGGTCGAGGCGAGTGAAGTCGTCGGGATGGACGAGCGTCCGCAGGACGCCGTGCGGCGCAAGAAGGACTCGTCGATGCGGGTTGCGGTCAACCTGGTCGAGGCGGGGACCGCCGCCGCCTGTGTCAGCGCGGGAAACACCGGCGCGCTGCTCGCGACTGCGCGCTTCGTGCTCGGGATGATCGAAGGCGTCGACCGTCCGGCAATCGTGTCGTCGATCCCGGCGGTTCACGGGCACACCATGATGCTCGACCTCGGCGCGAATCCCGATTGCAACGCGGATCACCTCGTGCAGTTCGCCGCCATGGGCGCGGTCTTGTCGAGCGATCTGCACGGCCTCGACAACCCGCGCGTCGGGCTGCTCAACATCGGCGAGGAAGACATCAAGGGCACCGAGGAGCTGCGCGAGGCGCACCGCCGGCTGGCGCTCGCGCCGATCAACTATCGGGGCTTCGTCGAAGGCGACGACATCTTCTCCGGCGACGTGGACGTCGTCGTCACCGACGGCTTTGCCGGCAACGTTGCGCTCAAGACGAGCGAGGGGCTCGCGCGCTTCATCAGCGGCGTGATGCGCGAGGAATTCACGCGCGGTGCGGTGCGTAAACTCGCCGCCGTGGCGGCCACACCCGCGCTGCGCGCGCTCAAGCGGCGGCTCGACCCGCGCAGTTACAACGGCGCCAGCATGGTCGGGCTCGACGGTGTCGTCATCAAGAGCCACGGCGGCGCCGACCGTATCGCCTTTGCGAACGCGGTGCGCGTTGCCATGACCGAGGCCAGAAACGGCGTGCCCGCGCGCATTGCCGCGATGCTGACCCGATTTGCGGATGCCGGTTGTGCTGCGCCCCGCGCGGCGTCGTCAGATTCGTGAACGCTCAGCGTCTGGTTTTGCGCGCCCCCGCACTGCGGCGGCGCATGCGCGCGAGCAGCTGCGTCCGCCGGCGTTCCAGGCGTTGTCGGGCGACCTGCTGTTCGCCCCGCACGCGCGGCAGCGAGCGGCGGAAGCGGCGGAAGTCCTCGTATGCCTCGAGCTGGTGCGCGAGCTCGCGGAACACGAGCTCGACCATCACGGCATCGTCCAGCAGCCCGATTCCGGGGATCTCGTCGGGGATGATGTCCTCGGGGTCGCATGCGTAGGCGAGTGCCGCCAGCACCGGCGCACGCTCGTCTTCCGCGAGCGGCCAGTCCGCATCCGTCAGCATCGCGAGCAGCGTTTCGATCTTCGTCAGCCGCTCGGTGACAAAGTCCGGCAGCTCCGACTGACGCAGACGGGTGATGAACTCCGAGGCGGCGGCGAGGATCTCGTCGTCGTCGGCGATGCTCACCGAATCGCGCGAACGCTGCAGCTCGCGCCGGAAATGACGCAGGTCGCGGTCCGAGAGTTCGATGGTGAGTCTGTATGGCATGCGGTGTCTCCGCCGCGGAGGCTACTTGCCGAACCGTGAGCGGGTCAACGCGTGCGGACCGTCAATCCCGGCTGGCAGCCGCTACAATGCCCAGATGGCGGTTGGGAAAGGCTACGCATACAGGCTCGGCGGCGGGCTCCGGCTGGTCGGGCTTGCACTGCTGGCGGTCGCGACCCGAGTCCAGGGGAGCGGCGCGGAATATGTCCTGCCGGAGAACGGCGACAACGTCGTGGGCTTCGTCACGACCGCCATCGCCCGGCACCAGGACACGATGTTCGACATCGGTCGCCGCTACGGGGTGGGTTACGAGGAGATCATCTCCGCGAATCCCGGCGTGGACCCGTGGCTGCCGGGCGAGGGCGCCGAGATCCTGATACCGACGCGTTTCGTACTTCCGGAGGCACCGCGCGAAGCCATCGTCGTGAACCTGCCGGAACACCGCATCTATTACTACCCGCCGGCGAGGCCGGGCGAGACGCGTGTGGTCCGCACCTATCCGATCAGCACCGCCAAGATGGACTGGAAGACCCCGCTCGGCGTGACCCGCATCGTCACCAAGGAGAAGAACCCCAACTGGTATCCGCCGGAATCCGTACGCAAGGAGCACGAGCAACGCGGCGATCCGCTACCGAAGGTCGTGCCGCCCGGAGACGACAACCCGCTCGGTTCGCGCAAGATGCGGCTCGACATCCCCGGCGGCGCATACCTGATCCACGGCACGAACCGACCGACCGGGGTGGGTATGCAGGTGACGCACGGCTGCATACGCATGTATCCGGAGGACGTCGAGGAGCTGTTCGACCTCATCACCGTCGGGACGCGCGTCAACCTGATCGATCAGACCACCAAGGTCGGCTGGCAGCGTGGCACGCTGTTCGTGGAGCGCCACGCGCCGCTCGAGGGCACCAACAATCCGTTGCACGACGACCCGGCGGAGATGACCAAGCTGCTCGTGAAGGCGAGCGAGGGGCGCAGCGTAGCGCTCGACTGGACAGGCGCGCAGCGCGCCTTTCTGCAGGCGACGGGTGTGCCCGTGCCGCTCTCGACGCCGGTGCGGACCGCGGCGTCGGCCGGCGGCCGCTGACTTTGTAGATTGTTCAAATCCGCCGTGTTTCGGCGGCAGTACGCGCCTTGACAAAAAAAGACGCCGCGGCGGACCGCGGCGTCTTCCTCGCGTTGCGCGAATCGACGGTCGAGGTTACTTGCCCATCGACTTCTTGAACGCGCGATCGATCTTCTCGTTCGTCGCGTCGCAGCAGGCCTGCGCACCCTGGGCCGCCTGGAGAGCCTGACTGGCCGTGCTCTGGGCCGCGCTGGCAGCGTTCGAGGCGCTGGAGGCCGAGGCAGCGGCGGCGTCAGCAGCCGACTTGGCGGCGGCGGCATCCTGCGCAGCAGCCTTGGCAGCAGCATTGGCCGCATCGATGCGGGCAAGGAGGTCCTTGTTACTGCAGCCGGTGGCGGTGGCAACGATGAGCGCAGCAACGCCGACGGTCAGCGTCTTAACGATCGCGGTCTTCATTTGTGGTTGTCCTCGGTGGTTGGAATTGATTGCGAACCCAAAGTCGACTGCGCCGGTCCGCAACACGAGTTCCCTGTGCGGGGGACAGCCGAACGGCCGGATGGTACCCGATCCAAATTCCTTGATAAAGCACGGGTTTCGACGCAGGCGGGCGACAGCCCGGGCGGGTGCTGCATGCCCGTTGGCATGTGCGACATGGTCAGCGGTCCACGAAATCCGTTTGCAGACGTTGCAGACCGCGCCGTTCACGTGCTTTGCCACGCACCGCAAGGCCGCACCACGCGGACACGCGGACGGTGATGGCGAGCATCGAGAATGGCAAGCATTACGCAGCGTGGTCTCGATCACCGACCAGACCTCGAGCGGTCACCGCGTAGCAGGCGATGAGGGCGCGGAGCCGTCGGGACCGTCGTTCATCGCGAGCTTACACACGGCCGAAAGCGGAGATCGGCGCGGCGCTCTCGTACTCGCACAGCAAACACCAGCGCCGGTCCGTCCAGGCGGACGCGAGGACGAATGTCCGGCGGATCGTTGGCGTGGACCTCGGGCGGGGCAGAGCGACGCGTTCATGAGTGCGTTCTGGTCGGCTCGGAGTTCCATTTTGGATCTCCGACGAGGCGTACGATTCGACCGCGCGTGGTGAGGCGCCTGGGCTACGTTTCTCCTGGATTCCGGCGTCTGCAGGATCTCGCGATGGGTCGCGGTCTCGCGCGCGGGCCACCGAGCGAGCCGCCCCGCAGTGCGAGCCATGGCCAGATCTGCGCGGCACTTGCATTCGACTCAGGCGGACTGTATATATCTACAGTATCTGTACATACATACAGGGTCTGCCATGGACGACCTCACCCCGCGCCAGCGCCAGGTTCTGCGCTTCATCCAGGACGCGATTGCCGAGAACGGTATGCCGCCCACGCGCGCGGAGATTGCCGGGGCGCTCGGCTTCAAATCCGCGAATGCGGCGGAGGAGCACTTGCGTGCCCTGCAGCGCAAGGGTGTGCTCGAGTTGCTTGCGGGTGCCTCGCGCGGCATTCAGTTGCGCGATTCGCTGCGCGAGCAGCTCGGATTGCCGCTCGTGGGTCGTGTCGCCGCCGGTAAGCCGATCCTCGCGGAAGAAAACATCGAAGCCCGCTACCAGGTGGATCCGCAACTCTTCCAGCCGCGGCCACATTACCTGCTCAAGGTACGCGGCATGAGCATGCGGGACGCGGGGATCCTGGATGGCGATCTCGTCGCGGTGCACCGTACTCCCGAAGTGCGCAACCGGCAGATCGTCGTGGCACGGCTCGAGAACGAAGTGACCGTGAAGCGCTATCGTCAGGAAGGCACAGTGGTGTGGCTGATGCCCGAGAACGCCGATTTCGAGCCGCTGCGCGTGGATCTCCGCGAGGAATCTCTCATCATCGAGGGTGTGGTGGTGGGCGTGCTGCGGCAGGATCCGGCGCGCCCCGGGAGCGCAGAGCAGCGCAATTAGCTACTGCTGCGGTCTGCAGGTCTTGCCCGGTCATGTCCTCGATCGACGAACTGCTGCGGCATCCCGCTGTCTGGCGGGCCCGCAGCGCGGGCGCGTCGGCTCAGCCTGGGGGGTTGCCGACCGGCTTCAGCGCACTCGATCGCTGTCTGCCGGGCGGTGGGTGGCCGAGGCAGGGGCTCATCGAGCTGCTGGCGGACCGACCAGGAATCGGTGAGCTTCGCCTGCTGATGCCGGCCCTCGCCGCGCTTTGCAGCGAGGAGCGTGAGGGCGGCTGGCTCGCCTGGGTCTCGCCACCGTATCAACCGTACGCACCGGCGCTCGCCGCCTGCGGCATCGACGTGGAACGCGTGCTGATCGTTCGGCGCGGATCACCGGCGTGGGTGATGGAGCAGTCGTTGCGTTCGGGATCCTGCAGCGCGGTGCTCGGATGGGTGAACAACGTCGACCTGCCGGGTCTGCGCCGCCTGCAGCTTGCCGCCGAGCAGTCGCGCTGTCTGGCTGTGTTGTTCCGTCGGCTGCAGGTCCGGCACGATCCATCGCCGGCGGTGCTGCGCATCGCGCTCGAGGCTGGCTACGCGGGTCTCGTGCTCAGGATCGAGAAGAGTCGCGGCGGACGGCCGATGCATCTGCAGCTGCGGCTCTCCGGCGATCCCGACCGCCTCGGCGCGCACTGACCATGGCTCCGCTCGAGAAACCCCGGGCCTGGCCCGAGCTCGAGCCGTCGAGCGAACCGGCAGCGCGTGCACCCCGCGTGCGGCCGGGAGGGGGCGGGGGACGCGAGCGTCGCAATTCGGGGATTGCAGGTCGCCCGGCGACGAGTCGCGAGCTCTGGCTTGCCGTACAGCTGCCGCAACTGATGCTCGAGGCGCTGGAATGGGGACATTCCCGATTTCCACAGGAACGAAATGGAAATGGGGACATTCTCCATTTCGATGTTGAGCCGGGTGGGTCGGCAACGACGGTTCGCGAAATGGAGAATGTCCCCGTCGTCGTCGTGGATCAGGAGCGCGGCGGCAAGGTGGTGTGCGCCTGTAACGCTCTGGCGAGCGCGGACGGCATCGCGACCGGCATGGCGCTCAACGCCGCACTCGCCCTGCAGCCTCGGCTCACCGTGCGGGATCGCACCCCGCAGCGCGAACGCGAGCTCGTCGAGCAGCTGGCGGAGCGGGCCGTGCGTTACACCTCGCGCGTCAGTCTCGAGCCGCCCGACGCGATACTGCTCGAAGTCAGGGGCAGCCTGCGGCTCTTCGGTGGATCGCGACGGCTCCTGACACGGCTGCGCGCGGAGCTCGATGCGACCGGACTGACGTCGCGGCTCGCGCTTGCGCCCACACCACTCGCTTCGCTCTGGTTTGCACGAGCGGGCGAGGAGCGCGTCGTGGATCGGCGCGGGGATCTCGCGGGTCGCCTCGCCACGCTGCCGCTGGCCTGCACCCGCTGGCTGGAGCGTGACCTGCAGTCCCTCATCTCCATGGGTATGCGAACCGTTGGCGATTGTCTGCGTCTGCCGCGCGAGGGGCTGGCGCGGCGTTTCGGGCCGGAACTGCCCGGGATGCTCGATCGGGCGCTCGGCCGCCAGCCCGATCCGCGCAGCGCACCGTCGCCACGCGAACGGTTCACGGCGCGGCGCGACCTCGAGCCGGAGGTGACCGAGACCGCAGGGCTCGAAGTGGCCGTGGCACCGCTGCTCGCGGGTTTGTGCGCGTTCCTGGATCGGCATCAGCGCGGCGTGCAGGCGCTCGAGCTGCGACTGATGCATCGGGAGGCGCCGCCGACACGCCTGCGGCTGCGATTCGCGGAGCCAGTCTCACAACCTGCGCGTATCACGCAATTGCTGGGCGAACGGCTCGGGCGCATCGAGCTGCCGGAACCGGTGCGGGCAATCGCCATCGCGAGCGGCGTGCTGCTCGCCATGCCGCTCGAGTCGCACGAGCTCTTCGCTACGGATCGTCGGCATGCGGAGCAGGGCGTGTCGCAGCTCGTCGAGCGTCTTCGGGCGCGGCTGGGTGCCGATGCCGTCCACGGTCTGCGCCTCATCGCCGAACACCGACCGGAATTCGCCTCGGCGAAGACCGCCACGGCGTCGCTCGCCCCCACATCGAAGCGACGGAAAAAAATGGGGACATTCTCGATTTCCGCAGGAACGAAAATCGAGAATGTCCCCGTCTCCGCGCGGCCGCTCTGGCTGCTCGTGGAGCCGCAGGCGCTCGAAGGTCTCACGCAACCCAGGTTCGAGGGAGAGCTCGAGCTCGAGGAGGGACCGGAACGCATCGAGAGCGGCTGGTGGGATGGCCATGACGTGGTGCGCGACTACTACGTTGCGCGCAATCCCGCCGGTGCGCGGCTCTGGGTGTTCCGCGAGCGTCATCCGCCGCATCGCTGGTTCCTGCATGGCGTGTTCGGTTGAGCCACCGTAGGTGCGATGCCGGCCGATGAACTATGCGGAACTGCATTGCCTGACGAACTTCAGCTTCCTGCGCGGTGCGTCGCATCCGGAAGAGCTGGTCGAGCGGGCTCACGAGCTCGGCTACGCGGCGCTCGCGATCACCGACGAATGTTCGATGGCGGGTGTGGTGCGGGCGCACGTCGCGGCGCGCGAGCACGGCCTGCCGCTCATCATCGGCAGCGAGTTCCGTCTCGACGACGGCCCGCGCATGGTGCTGCTCGCGACCAACCGTCGCGGCTACGGGCAGCTCTGTCGTCTGATCACGCGCGGACGACGCGCGGCAGAGAAAGGCAGTTACCGGCTCGTGCGTGCCGACCTGGACTGCGCCGACCTTTCCACGGGAACGTCGCCGGAAAGCCCCTTGAACGGCGTTTCGGCGGAAACGGCCGCGAATCCGCTCCGCCTGGACGACTGTCTCGCGCTGTGGCTGCCCGGTCATCTGCCAGACACAGATGAGGCCCGCTGGCTCGCGGGTCTGTTCCCCGAGCGGCTGTGGATCGCAGTCGAGCTGCTGACGACCGGGCAGGACCGTCGCCGGCTCGCCGCTCTGCAGGCGCTGGGTCGCGAGCTTCGCCTGTCGCTCGTCGCTGCGGGCGATGTGCACATGCACGCGCGCGGCCGGCGCGCGCTGCAGGATGCGCTCACGGCTACGCGGCTTCGCACCACGATCGAGCGCGCGGGGTTCGCGCTGTACCCGAACGGCGAACGTCATCTGCGGCCGCTCCCGCGCCTCCACGAGCTGTATCCCCGCGAGCTGATCGAGGCGACGCTGGCGATCGCCGCGCGCTGCCGGTTCTCGCTCGAGGAGCTGCGCTACGAATACCCGCACGAGATCGTCCCCGACGGTGAGACACCCTCGCGCTGGCTCAGGCAGCTCACCCTGCAGGGCATGCACAACCGCTGGCCCGCTGGCGCCCCCGGGCACGTGATCCGGCTCGTCGAACACGAGCTCGCGCTCATCGCGGAGCTCGAGTTCGACGCGTATTTCCTGACGGTGCACGACATCGTGAGCTACGCGCGTTCGCGCGGCATCCTCTGTCAGGGTCGCGGCTCGGCGGCGAACTCCGCCGTGTGCTTCTGCTTAGGTGTCACCGAGGTCGACCCGGGGCGCATGTCGATGCTCTTCGAGCGATTCATCTCGCGCGAGCGCAACGAGCCGCCCGACATCGACGTCGACTTCGAGCACGAGCGCCGCGAGGAAGTGATCCAGTACGTCTACGCGAAGTACGGACGGACGCGTGCCGCGCTCGCCGCCACGGTGATCTGCTACCGGCCGAGGAGCGCTCTGCGCGACATGGCCAGGGCGCTCGCACTCGATCCGCTGCAGGTCGAGGCATTGGCACGGTCGATGCAGTGGTGGGACGGCTGCGACATCGACGCCGAGCGCGTGCGCGAGGCGGGACTCGACCCCGCGAGTCCCGTGCTCGCGCGGCTGCTCGCGCTCGCGCGCAGCCTGCTCGGCTTCCCACGACACCTGTCGCAGCACGTCGGAGGCTTCGTGGTCTCGCGCGGACCGCTCGAGGAGCTGGTGCCGATCGAGAACGCGGCGATGACGGATCGCACCGTGATCCAGTGGGACAAGGACGATCTCGATGCGGTCGGGCTGCTCAAGGTGGATGTGCTGGGGCTGGGGATGCTCTCGGCGATCCGCCGCAGCTTCGATCTCATCGAGCGTCATCGCGGCCGGCGCTGGACACTCGCCACCGTGCCGGCGGAGGACCCGCAGGTCTATGAGATGGCCTGTCACGGGGACACGATGGGCGTGTTCCAGATCGAGTCGCGTGCGCAGATGGCGATGCTGCCGCGGCTCAAGCCCAGGTGTTATTACGACCTCGTGATCGAGGTGGCGATCGTGCGGCCGGGCCCGATCCAGGGCGACATGGTCCATCCCTACCTGCGTCGCCGCAACGATGAGGAGCCGGTCAGCTATCCGAGCCCGGAGGTCGAGGATGTGCTGAAGCGTACGCTCGGTGTGCCGATCTTCCAGGAGCAGGTCATGCAGCTGGCGGTGGTCGCCGCCGGGTTCACGCCCGGCGAGGCCGACCGGCTGCGCCGGGCGATGGCCGCATGGAAGCGCAAGGGCGGGCTCGGACCCTTCGAGGAACGTCTCACCCGCGGCATGCGCGAGCGCGGCTACAGCGAGGAGTTCGCGCGGCAGATCTTCCGGCAGATCCTCGGGTTCGGCGAATACGGCTTCCCGGAAGCGCATGCGGCGAGCTTCGCGTTGCTCGTGTATGTATCGGCCTGGCTCAAGCGCCACGAGCCGGCCGCTTTCGCGGCGGCGCTCATCAACAGCCAGCCGATGGGGTTTTATGCACCCGCGCAGCTCGTGCAGGATGCGCGTCGCCACGGCGTCGAGGTGCGCCCGGTCGACGTCGATGCGAGCGACTGGGACTGCACGCTCGAGCCCACCGAAGGCGGCGGGCTCGCGCTGCGGCTCGGTCTGCGTCTGGTGAAGGGCTTTGCGGAGGCGGCCGCAAAGCGCCTGGTCGAGACGCGGCGTGAAGCAGGCTTCGACAGCGTTCAGTCGCTCGCGGTGCGCGCCCGGCTCGACCGGCATGATCTCGGCCGTCTCGCCGCCGCCGGCGCGCTCGCCCGGCTGGCCGGGCACCGCCATCGCGCGGCGTGGCAGGTCGCCGGAGTGGAAGCGCCGTCCCCCCTGTTCGCCGAGCCACAGATCGCCGAAGGTCTGCCGCTGCTTCGCGCCCCGTGCGAAGGCCAGGATATCGTGGCGGATTACCGACACATGGGCCTCTCCCTGCGACGTCATCCGCTCGCGCTGCTGCGTCCACGACTCGACGCCTACTCGATCCTGAGCGCCGCCCGGCTGCGCGAGCGGCCGAATGGTTCGCAGGTGCGCACGGCGGGTCTGGTGGTCACGCGCCAGCGGCCCGGAACCGCCAGCGGCGTCACCTTCGTCACGCTCGAGGACGAGACGGGCTACGTCAATCTCATCGTGTGGCGGCAGATCGCGGAACAGCAGCGGCGCGCGCTGGTCGGCGCGCGTCTGATGGGAGTGACGGGCGAGCTGCAGCTCGAAGGCGAGGTGATGCACGTCATCGTGCACCGGCTCAGCGATCTGTCGCGCTGGCTGGGCGATCTGGTCGCGCCTTCGCGCGATTTCCGGTAGGAGGGGACGCTGCGAAGCAAAGGGGAGATTCTCCATTTCCCGAAGCACCTCCGGGCACGGAGCCGCCGGAGACGGAAATCGAGAATGTCCCCCTTTACTTTGCCGGGCGGCTGGGGCGCGGGCCGTCGCCCAGGTCGTAATCGTCGAAGTCGCTCAGGAGCTCGTGGGTCCGCTTTTGCTCGAGCAGGCGCTCCAGCTTGCGCCATGCCGGCTCGGCGCCACGCGGTGCGCTTCGCTTGCGCTTGTCGAGGTCCTGCATCAGCCGGTCTACGTCGAGCGACTCCTCGTCGCCGGGGACGGCATCGTCGTCCTCGTCTTCGAATTCGTCCGATTCCGGCTTCTCGCTCATCGCAGCGCCCACGCGCGCCCGGGGCGCGTTTGGCGCGACTTATACTGCGCGCGTCCGGTGCCGGCAAGATCGGCAATCACGAAATGGCATGCAGGTCGGTCGCAACGCGGCCGGGATTGGCCCGCGCGCGGCAAATGAGTCGAGGATCAATGACATACGGGAGTTGAGGTATGCAAGGAAAAAAATGCTCCGTTGCGGTTCTCGTAGCCCTGTGCGCGACGTCGGCTCCGGCGTTCGCGGACTGGACGGCGAAGGGAGAGCTGGGTGCGTCGTTCGCCAGCGGCAACAGCGAGAACGAATCCGCCAACGCTGCACTGGAGGTGAAGAACACCCGGGACAAGTGGACGCACACTCTGGGTCTTGCCGGCAACTACGGCAGCGACGGCTCCGTCACCACGGCCGAGCGCTGGGAGGTGCGCGGCCAGTCCGACTACGCGTTCACGGACCGCGCCTACTGGTTCGGTGCGGGTCGCTACGAGGACGACCGATTCAGCGCCTTTGACTACCAGGCCTCGCTCTCGACCGGTCTCGGGTACAAGATCATCGATACCGAGCGGACCAAGTTCTGGGTGCAGGCAGGTCCTGGCTACCGCTTCGCGGAGCTGCGCGACACGGGCGAGAGCCAGGACGGCGCGATCCTGCGCGGCGACCTCGGCTTCGAGCATCAGCTCACCGACACGACCAAGGTCGTCGAGCGCTTACTGGTCGAAAGCGGCTCGGACAATACCTACGTACAGAACGACCTGGGACTCGAGGTGACCATCACCGGCTCGCTGGGCTTGAGGGTCGGATACCAGGTGCGCCACAACACCGACGTGCTGCCGGGCGTGGAGAAGACCGACACGCTGACCACGGTCGGATTGCTCTACGAAACCAAGTAAGCTCGCGCTATGAAAGCAGCCGCGGAAGTGCAGTCGGGCTCGCGTTTCCTGTACCGCGACGCGGCCGACCTCGACACCGAGGTGGGTCGTCGGATCAATGGCGATTTCCTCGCCGAGGAGGAGGCGGTCGTGCGCCGTCGCGCCGCGGAGGCGCGCCTGCCGCCGGCGGACCGCGACGCGGTTCGCACCACCGCCGTGCGGCTCGTCGAGTCGGTGCGCCGCGAGCGCGCGGCGAAGTCGGGTCTCGATGCCTTCCTGCGCAAGTACGATCTGTCCTCGCAGGAAGGCGTGATCCTGATGTGCCTGGCCGAGGCGCTGCTGCGGATACCGGACGACGATACGGCCGATCGTCTCATCGCCGACAAGATCCGCGCCGGTGACTGGGAAAGCCATCTCGGGGACAGTGAGTCGTTGTTCGTCAATGCCTCTACCTGGGGGCTGCTGCTCACCGGTCGGATGGTGTCACTCGACGACGCCGAGCGTGGGGCTCCGGGCAACTTCGTATCCAGGCTCGTGACCCGGATCGGCGAGCCCATGGTGCGCGGTGCGATGCGTCAGGCGATGCGCATCATGGGTCACCAGTTCGTGATGGGCCGTAGCATCGAGGAAGCCCTCGAGCGCTCGCTCCGGGGCGAGAACGCACGCTATCGCTATTCGTTCGACATGCTGGGCGAGGCGGCGCTTACTGCGCCCGATGCGCAGCGATATCTCGAGGCGTATGGCGCGGCGATCACCGCGGTCGGGCGCGGCGTGCCGCCGGAAACGCCGGTCGAGGCCGCGGCGAGCATCTCGGTCAAGCTCTCCGCGCTGCATCCACGCTACGAGCGCAGCAACCGCCGTCGCGTGCTGGCCGAGCTCGGCCCGCGCCTGATCGAGCTCGGGCGCGTGGCGCGCGACGCGGGCGTTGCTCTCACCGTCGACGCCGAGGAAAGCGAGCGGCTCGAGCTGTCGCTCGAGCTGGTGGAGGCGGTGTGCCGCGCGCAGGAGCTGACCGGCTGGCACGGCTTCGGGCTCGCCGTGCAGGCCTACGAGAAACGGGCGGCCGCGGTGATCGACTGGCTCGCCGCGCTCGCCGCGGGCACGCGTCGGCAGCTCAACGTGCGTCTGGTGAAGGGCGCCTACTGGGACAGCGAGGTCAAGCGCGCGCAGGAGCGTGGCTTCGACGGATATCCGGTGTACACCCGCAAATGCAACACCGATGTCGCCTATCTGGCGCTCGCCGGGCGGCTGCTCAGGGCCGGGGAGTGGATCAACCCGCAGTTCGCGACGCACAACGCGCACACGGTGGCGTACGTCGCGCGGCTCGGGCGGCAGCTCGACCGCAATTTCGAGTTTCAACGCCTGCACGGCATGGGCGAGGAGCTCTACGCGCAGGTCGTAGGTCGCGACGGGTTGAATCGTCCGTGCCGCGTCTACGCCCCGGTCGGCGAGCACGAGGACCTGCTGCCGTACCTGGTGCGCAGGCTGCTCGAGAACGGCGCGAACACATCGTTCGTCAACCGCATCCTCGACGAGCGGCTGCCCGCCGAGGTGATCGCTGCCGACCCGGTCGACGAAGTCGATGCGCTGCCGGCCGTCGCGCATCCGCGCATTGCTGCGCCGCGGCGGCTGTTCGGTCCGGAACGCGTCAACTCACGCGGCCTCAATCTGGTCGACGGCGCTACGCTGGTCGCCCTCGACCGAGATATGAGCGCCGCTGCGAGCGGTGCTCACGCGGCGGCACCGATCGTCGACGGGCGCGAACGCGACGGGCGCGCCGCGCCCGTAGCCAATCCGGCGCGACGGTCCGACATAGTCGGGGTCGTTTCGGTCGCGGGCGCCGGGCTGGTCGACGAAGCGCTCGGCGTGGCTGCTGCGGCGGCGGCGGAGTGGTCCGCGACGCCGGCCGCCGGGCGGGCGCGTGCGCTCGAGGCGGCGGCCGATGCACTCGAAGCCGGGATGCCGGCGCTGATCGAGCTGGCGGTGCGCGAGGCGGGCAAGAGCGTGCCGGACGGAATCGCCGAGGTGCGCGAGGCCGTCGACTTCCTGCGCTACTACGCCGCCCGCGCACGCGCCGAATTCGGCGCGCCGCTGCGGCTGCCCGGCCCAACCGGCGAGAGCAACGAGCTGACGCTGCACGGCCGTGGCGTGTTCGCCTGCATCAGCCCGTGGAACTTCCCCCTCGCGATCTTCACGGGCCAGGTGGCCGCGGCGCTCGCTGCGGGAAACAGCGTGGTCGCGAAGCCCGCCGAGCAGACGCCGCTGATCGCGGCGGCCGCGGTTCGCCTGATGCACGCCGCCGGCGTACCGGGTTCGGTGCTGCAGTTCCTGCCGGGCAGCGGCGCCGAGGTGGGGGCGCAAATGGTGGCCGACCCGCGCGTCGCGGGTGTTGCTTTCACCGGCTCGACGGAGACGGCGCACGCGATCAATCGTGCGCTGGCGGGCCGCGGCGGTGCGATCCCGGTGCTGATCGCCGAGACCGGTGGCCAGAACGCGATGATCGTCGACAGCTCCGCGCTGCCGGAGCAGGTCGTCCTCGATGCGCTGCAGTCGGGCTTCAACAGCGCGGGCCAGCGCTGTTCGGCGCTGCGCATCCTGTGTCTGCAGGAGGAGATCGCATCGAGGGTGCTGCGGCTGCTCGCGGGCGCCATGGACGAGCTGATGGTGGGCGACCCGGCGTGGCTCGCGACCGACGTCGGTCCGGTGATCGACGCCGAGGCGCTGCGCACGCTCGAAGAGCATGCGGAGCGCATCACGCGCGGAGCGTCGTGGCAGCACCGCTGCCGGCTCGGGCCCGACACGGCCGACGGCCATTTCCTCGCGCCGCTCGCCGTCGAAATCGACTCGATCGACCGGCTCGAGCGCGAGGTGTTCGGGCCGATCGTCCACGTGGTGCGCTACCGGTCCGACCGGCTCGAGGCGCTGGTCGACGCCATCAACGCGACCGGTTACGGGCTTACCTTCGGCATCCACACGCGCATCGACAGCACCGCGCGACGCGTGGCCGCGCGGGTGAGCGCCGGCAACGTCTACGTCAACCGCAACATGATCGGCGCGGTGGTCGGCGTGCAGCCGTTCGGCGGCTGCGGACTATCGGGAACCGGGCCGAAGGCCGGCGGCCCGCATTACCTGCACCGCTTCGCGCACGAGCGCACGCTCACCATCAATACGTCGGCGGTCGGCGGCAACGCGTCGCTGCTCGCGATGGAGTAGGCGCCGCGCGATGGATCTCAGCGTGCTCGACGTCTTCAAGATCGGCGTCGGCCCGTCGAGCTCCCATACCATGGGGCCGATGAACGCCGCATGCACGTTCGCCGAGGACCTGGTGCGGCTCGGCGCGCTCGAGAGGACGAGCCGCGTTGGCGCGCAGGTGTATGGCTCGCTCGCGCTGACCGGAAAGGGCCACTGCACGGATCGTGCGATCCTGCTCGGGCTGGCCGGAAACCGGCCGCATACCATCGATCCAGCGGTCATCGAGCCGACGCTGGCGGAGATCCGCGGCACGGGCCGGCTCAAGCTTGCCGCCCGGCAGCAGATCGAGTTCGACGAGCCGCTCGATTTGCTGTTCCATCGCGACCAGACGCTGCCGCTGCATCCGAACGGCATGCGCTTCACGGCGCTGGATGCGGCCGGGCAGGTGCTGCATCGCGAGGAGTTCTATTCGACCGGAGGCGGGTTCGTGGTGCGTGCGTCCGAGTTCGGCCGCGATCCCGACACCGGCGACGGGGTCCGTGTCCGTTATCCGTTCGAATCCGGCGCGGACTTGCTGCGTGCCTGTCGCGAGCACGGCCTCGACATGCACGAGGTCGTACTCGCGAACGAGACCGCCTTCCGCCCGGAGCCCGAAACGCGCTCCGCGCTGCTCGGGATCTGGGCGGCGATGAACGACTGCATCGAGCGGGGTCTCCGCGGTTCGGGTCTGCTTCCGGGCGTGCTCAAGGTGCGGCGGCGTGCCGCGCGGTTGCATCGTCTGCTCGTCGAGTCGGGCGGCTCGCAACCGCTGCAGGTGATGGACTGGGTAAATGCCTTCGCGCTGGCGGTCAACGAGGAGAATGCCGCCGGCGGGCGCGTGGTCACGGCGCCGACCAACGGCGCGGCAGGCATCGTGCCGGCGGTGCTTGCCTACTATCGTCGCTTCGAGCCGGGTGCGAGCGATGACGGCGTGCTGCGTTTCCTGCTCGTGGCCGGTGCGATCGGCATGCTCTACAAGCGCAACGCCTCGATCTCGGGCGCGGAGATGGGTTGCCAGGGTGAGGTGGGGGTGGCCTGTTCGATGGCAGCGGCCGGCCTGGTGGCGGCGATGAACGGCACGCCCGAGCAGATCGAGAATGCCGCCGAGATCGGCATGGAGCACAACCTCGGGCTCACCTGCGACCCGATCGCGGGGCTGGTGCAGATCCCCTGCATCGAGCGCAACGCGATGGGCGCGATGAAGGCGATCAACGCCGCACGTCTCGCGATGCGCGGTGACGGCACGCACAAGGTTTCGCTCGATCAGGTGATCGCCACCATGCGGCAGACCGGGAGGGACATGTCGGTGATCTACAAGGAAACCAGCCAGGGCGGGCTCGCAGTCAACGTGCCGGAGTGCTGAGCGTGCGCACCCGGCGCGTCGTCGTCACAGGTGCGTTCGGTCAGCTGGGGTCGGTCGTGGCGCGCGCCTTCGCGCGCGCGGGCGCCAAGGTTGCGCTGCTCGACGTGGCCCCCTCCACTCCGCCCGCGCTGGAGGCCGAGTTCGGGCAGGCGCATCTGTTGATCCCGGCGGTCGACCTCGCCGACGTGGAAGCAACGCGCAAGGCGATGGCGGCCGCGGCGATGCGCTTTGGCGGAATCGACGTGCTGGTAAACGTCGCGGGCGGGTTCCGCTACGAGACCTTGCTCGAAGGCGGCGTCGCCACCTGGGACGAGCTGTACGCGATGAACCTGCGCACGGCTGTGGTGAGCTGCAAGGCGGCGCTACCGGCGCTCCTCGAGAGCGCGCACGGGCGGATCGTCAACATCGGCGCCGGCGCCGCTGCGAAGGGCCGCACCGGCATGGGTGCCTATACCGCGTCCAAGGCCGGCGTGCAGCGGCTGACCGAAAGCCTCGCCGACGAGCTGAAGGATCGCGGGATCACCGTCAACGCAATCCTGCCGGGTACGATCGACACGCCGCGCAACCGCACCGACATGCCCGATGCGGATTTCTCACGCTGGGTCGCGCCCGCCGCGATCGCCGAGGTGATCGTGTTTCTCGCCTCGGACGCCGCCGCCGCTGTGACCGGTGCCGCGATCCCCGTGACCGGCCGCGGCTGAACGAAAATGGCTCGGAGCCAATTTCCGGCTGCCGGCTCGCGTGCAGAAGGCAGAGGAAAATGGGCTCCGAGCCATTTTTCACAGCCATTCGTCACGATGATCTGCGCGGGTAGTCGAACGCGGCGTCCTTGCCCTGACCCCAGCCGAGGCGGTCCCACCCGGCGATGACGAAGCGCGCGGTGAACACGGCGCAAGTAGGCATGTTATCGATCGTGTCGTCGGCCGACAGCCGATTCGCGAACTCGGTGATTCCGGGGTTGTGACCGACGACCATCAGGCGCCGCGCCGCGCCGCCGAGCTCGCGCAGCACGGCGAGCATGTCGTGGGGTGCCGCCAGATACAGCCTCTCCTCGGGCCGCAGCAGCGACGGAGCGACGCGCAGCTCGCGCGCCATGATGGTCGCGGTGGTGAGCGCGCGCACGGCGGGACTCGTCAGGATCAGGTCCGGCCGCAGACGGCGCGCCCTGAGCCGGCGCGCCATCTCCGGCGCGTCGTGCTGTCCGCGAGCGTTGAGTGGACGGTCCCAGTCCGCCTGGTCCGGCAGCGACCAGTCGGACTTCGCGTGCCGCACGAGGATCAGCCGCTTCACGCGGCGCGCACCTCGACCATGCCGTCGGCGACGCGCGTCTGATAGGTGCGCACCGGTTCGTAGGCCGGCGGGCCGAGCACCGCGCCGGTGCGCAGGCTGAAGCGCGCACCGTGACGCGGGCAGACGATCACTTCGCCGTCGAGCTCACCGCCCGCGAGCCCCTCGCCGTCGTGCGTGCAGACGTCGTCGATGGCCAGGTATTCGCCGTTGATGTTGAACACGGCGACGAGCTGCCCATCGATTTCGACGGTTGCGTAGTCGCCCGGCGGAATCGAGGCCTCGGGTGCGACCGGTGTCCAGGATTCCCGGCCGGTGCCGGGACCGGCGGGCGATCCGCTCACATCATGCCCGTCTGCAGCCTGGCCGCGTCGGTCATCATTGACTGGTTCCATGGCGGGTCGAACACCAGCTCGACGTCGGCGCGCTTGACCGTCGGGATGATCTCGACCTTCTCGCGCACGTCCTGCACCAGCACCTCGCCCATACCGCAGCCGGGTGCGGTGAGCGTCATCTCGATCGCCACCACGCGGCCGTCAGGCTCGGAGCGCACTTCGCAGGAATACACCAGGCCGAGGTCGACGATGTTGATCGGGATCTCCGGGTCGTAACACGTCTTCATCTGCGCCCAGGCAAGCTCCCGCACGTCGTCGTCACCGGCATCGGGCGAGAGCTGCAGTATCCCCACGGGCTCCTTGCCGAGCGCGTCGGCGTCCTTGCCGGCGATCCGGAACAAGTTACCCTCGACATACACCGTGAAGCTGCCGCCGAGCGACTGCGTGATGAAACCGCTCTGTCCCGCGCGCAGCCTGACGTTGATCCCCGCGGGAACGATCACCGCGTCCACGTCGCGGGCCAGCGTGACCGGCTCGTTATCGAAACGGCTCATGGCCACTCCGCCGGATTGCTCTCGGTACAGACCGGCTCCGCCTGGCGGTGCAGCGCGGCGTCGAGCGTATGCCAGCAGAGGCTCGCGCACTTGACCCGTGCCGGGAACTCACGCACCCCGGACAGTGCACCGAGCTTGCCGAGCGCCACGGGATCGACCGCCGCCTCCGGAGTAGTCAGCAGCGCGTGCATGTCGCCGAACAGGCGCTGCGCTGCGGCGACCGTGCGGCCCTTGACGCTCTCGGTCAGGAGCGACGCCGAGGCCACCGAGATCGCGCAACCGCTGCCCTCGAAGGACACGTCGCGGATCACATCGCCGTCGAGCCGCACGTACAGGGTGAGGCGGTCGCCGCACAGCGGGTTGAAGCCCTCGGCACGGCGATCCGCGTCCGGCATGGCGCGGAAATTGCGCGGATTGCGGTTGTGATCGACGATGACGTCGCGATAGAGATCCTTGAGATCCATCAGAGGAACATCCCGCGGGCGACGCGCACGGCGGCGGCCAGGCGCTCGACCTCGTCGTGGGTGTTGTAGAACGCAAATGAGGCGCGCGCCGTCGCAGGCAGTCCGAAGTACTCCATGACCGGCATCGCACAGTGGTGCCCGGTGCGGATCGCGATGCCCTGGTGGTCGAGGATGGTGCCGAGATCGTGCGGGTGTACGCCCGCGAGCGTGAACGACGCCACCGCGCATTTCTCGGACGCGGTGCCGACCAGCGTCACGCCAGGAATCTCGCTCAGGCGTGCGGTTGCGTGCTCGAGCAACTGGTGCTCGGCGGCCGCGATGCGCTCCAGCCCGAGCGTCTCCAGATAGTCGACCGCAGCGGCGAGCCCGATCGCGCCCGCGATGTGCGGCGTGCCGGCCTCGAACTTGTGCGGGACCTCGTTGTAGACCGTGCGCTCGAAGCTCACGGCCAGGATCATGTCGCCGCCGCCCTGCCACGGCGGCATGGCCTCGAGCAGGGCCTCGCGCCCGTACAGCACACCGATGCCGGTCGGGCCGCACATCTTGTGGGCCGAGAAGCAGTAGAAGTCGCAGTCGAGCGCCTGGACGTCGACCTTCATGTGCGGTACGGCCTGGGCGCCGTCGAGCAGGGTCGGGACGCCGCGCCGCCGCGCCTCGGCGATGTAGCGCTGCACGGGTACCACGGTGCCGAGCGCGTTCGAGACGTGCGCGAGCGCCAGCAGCCGCGTCGCATGCGACAGCAGGCCGAGGAACGCGTCGAAGTCGACCTCGCCGCGCGGCGTCATCGGGATCACACGCAGCCGCGCTCCCGTCTGCTCGCACAGCATCTGCCACGGCACGATGTTGGCGTGGTGCTCGAGGTGCGAGATCAGCACCTCGTCGCCGGGTTGCAGCCGCGGCCGGCCGTAGCTCTGTGCCACGAGGTTGATCGCCTCCGTGGTGCCGCGGACGAACACGATCTCGCGGGGTGAGCGCGCATTGATGAAGCGTTGCACGCGTCGGCGCGAGCCCTCGAAAAGGTCGGTCGCCTCCTGGCTGAGCGCGTGCACGCCGCGGTGGACGTTCGCGTGCGAGGTCTCGTAATAGGTCGACACGGTATCGATGACCGACTGCGGACGCTGGCTGGAGGCGGCGTTGTCGAGGTAGGCAAGCGGCCAACCGTTGATCATGCGCGCCAGCACCGGAAAGTCGCGCCGCACGCGCTCGACGTCGAGCGGCGAGGCGCGCGATCCGACAGCGAGCGGATCCGTCACGGCGTTCATGTGGCCTCCGCGAGCAGTTGGTCGATCCGGGCGTCGAACTGTTCGTGCACCGCGCGAGCGAAGGGTTCCAGCTCGATGCGGGAGAACACGGCACCTGCGAACGCGCGCGTCAGGGCGCTGCGCGCCGCGCGCTCGTCGAGACCGCGCGAGCGCAGATAGAAGAGGGCGGCCGGGTCGAGCTGCCCGGTGCTCGCGCCATGATTGCACTGCACGTCATCGGCGCGGATCTCGAGCTCGGGCTTGGTATCGATCTCGGCGCCCGCGCCCAGCAGCAGATTGCGGCTGGTCTGCCGCGAGCTGGACTTCTGCGCCCCTTCCGCGACGACCACGCGGCTGTTGATCACGCCGCGACCGCGGCCGGCCGCGATGCCGCGGTAGTCCTGCAGACTGCTCGTATCGGCCGCGGCATGCTCGATCCGCGGCTGGGTGTCGAGATGACGGCTGCCGTCGGCGAGGAACAGGCCGGTCAGCTCGGCGGAGGCGCCGCGGCCGGCGAGCCGCGCGCGAAGATCGAGTCGCGCAAGCGCCGCGCCCAGACTGGCATCGCGCACCACGAGGCGGGCCTCACGCGCCAGCGTGGCTTCGATTCGCTCGATGTGAAAGCTACCGGATCCCTGCTGCTGCAGCCGGTAAATTCGCAGCTCGGCACGCTCGTCCGCCTCGATGTCGAGCACGCCGTTGATGAAGCGCTCGACACGATCGTCGCCACGATAGTGGATGACCAGGCTCAAGCCCGCGCCGGCCGCCAGCCGCAGCAGCACGCGTGGATGGCTCGCCGCGGCGAGCTCGCCCGTCGCCTCGATCGAGAGCTGAAGCACCGTGTCCACCGAGACCGGATCCTCGACCTCGATCGCGAGCGCGTCGCCGCAAAGCGCGGCGTTGAGTGCCGCGAAGCGCGCGGTGCCGCCGTCCTCCGGAAGCTTGAGCCACGCCGCCGGATCCGCCACGCGCCCTTCGCGGCTCAGCGTGGTCAGCCGCAGTCCGGGCGGGCACCTGTCGAGGCACGATGCCGCCTCGTGCAGGAAGCCGTTCACCAGGACGGCGCGGTGTGGCGCGAAGGCCGGCGCGGCTGGCGGAACCGCGGCCAGGGCGGCCTCGCGGGTGACCGGTACGAACGCGCGGCCGGCGAGGCGGCGCAGACTGGTGTACTTCCAGTCTTCGTCGCGCGCCCCGGGAAAACCAAGCAGCGCGAAGCGGTCGAAAGCTTCGGCGCGGCGCGCCGCGAGCGCACCGCCGGCCGTCCGGGCAAGATCCAGCGCCGGGCGCCAGCGCTCGACCGGATCGGCTGCGACTGCCGCGTTCACGCGACGCGCGCCTCCCGCCGCACCCAGTCGTAGCCGCGGCGCTCGAGATCGAGCGCGAGGCCTGCATCGCCGGAGCGCAGGATGCGCCCGTCGAGCAGCACGTGCACGACGTCCGGGACGACGTACTCGAGCAGCCGCTGGTAATGCGTCACCAGCACGATCGAGCGCCCCGGGTCGCGCATGCGGTTGACGCCCTCGGCGACCACGCGCAGCGCGTCGATGTCGAGACCCGAATCGGTCTCGTCGAGCACCGCCAGCCGCGGCTCCAGCACCGCCATCTGCAGGATCTCGTTGCGCTTCTTCTCGCCGCCCGAGAATCCCTCGTTGACCCCGCGGTTGAGGAGGCTTTCGTCCATCTGCATCAGCTGCATCTTCTCGCGCACCAGACCCAGGAACTCGAAGGCGTCGAGCTCCGGCTCGCCGCGCTCCTTGCGCAGGGCGTTGAGCGCGGCCTTGAGCAGATAGGCGTTGTTCACGCCGGGGATCTCGACGGGGTACTGAAAGGCCAGGAACACGCCGGCGCGCGCTCGCTCCTCGGGACTCATGGCGAGCAGGTCGCGACCCTGGTACTCGACCCGGCCCTGGGTGACCTCGAGCCCGTCGCGGCCGGCCAGCACCCCGGCGAGCGTGCTCTTGCCCGAGCCGTTCGGACCCATGATGGCATGCACCTGACCGGCGCCCACCTCGAGGTCGAGCCCTTTGAGGATCTTGCGTGAGCCGACCTGGACGTGGAGGTTCCGGATACTGAGCATGAGTCCCGTTCCCTTCAGCCGACCGCGCCTTCGAGGCTGACGGACAGCAGGTTCTGTGCTTCGACCGCGAACTCCATCGGCAGCTCCTTGAAGACCGCTTTGCAGAAGCCGTTGACGATCATGTTCACCGCGTCCTCCTGGGAGATGCCGCGGCTTCTGCAGTAGAAGAGCTGGTCGTCGGCGATCTTCGAGGTGGTCGCCTCGTGCTCGACGATCGCGCTCGGATTGCGGATCTCCATGTACGGGAAGGTGTTCGCGGTGCAGCGGTCGCCCATCAGCAACGAGTCGCACTGCGTGTAGTTCCGCGCTCCCTCGGCCGAGGGGAGGATCTTGACCAGGCCTCGATAGGAGTTGCTGCCGTGGCCGGCCGAGATGCCTTTGGAAACGATCGTGCTGCGGCTGCCGCGCCCGATATGAATCATCTTGGTGCCGGTGTCGGCCTGCTGGTAGTTGTTGGCGAGCGCGACCGAATAGAACTCACCGACCGTATTGGCGCCGGTGAGCACGCAGCTCGGGTACTTCCAGGTGATCGCCGAACCGGTCTCGACCTGCGTCCAGCTGATCCGCGAATTGTCGCCGCGGCACTCACCGCGCTTGGTCACGAAGTTGTAGATGCCGCCTCGGCCCTGCTCATCGCCCGGATACCAGTTCTGCACGGTCGAGTACTTGATCTGCGCGTCCGGGAGCGCGACCAGCTCGACAACCGCGGCGTGGAGCTGGTTCTCGTCGCGCATTGGGGCGGTGCAGTTGTGCACTGCGAAGCCTTTGACGAGATAGCTGTGCGGCTCGGAGGCGGTCTCGAAGTTGTAGACGTACCCGTCGTACGACTGGGTCGTGACCTCGCGGGCCGGGACCAGGAAGTACGCGTCGCGGAGCTTTGCCCGCTGCGACCGCCTGTTCCGGGCGTAGTAGATCGTGTACTTGCGCTTGTGCCGGATCACCCGCCCGTCGCGCATCGCCTCCTCGTAGGCCTCCTGGACGTTGATGCAGGCGAAGATACCCTGCCGGGCGAACAGCTCCTGCAGCTGGAAGGCGAGCACACGCGAAATCGTCGCGGCCCGCACCGCCTCCATATTGCCGATCCGGGCGACGCTCCCGTCACCCTTGTAGTAGGTATCGATGGCGAGCTTCTGACGCTCGGGCGGAAGGTCCATGACCGCCTTGCTGAACCGCTTGCCCGCCGCGTAGCGACCACCGTGCGCCTCACACATCCGCCACAGTTCCTTGTCGTACACGACGATGTAGACGCCGTGGCGCTTCTCGTCGCGAGTGACCGAAGGCATCTTGCCGGTGACCCGCTGCACGAGTCCGCAGACCTCGCGGACGTTCTCTTCTTCGTGGGTGCCCAGTGAGAACTCGACGGCGTCGTGGCCGTTGAAGCGCGTTGCGCAACCCTCGGCGACGTAATAGCCGAGCAGCGCGAGGAAATCATCGCTCAGAGCCGGGTCGTCGCGCCGGATCTGATTGATCGGGAAGACGAGCAGATCGCCCGCACGCAGCTCGCCGGCGGGTACGTACTCAGGCTGGGCCCCGGCGAGCGTGCGCTTGTTCAGGTCGGGCCACCGACCGTTGCTCCGCAGCGAGCTGCGAACGCGCTCCCGTCGAATGGCGAGCACCGGATGCTCGGCGGTGACCTGGAAGCGGTTGCCGGAGCTCATCGGCGTGATATCGACCAGCTCACCGCGGTAAGCGCGCCGCATGATCTTCGCGACTTCCGCCGCATTGCCGTTCCCATCGAGGACTTCGTCATGAAGTGCAATGTCACGAATCGAGCGCATCGCATCGCCGCATGAGACCTCTTCCCAGGCTGGCAGGCAGCCCTCGAGGTAGGAGACATACGCGCCCTCGTCGGCGATGATCAGCGTGCGCTCGAACTGCCCGGTATTCGCCGCGTTGATGCGGAAATAGGTGGACAGTTCCATCGGGCAGCGCACCCCCGGCGGCACGTACACGAACGAGCCGTCGGAGAACACCGCCGAGTTGAGCGTCGCGAAGAAGTTGTCGGTGTACGGCACCACCGAGCCGAGATAGCGCTCGACGAGCTCCGGATGGTCGCGCACCGCATCGGAGAACGGGCAGAAGATCACGCCGGCCTTCGCGAGCCGCTCCTTGAACGTGGTTGCGACCGAGACGCTGTCGAACACGGCGTCGACGGCCACGCCCGCGAGCCGCGCCCGCTCGTGCAGCGGCACGCCGAGCTTCTCGTAGGTCGCGAGCAGCTTCGGATCGACTTCCTCGAGGCTCTTCGGCGCGTCTGCCCGGGTGCGCGGCGCCGAGTAATAGGAGATCGCCTGGTAGTCGATGTTGCCGACCCGCAGTTGGGCCCAGCCCGGCTGCCGCATGGTGAGCCAGTGGCGGTACGCCTTCAGCCGCCACTCGAGCATGAACGCCGGCTCCTGCTTCTTGGCGGAGATGAGACGGATCACCGACTCATCGAGGCCAGGCGGGACGGTGTCGGCTTCGATGTCCGTGATGAAGCCGTGCCGGTACTTCCGTGCGACGAGCTCGTCGAGATCCTGTGTCTTGCTGGACATGATCTTCCTCAGACCCGGCCTCCGGGCCGCTGCAGGAAACCGGCACGCAGCGTCGAGCCCATCTCGGGTCGCCACTGCGCGACCGCCTCCTGTCCGGCGAGCTGCGCCAGACTGATGTCGTCGAGCGCGCGGCGGATCGAGGCGTTGATACGCTGCCAGGCGCTGCCCGTCCGGCACACGCTCTCGATGTCGCAAGAGCTGTGATTGCCGCTGCACTCGGTGATGGCCACAGGCCCTTCGATCGCGTCGATGATCGCGGAGGCACTGATCCGCGCCGCCGGGCGCGCAAGCTGATAGCCGCCGTGCGAGCCGCGCACCGAGGTCACGAGCCCGGCACGCTGCAGGCTCTTGAGCAGCTTGCTGACCGTGGGCAGGCCGAGCCGCGTGCGCTCCGCAACCGCGGTGGCGGTCTGACGTCGATCGGGGGTCGCGGCCAGGCAGGCGAGCACGACCGTGCCGTAGTCCGTGAGCTTGCTGATGCGGAACATCGCGTACTCCTCAATTGGGACGATTTTAGTCCTAATGAACGCAGGCTGCAAAAGCCCCCTGGCCGCGGCGGGGAGAGCAGGTTGGACCTGCTAGAATTTCGCCCGGAATCGCATCGGCCGCGGCCTTACGCCGCCGCGGCAGCTGGAGGAACACATGAATCGAAGCGAGCTGGAAGGCATCGCGCGGGCCATGGTCGCGCCGGGCCGGGGCATTCTCGCCGCCGACGAATCGACGGGCACGATCAAGAAGCGGTTCGATGCCATCAAGGTGGAGAACACCGAGGAGCACCGCCGCGCCTACCGGGAGATGCTGTTTACTTCCCAGGGGATCGCCGAGCACATCAGCGGCGTGATCATGTACGACGAGACGCTGCGCCAGAAGACGCGCACCGGCGTGCCGTTTCCCGAGTTGCTCGCCAAGCTCGGCATCGTTCCGGGCATCAAGGTCGACGCGGGCGCCAAGCCGCTTGCCGGGTTCCCGGGCGAGACCATCACCGAGGGGCTCGACGGGTTGCGCGACCGGCTGGCCGAATACCACAAGCTGGGCGCCCGCTTCGCCAAATGGCGCGCCGTGATCGACATCGGCGCCGGCATCCCCACCGCTTTCGCAATCGAGGCCAACGCCCACGCGCTCGCCCGCTACGCGGCGCTCTGCCAGGAGGCGGATATCGCCCCGATCGTCGAGCCCGAGGTTTTGATGGATGGCGATCACGCGATCGAGCGCTGCGAGGAAGTGACCGACGCGGTGCTCGAAGCGGTGTTCCGGCAGCTCTTCGAGCACCGCGTTCACCTCGAAGGCATGGTGCTCAAGCCCAACATGGTGATCGCCGGCAAGAAATGCGCGAAGCGGGCTTCCCCGGCGCAGGTGGCCGAGGCGACGCTGCGCTGCCTGCGGCGGCACGTCCCGATTGCGGTGCCCGGGATCGCGTTCCTCTCTGGCGGGCAGAGCGAGGCCGAGGCGACCGAGCATCTGAGCCTGATGAACCAGGCGACCGGGCAGCCCTGGGCGCTCACCTTCAGCTACGGCCGGGCTCTGCAGGAGAGCGCGCTCAAGGCCTGGGGTGGCCGGTCCGAGAACTTCGCCGCCGGACAGAAGGCCTTCCTGCACCGGGCACGCCTCAACGGGCTCGCGCAGCGCGGCAAGTATTCGGCCTCCCTCGAGGCCGCCTGAACACGCGCGCGACCGACGTGGCGGACCCGGCACTCTCCGCGGCCGCGGGGGCGTCGGCTGCGAGCGACGCTTACGTCGCGCGTCTGACCGGCGTGCACTACGCCGTAAACGGCAAAGCGGTGTTTCGGGGCCTCGACATCGCCATCCGGCGCGGCGAGGTCACCGCGATCATGGGCCCGAGTGGCACCGGCAAGACGACGCTGCTGCGGCTGATCACGGGCCAGATCCTTGCCGATGCGGGGCAGGTGTTCGTCGACGGGCGTGAGGTCGCCGGGCTCGACCGCCGCGCGCTCTACGCGCTGCGTCGGCGGATGGGCATGTTGTTCCAGAACGGCGCGCTGCTCACCGATCTCAACGTGTTCGAGAACGTCGCGTTTCCCCTTCGCGAGCACACACGGTTGCCGGAGGTCCTGATCCGCAATGTCGTGCTCACCAAGCTGCACGCCGTCGGCCTGCGCGGCGCGGCGGAGCTCTATCCGCAGGAGCTCTCCGGTGGCATGGCGCGCCGCGTGGCGCTCGCACGCGCGATCGCGATGGACCCCGACATCCTGATCTACGACGAGCCCTTCGCCGGGCTCGATCCGATCTCCATGGGCGTGGTGATGCGGCTGATCCGTCAGCTCAACGACGCGCTCGGCATCAGCAGCATCGTCGTCACCCACGACGTGCACGAGGTCTCGCAGATCGCCGATCTGACCTACATTCTCTCGGATGGCAAAGTGGTGGCCAGCGGCCGGCCGAAGGAGCTCGAATCGAGCTCGTCCGGCATCGTGCGCCAGTTCGTGGCCGGGCTCGCCGACGGCCCGGTACCGTTCCACTATCCCGCCCCGGACTATCACGCGCAGCTGCTCGGCGAGGCGGCGTCTTGATCGGCCTCGGCGCAGAGCTGGCGAGCAGCGCGCGCGGATTCGTGGAGAAGCTCGGCGCGGGGACACGCTTCCTGCTGCAGCTGCTCGCGCTCACGCCCCGAGGACTGCTGCGTTTCCGGCTGATCGTCGAGCAGATCTACAA
>JBQGDL010000007.1:0-43606 GCA_052039045.1 Steroidobacteraceae bacterium
GCCAGCCCGATGAACGCCCGCGACGATGGCAGCGGCATCTGGGAGGCCTTCCTGCCACGCGTGGGGCACGGCCGCGCGTATAAATTCCGGATCGAGTCGTCGGCCGGCGGTTACACGGTGGACAAGGCCGATCCGTATGCCCGCGCTGCAGAATGCCCCCCGCGCACCGCCTCACTGGTGTGGGACGGTCAGTACCGCTGGCGCGACCAGGAGTGGATGCGCACGCGCCGCCAGGCGAACTCACTTACGGCACCGGTGTCGATCTACGAGGTGCATCTCGGATCGTGGCGCAGGATTCCGGAACAGGCGAACCGCTCGCTGAGCTACCGCGAGCTTGCCGCCGCATTGCCCTCCTACGTGCGCGAGCTCGGATTCAGCCACGTAGAGCTGCTGCCCGTCATGGAGCATCCGTTCTACGGTTCCTGGGGCTATCAATGCACCGGGTACTTCGCCGCCTCGGCGCGCCAGGGAACGCCCGAGGACCTCAAGTACCTGATCGACGAGCTGCATCGGCACGGCATCGGCGTGATCCTCGACTGGGTGCCCTCGCATTTCCCCGCCGACGAGCACGGGCTCGCTTACTTCGACGGCACGCATCTCTACGAGCACGCCGATCCGCGCCAGGGCCTCCATCCCGAGTGGAACAGCTGGATCTTCAACTACGGCCGTCACGAAGTGCGCGCCTTCCTGATGTCGAGCGCCCTTTACTGGCTCGACGAGTTTCACGCCGACGGGCTGCGCGTCGATGCGGTCGCATCGATGCTGTATCTCGACTACGGCCGCCAGGAAGGCGAGTGGCTGCCGAACCGGTACGGCGGCCGCGAGAACATCGAGGCAATCGAGTTCCTGCGTCAGCTCAACACCGCCGTATACCGCGACCACGCGGACACACAGACGATCGCAGAGGAGTCGACGGCCTGGCCGGCGGTTTCCCGCCCGGTGGCGATCGGCGGGCTCGGCTTCGGCATGAAGTGGAACATGGGGTGGATGAACGATACGCTACGTTATTTCGGCCACGATGCCGTGCATCGCAAGTACCACCACAACTCGATCACCTTCAGCATCTGGTATGCCTTTCACGAGAATTTCGTGCTGCCTCTGTCGCACGACGAGGTCGTCTACGGCAAAGGGGCGCTGCTGCGCCGCATGCCGGGCGACGACTGGAAGAAATTCGCCAACCTGCGCCTGCTCTTCGGCTACATGTGGACCCACCCCGGCAAAAAGCTGCTGTTCATGGGCGGTGAGTTCGGTCAGTGGGACGAGTGGAACCACGATTCGAGCCTCGACTGGCATCTGTTGCAGCGCCCGGCCCACCAGGGCGTGTCCCGATGGGTCGGCGACCTCAACCGGGTGTTGCGGGACAAGGCGGCGCTGCACCAATGCGACTTCGAGTCGCGCGGCTTCGAGTGGGTGGACGCGTCGGACTCCGAGCAGAGCGTGTTGAGCTATCTGCGCCGCGGGGTGAAGGGCGAGCCGCTGCTCGTGATCTGCAACGGCACGCCGGTGCCGCGTTACAACTACCGCGTCGGCGTGCCGACGAGCGGCCGCTGGTGCGAGCTGCTGAACAGCGACGCACCCATCTATGGCGGCAGCGGGCAGGGCAACATGGGGGGCCTGGAAGCGGCGCCGGTCCCCGCGCACGGGCGGTATCAGTCGTTATCGATCACGCTGCCGCCGCTCGCGTGCCTCTTACTCGAGCCCGAGCGATCGGCAGCGTGAGCCGCAAACGCGCACGAACCACGCCCGGCGACCTGGCTGCCCCGGCCGACGGCAGGGTCCGGGCGGTCATCGAGAACGTGCGGCCGGAGGTCGATGCGGGCCGGTTCCCCATCAAGAGAACCGTCGGCGACGTCGTCGAGGTCGACGCGGACGTGTTCACCGACGGTCACGACGCGGTGCGCTGCCTCCTGGCTCACCGTCGTGCCGATGCGTCGGCCTGGTCCGAAGCCGAGATGCAGCCGCTCGGAAACGATCGCTGGCGCGGGAGTTTCGAGGTCGGCGAGCTCGGTCGCTACAAATACACGGTCGTAGCCTGGACGGATCGCTACCTGACCTGGCGCCACGACCTCGAACGGCGTGTCGACCCGGCCGACATCCTGGTGGCACTGAAGGTCGGCGCGGAATTGCTGACCGCGGCGGCTGCGCGCGCCACCGGCCCGGACCGCTCGTTGCTCAGAGACGCCGCCGGGCAACTCGCCGAGGCGCGCGACGCCGACACAGGCAGGACCGCCGCGCTCGACGAGGAGCTGCATCGCGCGGCGATGCGGCACCCGGACCGGCGCTTCGAGACGCGATTCGAGCGCGAGCTCGAGGTCGTGGTGGACCCGGTGCTGGCGCGATTCAGCGCCTGGTATGAGCTCTTTCCCCGATCTGCCGCTCCGGAGCCGGACCGCCACGGGACACTGCGCGACTGCGAGGCCCTGCTGCCCTATGTCGCCGAGCTCGGCTTCGACGTGCTCTATCTGCCGCCGATTCACCCGATCGGCCGGATGCGTCGCAAGGGGCGGAACAACATCCTGCAGGCGGGGCCCGACGACCCCGGCAGCCCCTGGGCGATCGGCGCCGGCGAGGGCGGGCATTGCTCCATCCACCCGGCGCTCGGGACTCTCGCTGACTTCGCCCGGCTCGTCGCCAGGGCGCGCGAGCTCGGTATGGAGCTCGCCCTCGACATCGCGTTTCAGTGCGCGCCCGACAATCCGTACGTCATCGAACACCCGGAATGGTTCCGGTTTCGACCCGACGGCACGGTGCAATACGCGGAGAACCCGCCAAAGAAGTACCAGGACATCTATCCGTTCGACTTCGAAAGCGACGACTGGGCCGCCCTGCACGCCGAGCTGATCCGCGTCGTTCAGTTCTGGGTCGATCGGGGCGTGCGCCTGTTTCGCGTCGATAACCCGCACACGAAGCCGTTCGCGCTTTGGGAGCGGTTGATCGCCACGGTCAAGGCGACGCACCCGGAGGTGATCTTTCTCTCGGAGGCGTTTACACGCCCGAAGGTCATGCATCGCCTCGCCAAGCTCGGATTCACGCAGTCGTACACGTATTTCACCTGGCGCAACACCCGCGCGCAGCTCGAAGAGTATTTCACGCAGCTGTGCCTGGGTCCGGGGCGCGAGTACTTTCGACCCAACGTCTGGCCGAATACGCCCGATATCCTGCCCGAGTATCTCCAGTTCGGCGGTCGTCCCGCCTTCATGACGCGCGCCGTCCTCGCGGCCACACTCAGCGCGAACTACGGCATCTACGGTCCGGCGTTCGAGCTGCTCGAGCACCGGCCGCGCGAGAATGGCAGCGAAGAGTACCTCGACTCCGAGAAGTACCAGTTGCGGCAGTGGGACCTGCAGCGTGCGGACTCGCTGGCCTCGTTTATCGCGCGCCTGAATCGCATCCGACGCGAGCAGCCGGCCTTGCAGCGCGACTGGGGCCTGCGCTTTCTCGCAATCGACAACCCGCAGATGCTCGCGTTCGCGAAGACGGACGGCACGCACGACGCGGTCGTCGTGGTCGCAAATCTCGACCCGCACAACGCGCATTCCGCCTGGCTCGAGCTGCCGCTCGAGCACCTTGGGCTGACGCCCGACGCGCCGTACCGGATGCACGACCTCCTCGGCGGCGGCAGCTTCCTCTGGCAGGGCGCTCGCAATTTCGTGCGTCTCGATCCCCAGAGCGTGGTGGCCCACGTGTTCGTCGTGCGCCGGCGGGTGCGCACGGAAAAGGAGTTCGACTATTTCCTGTGACGCCGGGGGTCACGCCCGGCATAGGAAGGGACGCGATGGTGGCAAACGCGGTATTGCAGGAATCGGCGGCGGCTGTCGGGACCGACAGCGACCCGCTCTGGTACAAGGACGCCATCATCTACCAGATGCACGTCAAGGCCTTCTTCGACGCCAACGACGACGGCATCGGCGACTTCGCCGGGCTGACCCAGAAGCTGGACTACATTCAGGAGCTCGGTGTCAACACGATCTGGCTGCTGCCTTTCTACCCTTCTCCGCAGCGCGACGACGGCTATGACATCTCCGACTACCTCGACGTGAGTCGCGACTACGGCACGCTCGATGACTTCCGCCGGTTCGTCGACGAGGCCCATCGCCGCGGGCTGCGTGTAATCACCGAGCTCGTGATCAACCACACCTCTGACCAGCACCCGTGGTTCCAGGCCGCACGCGCTGCGGAACCCGGCTCGCCGGCCCGGGACTTCTACGTCTGGAGCGACACCGACCGCAAGTTCGCCGGCACACGCATCATCTTCACCGACACGGAGTCCTCGAACTGGTCCTGGGACAGCCAAGCCAAGGCTTACTACTGGCACCGCTTCTTCTCACATCAGCCGGACCTGAACCATAACAATCAGGCCGTCGTCGATGCCGTTATCGACGTGATGCGATTCTGGCTCGACCTCGGTGTCGACGGCATGCGGCTCGATGCGATTCCATATCTGTGCGTGCGCGAGGGCACGAGCAACGAGAACCTGCCGGAAACGCACGCCGTACTGCGCCGCATGCGCGCAGTCGTCGACCGGCACTACAAAGGGCGTATGTTCCTTGCCGAGGCCAACCAGTGGCCCGAAGACGTGCGCGAGTACTTCGGTGAAGGCGATGAGTGCCACATGGCCTACCACTTCCCGCTCATGCCGCGAATCTTCATGGCGCTCGCTCTCGAGGACCGTTACCCGATCGCGGAGATCCTGCGACAGACGCCCGAGATTCCCGACAACTGCCAGTGGGCCATCTTCCTGCGCAACCACGACGAGCTGACGCTCGAGATGGTCACGGACCGCGAGCGTGACTACATGTACCGGATGTACGCGCAGGAGCCGAGGATGCGCGTCAACGTCGGAATCCGAAGGAGGCTCGCCACGCTGCTCGGCAATGACGTCGACCGCCTCAAGCTGGTGAACTCGCTTCTCATGTCGATGCCCGGCTCGCCGATCATCTACTACGGCGACGAGATCGGCATGGGCGACAACATCTACATCGGTGACCGAAACGGCGTACGGACACCCATGCAATGGAGCATCGATCGCAACGCCGGGTTCTCGCGTGCGGACCCACAGCGGCTCTATCTGCCGCTGATCATGGACCCGATCTACGGCTACCAGGCCGTAAATGTCGAAGCGCAGAACCGCGACCCGTCGTCGCTGCTGAACTGGATGCGGCGTTTACTCGCGGTCCGCCGCCAGCACAAGTCTCTGGGACGCGGCACGCTGGAGTTCGTACGGCCGCGCAATCGCAAGATCTTCGCCTATCTGCGCAGCCACGATGGCCAGACGGTGTTGTGCGTCGCCAATCTGGCGCAGACCGCGCAGGCCGCCGAGCTCGATCTGTCCGCCTACCGCGGCCGGGTTCCCGTCGAGTTGATGAGCCGCAATTCCTTTCCGCCGATCGGCGAGCTGCCCTACTTCCTGACGTTACCGGCGCACGCCTTCTTCTGGCTGCTGCTGAGCGAAGATGCGCCGCCTCCGGAATGGCACGTCGAGCACCTGCCGGCGAGCGAGCTGCCGGTGCTGGTGCTGGCAGGCGGTCTTGCGACGCTCGCGGCGGACCCCACGGCGGCCGACGTCCCCAAGCTGAGCCAGCGGGCGCTCAGCCACTACACCCGGGAGGTCCTGCCGGAGTTTCTGCGCCACCGCCGCTGGTTCGCGCAGAAGTCGGATTCCATCACCCAGGTCGAGCCGGGCCTCCGCGCGCCCTGGCGCGCGACCGAGAGTCGGGAGTGGCTGCTCACTACGGTATCGGTCCGCAGCGGCGCCGGCCAGAAGCACGAATATTTCCTCCCGCTCGTGATCGCGTGGGAGGACGGCGAGAGCGATATTCAGCTGTCGGGCGACTGGTCGGTCGCCAAGGTGCGCGAGCACGCCCGCGTCGGCGCGCTGATCGATGCCTTCGCCGATCCGCAGTTCTGCACCCGCATCGTCGAGAGCATACGCGCCGGCGACACGCTCAGGTTGGGTGATGCGCTGCTCGAGTTCCGGACCACGAGCGCGTTCGAGGGACTCTACCCCAGAGGCATCGCGCCGGTGCAGCACCTCTCCAGCGAGCAGAGCAACACCGGCGTGCTGCTGGGCGACACGTTCTTCCTCAAGGGTTATCGACGCCTGCGAGGCGGCATCGCACCCGAGATCGAGATGGCCGCTTTTCTCACTGAGGCCGGCTTCCGGCACTGCCCGGCACTTGCCGGCCTGGTCACGCTGGACCGCGGCGACGGAGCGATGGCCCTGATGTCGCTGTTCGAATTCGTCCGGAACCAGGGCGACGGGTGGACCTACACGCTCAACCACCTCGAGCGTTTCGCCTCGGTCGCGCAGGATCCCGAGCAGCGTGGGTCGGCGCACGAGCTATACCTCAACCAGATGCAGACCCTGGGGCGGCGCATCGGGGAGCTGCACGCGGCGCTTGCGCGACCGACCGACGATCCCGCCTTCCGTCCGGAACCGGTCGATGCCGACGATCTCTCCATGTGGACCCGCGAGCTCGAGAGTGAGGCGGAGGCGACGCTCTCGCTGCTGGCCGAGCGCGCGACCAGCCTGCCCGAATCGCTGCAGCCACGGCTAGCCGAGGTGAGCGCGCAGCGCGCCGCGATCCTAGGCCTGCTCCGCTCGCTGTCCGGCTGCAGACTGCAGAACGTGACCAAGACGCGGTTCCACGGCGACCTGCATCTGGGACAGGTGCTGCTCCGCGAGGACGATTTCGTAATCACGGACTTCGAGGGTGAGCCGGGCCGCCCGCTCGAGCAGCGGCGTCGCAAACACCTGGTCGCCCGGGACGTGGCCGGCATGCTGCGCTCGTTCGACTACGCGCGCGCGGTGGCGCTCGAGCGCGTACGGGCGGGACGGCCCGACCTGGAGGGCGTGCTCGACGAGGCGCTCGGCAAGTGGTGCGAGCGCGCGACCGAATCATTCATGGCCGGCCACGAACGGGGCATCGGCAGCGCCGCGAGCTGGCCGCGCGATCCCGCGACGCGTGGGCGGCTGCTGCACATCCTGCAGGTCGAGAAGGCGCTCTACGAGCTGCGCTACGAGCTCGAGAACCGTCCGAACTGGGTCCACGTACCACTGCACGGATTGCTTGCGCTCGTAGGCTGAGCGCCGCCATGCCGAAGCGGATTCACGGCCCTGCGCACCGGCCGAGTGCGACGCTCCGTGTGGCAGGACGCGCTATCGCGGTGCTCGAGTTTCCGCTCGTGCCGGTGCTCCACTGATGCGCTGCGCGCACGCGATGCCGTTCGGTGCCGTCCCGCTGCAGTCCGGCGGTGCGAGATTCCGACTCTGGGCGCCCGATGCGCGCCGCGTCGATCTGCTACTCGACACGGACGCCGCGCAACGCACCGTGGTCGAAATGCCGCGGACCGAGGGCGGCTGGTTCGAGCACGTCGATCCCGGGGCACGTCCCGGTGACATGTATCGTTACCGCATCGACGACGAAATCGAGGTGCCCGATCCCGCAGCGCGTGCGGCACCCCGCGGAATCGAGGGCGGCTGTGAGCTGGTCGACCCGCAAGCCTTCGTCTGGCCGGACAGCGGCTGGCGCGGCCGGCCCTGGCACGAGGCGATCGTTTACGAGCTGCACGTCGGAACGTTCACGGCGGAGGGCACCTTCGCTGCGGCAGCCGCGCGCTTTCCGGAGCTTGCGGCGGACGGCTTCACTGCGATCGAGCTGATGCCGGTCGGCGCGTTTCCCGGCGAGCGGGGATGGGGTTATGACGGCGTGCTGCCGTTTTCACCCCACGCGGCGTACGGACGCCCGGAGCAGCTCAAAGCCCTGGTCGCCGCCGCTCACGCGGCCGGCCTCATGGTCCTGCTCGACGTTGTTTACAACCACTTCGGGCCGCGGGGAAACTACCTCGGTCGGTACGCCCGGGCGTTCTTCACCAGCGCATACCGCACACCCTGGGGCGACGCGGTCAATCTCGCGCATCCTGTCGTGCGCGACTACTTCCTGCACAACGCGCGCTACTGGCTCGAGGAGTACCGCTTCGACGGTCTGCGGATCGACGCGGTGCACGCGATGCGCGATGACAGTCCACGGCACTTCGTCGTCGAGCTGGCGGACGGGATCCGGCTGGACGCGGGTCGAGAAGGCTTTGCTCACTGCGTACTAGAAAACGTCGACAACCGGTCACGTTATCTCGAGGATGCGAGCCGCGCGCCCGCAGGGTTCGGGCTCGCGCAGTGGAACGATGACTTCCACCATGCGTTGCACGTGTTGCTGACG
This sequence comes from Steroidobacteraceae bacterium, assembly GCA_052039045.1. Taxonomy (GTDB): domain Bacteria; phylum Pseudomonadota; class Gammaproteobacteria; order Steroidobacterales; family Steroidobacteraceae; genus DATJKD01. Next base: position 8,217 of record JBQGDL010000007.1, read on the forward strand.
GGCGAGCGCGACGGTTATTACGTGGATTTCTCCGAGGAGCCCGTGGCACAGCTGGGGCGCGTGCTCGCGGAGGGCTTCGCGTTCCAGGGTGCGCATTCGGTGTTCGCAGGTCGCGCGCGCGGCGAGCCGAGCGGCCAGCTCAGTCCGGCTGCGTTCGTCGCCTTCCTGCAGACGCACGACCAGGTCGGCAACCGCGCATTCGGCGAGCGCCTCGCGCAGCTGACCGGGCCGGGAGCGCTGCGAGCGGCGCTCACCACCCTGCTCCTCGCGCCACAGATTCCGATGCTGTTCATGGGCGAGGAGTACGCCGCACCGCAGCCGTTTCTGTACTTCTGCGACTATACCGGCGAGCTCGCCGCGACCATCGCGGCGGGACGACGACGCGAGTTCGCCCGCTTCACGACCTTTGCATCCGCGGAGGCCCGCGAGCGCATTCCCGACCCTTGCGCGCCGCAAACCTGCGCCGCGAGCCGGCTGTGCTGGTCGGACCGTGCACGGCCCGGCCACGCGGAGTGGCTCGCCCTGGTCCGCCGGCTGCTCAGCGTGCGGGCAACGAGCATCGTGCCGCTGATCCCCCGCATCGTGCCCGGGTCGGGCGCGAGCCACCTCCAGGGTGCGACCGTGTTGCAGGTCGAGTGGCAGGTTCGTGACGGCGGGTGGCTGCGCATGCTCGGCAACTTCGGCGCCGCTGAAACGGCCGATCCGCCCGACGCGGCCCCGGCGCTGTTCGAGACGCACGCGCGGGCGCGCGGACGGCTGGCACCGTGGGAAGTGCGCTGGACGCTCTCGCCGTCATGAGCGCCGCGGCCGAGTGCCGCTGAGATGCGTCCGCCGCTGGGCCCGGCGGTGTGGCAAGACACGCGTCTCGAATGGACGAGCGCCGGGATCGGCGGCCGGATGACCGAAAACTTCAGACCCTGCGCGTCCAGCCGTGCCGGTCGGGTGCCTCGCCCGTCTGGATGGCGACCAGCGCGCTGCGCAACCGCTGCGTCACCGGGCCGACCTCGCCCGTCCCCACGCGGTGCTCGGTGCCGCGGTGCACCAGCGTGCCGATACCGGCGAGCACTGCCGCGGTTCCGGACAGCGCCGCCTCGCCGGTCTTGATCCAGTCGAGCATCTCCGCGACGTCGAATACGCGCTCCTCGACCCTGAACTTGAGGTCGCGCGCCATCGTGAGCAGCGACTCGCGGGTCACGCCGTGGAGGAAGGTCGAGTCGAGACTACGCGTGACGATGTGGCCATCGCGAATCAGCAGGAAGTTCGCCGCCCCGGTCTCCTGCACCGACCCGCCCGGACAGAACAGCACCTGATCGACCTTGTACTTGTCCCGCGCCGCGAGTGTCGGACCCATCGCGGCGGCGTAGTTGGCGCCGGTCTTCACCATCCCCATATGCGCAGCCGTGCGATTGGCCTGGTCCTCGACATAGATGCGCAGCGGCTTCATCCCGCCCGCGAAGTAGTCCCACACCGGGCTCGCCAGCACGATCAGCGTGGCCTCGCTGGTCGGCGTGGAGGCCGCGCCGATGTTCGGCATCGTGCCGAAGAGCAGCGGCCGCAGATACAGCGCGCCCGGCGGCTCCGGGACCTCCTCGCGGCAGCGATCGATGACCGAGGTCACCATCGAGGCGAGCTGACCAGCGTCGGGCTCGGGCATGAATAGCAGTCGGCCACTCTGCCGCATCCGCTCGATGTGACGGTCCATGCGGAAGACGTGCACGCTGCCGTCGCTCCAGCGATAGGCCTTGAAACCTTCGAAACAGCTGCTCCCGTAGTGCAGCACGTGCGCCGCCGGGTGTATCGGGATGGGCCCGACGGACTGAAGCTGCTCGGCCCCCCAGCGCCCATCCCGGTAATGCGCGATCGACATCTGGTCGACCAGCACGGTACCGAACGCCGGCCGGGCGGCGGACGATGTCGTCGTGGTTGCCTTCGGGCGTGATTCTGCGGTCGCTGCGTTCATGGGTTTCTATTCCGGTATGAAGATGGTGGCCGGGTGCTCGAGCATGTCCTTGAGCACCTGGATCATGGCGGCTGCGTCGAAGCCGTCGACGAAACGGTGATCGAACGAGGAAGACAGATTCATCATCAGGCGGACCGCGATCGTGCCTCCGACGACGACCGGGCGCTCGATTGCCTTGTTGACGCCGATGATCGCGAGCTCCGGCGCGTTGATGATCGGCGTCGAGACGATGCCGCCGAGCTTGCCGAGGCTCGTAACCGTGATCGTCGAGCCGGCGAGCTCCTCGCGCGTCGCCTTGTTGGTGCGCGCCGCTTCGGAGACGCGGCGCATCTCCGCGGCGAGATCCCACAGGCCCCGCGCCTCGGCATGACGCACCACCGGCACCTTGAGACCGTCCGGGGTCTGTGTGGCGATGCCGGCGTGCACGGCGCGATGACGCACCAGGACGTTGCGCTCGGCATCGTAGCTCGCGTTGCACTGCGGGAACTGCTCGAGCGCCCGCACCAGGGCCGCTACCAGGAACGGCAGGTAGGTCAGCGAAGGCGACCCTTCAGGTCGCCGGCCGTTCAGGTGGCGACGCAGCGACTCGAGCTCGGTGACGTCGACCTCCTCGACGTAGGCGAAGTGCGGAATGTTGCGCTTCGCCTCGCTCATGCGCTGCGCAATCATGCGGCGCAGGCCGATGACCTTGATCTCTTCGCTGCCCGTCTGTCTGGCGAGCGCGGGCCGCGCGGCCTGCTCGGCTCCGCCGGCACCCTTGTCGGCGAGCGCGGCGGCGATGTCCTGGCGCATGATGCGTCCGCTCGGGCCGGTCCCGGCGACCTGGGTCAGATCGATGCCCGCCTCGCGCGCGCGTCGCCGTGTCGCGGGCGAGGCCATGACCCGTCCGCCGGAAGCCGGCTGGGGCTTGGCTGGTTGCGCGCCCTGACCGTTGCCCCGTGGCGCGGCGGCGGGCGTCGCTGCGGCTGTCGCGGCCGATTTCGTTGCAGCCGGTATCGCAGGGGCAGCGCCCGCGTCTCTCTTCGGCGCCGCGGGAGGCGTGGTCGTGGCCGGGACGGCAGCTTGCGACTCGGCTGCCGCTCCGCCGTCCGTGTCGAACACGACGAGCTCCGAGCCCACCTTGACCATCTCGCCGGGTGCACCGCTGACCGAAACCACACGCCCGCTGACCGGCGCCGGCACTTCCACCGCTGCCTTGTCCGTCATGACCTCGGCCATCAGCTGATCTTCCTTGACCAGGTCGCCGACCTTGACATGCCAGGCGACGATCTCCGCCTCGACCGTTCCTTCGCCGAGATCCGGCATCCTGAAGACGTAGCGGCTCATCGGGTCTCCATCACCGTGCGGAGCGCGTTGGCCACGCGCGTCTGCCCGGGAAAATACTCCCATTCGAAGGCGTGCGGGTACGGCGTATCCCAGCCCGCGACGCGCTGGATCGGCGCCTCGAGCTGCCAGAAGCATTGCTCCTGGATGGAGGCCGACAGCTCCGCGCCGAAGCCGGAAAAGAGCGTAGCCTCGTGCGCGATCACGCAGCGTCCGGTGCGGTTCACCGACGCGACGAGCGTATCGAGGTCGAGCGGCACCATCGAGCGCACGTCGATGATCTCCGCATCGACCCCCAAGCTCGCGGCGGCCGCCTGACAGACGTAGACCATCGTGCCGTAGGTCACGATCGTGACCTCGGAGCCCGCGCGCACGATGTCGGCCTTGCCGATCGGCACCGTGTAGTAGCCACCCGGCACCTCGCCTTTCGGGTGCTCGCTCCAGGACACCGCTGCCTTGTTCGGGTTGCCGTCGAACGGACCGTTGTAGACGCGCTTCGGCTCGAAGAACACCACCGGATCGTCATCCTCGATCGCGGCGATCAGCAGTCCCTTCGCATCGTAGGGATTCGACGGCATCACCACCTTGATGCCGCACACGTGCGTGAAGATCGCCTCCGGGCTCTGCGAGTGTGTCTGCCCGCCGCGGATACCGCCGCCGCAGGGCGTGCGGATCGTCACCGGCGCCCAGAACTCGCCCGCGCTGCGATAACGCAGCCGCGCCAGCTCGCTGAAGATCTGATCGCAGGCGGGATAGATGTAGTCCGCGAACTGCACCTCGGCGACCGGGCGCAGCCCGTTGACGCCCATGCCGATCGCAGCCGCGACGATCCCGCCCTCGGCGATGGGCGTGTCGAGCACGCGATGCTCGCCGTACTTGCGCTGCAGCCCGTCGGTGACGCGGAATACGCCGCCGAAGTAGCCGACGTCCTCGCCGAGCACGACCACATTCGGATCGCGCGTCATCATGATGTCCATGGCGGAGTTGAGCGCCTGGATCATGTTCATCCGCGCCATGGCTTACGCTCGCTCCGCGCGCATCTGCTCGCGCTGGCGCACGAGGTGCGGAGGCATCTCCTTGAAGACGTCCTCGAACATCGTGTCGGGATCGAGCCAGGGCCCCTCGTTGAGCGTGCCGTGGGCCACGGCCTCCTTCCAGGAGGCCGCGACCTGCGCGTCGAGCTCCGCACTGAGCTCGGCGTGCCGCTCCTCCGACCACTCGCCGAGCGAGATCAGGTGGCTCTTCAGCCGCTCGACCGGATCGCCCAGCGGCCACTTCTGGTAGTCGTCCTTGGGGCGGTAGCGCGATGGATCGTCGCTGGTCGAATGCGCGGCGCCGCGATAGGTCACGTGCTCGATGAGCGTGGGGCCGGCGCCGCGTCGCGCCCGCTCCGCCGCCCACTGTGTCACCGCGTACACCGCGAGGAAATCGTTGCCGTCCACACGGATTCCGGCGATGCCATAGCCGGGGCCGCGCGCGGCGAACGAGCGTTGCTCGCCGCCCGCGTATCCCTGAAACGTCGAGATCGCCCATTGGTTGTTGACGACGTTGAGGATCACCGGCGCCTGGTACACGGATGCGAACAGCATCGCGTGGTGAAAGTCGGCCTCGGCGCTCGACCCCTCGCCCATCCAGGTGACGGCGATGTCGTCCTCACCCTTGATCGCCGCCGCCATCGCCCAGCCGACCGCCTGCGGAAACTGTGTCGCGAGATTTCCCGAGATCGAGAAGATCCGCCCCGCCGCCCAGTGGTACATGACCGGCAGCTGCCGACCCTTGCACATGTCGCGCGTGTTCGACAGCAGCTGGCACATGAGGTCGACCAGCGGCCGGCCGCGCACCATGTACAGTCCCTGATTGCGATAGGACGGAAACAGCATATCGCCCGGTCGCAGCGCCATGGCCTGCGCAACCGATACCGCCTCTTCGCCGAGCGAGCGCATGTAGAAGGTGATCTTTCCCTGCCGCTGCGTGCGCTGCATGCGGTCGTCGAACAGCCGCGTGAGCAGCATGTGCTTCAAGCCGACCTGCAGCTCCGGAGCCTCGAGATGGGGATGCCAGGGACCGATGGCGCGATGCTCGTCGTCGAGTACGCGCACCATCTCGTGCGCCAGGTGGCCGATGGCGCGCACCCTGGTGTTGACGTCCGGGCGCCCGACCGCGCCCGCGGGCGAGATTTCCAGATAACCGAAGTCCGGCTTCTCACCGGGCCGCGAGTGCGGCTTGGGGGTGTGCAGTCGCGATCGGCGCGGCATGGCTCCCTCGGCGGCGGGGGCGAACGGAACGGCGCGATAGGGTACTCAGATCGCTGCGCATCGGTTGAATTTGTTGCGTTGCATTGCAACAATGCGGAACGGTCATTTCACGACGATCTCCATGATGGAAAATTCTCATCATCCCGTCCTCGACCGCATCGATCGACGCATCCTCGACGTCCTGCAGCGCGAAGGGGCGCTGCCAGTGGCCGAAGTCGCCGCCCGGATTGGACTCTCGACCACAACCTGCTGGCGCCGCATTCAGGCGCTCGAGCAGGCAGGCGTCATCCGCGGCCGCGTCGCCGTGCTGGATCGAGCGGCGTTGGGACTCGACGTGACGATCTTCGCGCACGTCAAGCTCTCCACGCAGGGACGCGACGCGATCGCGGCCTTCGCCGGCGCGATCCGTGAGCGCCCCGAGGTGCTCGACTGCTATACCACGATGGGTGAGTGGGATTTCATGCTGCGCATCGTCACGCGCGACATAAAAGCGTACGAGGCTTTCTACCTGGACCACCTGTCGAAACTGCCGTACGTACAGTCGATCAACTCGTCGGTCACGGTGACCGTCATCAAGGAGACGACGGCACTGCCACTGTGACGGAACGGTCGCCGTCTGCAGTCCCGGTTGCTGCGGCGCCTTCCCGAAAACAGAGAATGTCCCCCAATTCCGTCCGGTAAAGTCGCGAAAGTCCCCCCGGGACGCGGAAAAGGCATGGCCCCAAAGACTTACTACTTCGAGGACTTCACACCCGGCGCGGTGCTCGAGTTCGGCGGCATCGAGATGACCGAAGAGGAGATCGTCGGTTTTGCGCTCCGCTACGATCCGCAGCCCTGCCATCTCGACCGCGAAGCGGGCAAGGCGTCGATCTTCGGCGATTTGTGCGCGAGCGGCTGGAACACCACGGCGGTGATGATGCGCATGTGGGTCGACAACATCCTCTCGCCCGGGGCGAGCCTCGGTTCGCCCGGCGTCGATGAACTGCGCTGGCTCAAGCCGGTCTATCCCGGTGACCGGCTGCGCTGCCGGCTCGAGGTCCTCGAAGCGACGCCGTCGCGCAGCCGCCCGTTCATGGGCAGCGTGCGTCTGAAGGGCGAAGTGCTCAACCAGAAGGGCGAGGTCGTCCTGAGCATGACCGGCATTAGCTTCTTCAGACGCCGCCCGGGGTGACGAGGCAGAAGCAGCTCATGGCAAGGCTTAGGGGCGGCCGAATTACCCGCAGACACGCCTGCGGCCTGCTTGCAGCCGGCGTGCTGGCCGCCGGTCGGGCGCCCAGCTCGTGGGCTGCCGGGGAGGCACGAATGGTCACGCGCAGTATTCCGGGCCGGGACGAGGCGCTGCCGGCCATCGGCATGGGCTCGTCGAACACTTTCGACGTCGGTGACGACCCGGCGCAGCGGGCACCGCTGCGCGAGGTGCTGCAACTGTTCGCTGGCGCAGGCGGCTCGGTGATCGACACCTCGCCGATGTACGGCCGCTCCGAACAGGTGCTCGGCGACCTGATCGCGGAGCTGAAGCTTCGCCCCAGCCTCTGGCTCGCGACGAAGGTGTGGACGCGCGGGCGCGCAGCAGGCAGCGCACAGATCGCCGAATCGATGCGACTGTTGCGCACGGACCGGCTCGAGCTGCTGCAGATCCACAACCTGCTCGACTGGCGGCAGCATGTGCCGACGCTGCGCGCCATGCAGCAAGACGGCAAGCTGCGCTACACGGGCATTACGCACTACCGCGCCGACGCGCATGCCGAAGTGGAGCGCGTGCTGCGCGAGGAGCGATTCGACTTCCTGCAGATCAACTACTCGCTCGCGGAACGCGATGCCGAGCGCTCGCTGCTGCCCTATTGCCGGGAGCGCGGCATTGCCGTGCTCGCCAACCGGCCATTCGCCGACGGCGCGCTCTTCGATCGTGTGCGCGGCAAGGAGCTGCCTCCCTGGGCCGGCGAAATCGGCTGCTCGTCCTGGGCCCAGTACTTCCTGCGCTACGCAGCCTCTCATCCGGCCGTGACCTGCGTCATTCCGGCGACCGCCAAGCCCCGGCACATGCGGGACAACGCCGCTGCGGGCGCGGCTCCGCTGCCCGACGCCGACCAGCGCGCGCGCATGGCCGAGTATTTCGCCGGCCTGTGACCCGAGTGCGCTGCCTCCCCTACGATCGTCCGCCCCTCACGGGTGCGCCGCTGTGGCGGTCTGCGGGAACGCTGCTGATCGCGGCACTCGGGCTTTCGGCGTGCGCGTCGCTCTCGGAGCGCGAGTGCCGCGATCAGGACTGGTACGGTATCGGATTCGACGACGGCTACGACGGGGCGCCGGCCGCGCAGGTAGCGACGCATCGTCAGGCCTGCACGCCCTACGGCGTCGAGCCCGACGTGGAGCAGTACGAAGCCGGGCGTCGCGACGGGCTGGCCCATTACTGCACCGTCCAGCGCGGTTTCGAGCTCGGCAGCAAGGGCACCTCCTACGGCGGCGGTTGCCCGGAAGGCAGGGACCGCGAGTTCCTGCGCGGTCATTCACTCGGCAGGCGCTTCTACGCCATCGACGAGGAGCTCAAGCGTATCGACGACGAGCTGCGCATGTACCGTCTCCAGGGCGACACGACCGGTCTGGACCCGACGCAGCTCAACCGCGCCAACGTCCGGATCCGAGACCTCGAGCTCGAGCGCTCGAGGCTGGAGGCCGAGCGGCGCGAGCTCGAATGGGAGCTGCGTCGGCTGTGACGAATCCGGCCGGGGTCGCCGTCATCGGCGCCGGCGTCGCGGGCCTGACCTGCGCGGCAGAGCTCGCACGGGCCGATGTTTCGGTCACGGTGTTCGAGCGGGCGCGCGGGCTGGGCGGTCGGCTGGCGACGCGGCGCCGCGGCACGGCAGCCTACGATCACGGCGCGCAGTTCATCACAGCGCGCAGCCGGCCGTTCGTGCGCTACGTTACCGTGGCCCGAAACGCGGGCGCAGCAGCGGCCTGGCGGCCCTCGATCGCCGACGATGGCGAGCGCAACCGGGACGCGCCCATCGAGGACTGGTATGTCGGCTTGCCAGGCATGAGCGGGATCGTGCGCCCGCTTGCCCGGGGGCTCACGCTCGAGATCGGCACGTTTGTGCACGAGTTGCTGCGTCGGGAAGACGGCTGGGAGCTCGAGACCGACACCGGACGGCGACTCGGACCGTTCGGCGCGGTGATCGCGGCTGGGCCGGCACCGCAGGCGCTCTCGCTGCTCGCGCCCCACGGGCGTGCGTTCCGCCACCTGCTCGCGGTGCAGATGGGGCCGTGCTGGTCGCTGATGGTGTCCTTCGAGCGTGCGCTCGGCGGCGGCCCGGACGTGTTTCGCTGGACCGACGGGCCGCTCGCCCTCGCCGCGCGCGAGAGCAGCAAGCCGGGGCGGCCGGCCGATCCGGGCAGCTGGGTCATTCACGCCACGCCGCGATGGAGCCGTGAGCATCTCGAGGCCGATGCGCAGGAGGCTGCGCAACTCATGCTGCATGCCTTCGCCACGGCGGCGGGCAGCGGGCTGCCGGCCCCGGCCTGGCTGCATGCGCATCGCTGGCGGCATGCGATGGTCGAGCAGCCGCTTGGCCTGCCCTGTCTGCTCGATGCCGACATCGCGGCGGGTGCGTGCGGCGATTGGTGCATCGCGCCGCGCGTCGAGGCCGCCTTCGAGAGCGGTCGTGCGATGGCGCACTCGGTGCTGTCGTTGCTGGGGAGGCCCGTGGCGCTCGTCAGGGGTTAGCGCAGGCGCAGCATGCGTACCCGCACGCCGTCGTCGGCGATCAGCTCGTAGGCGCCCCAGAGGCAGAGCGCGACGAGCAGCGGGATCACCTCGTAGATCACGCGATAGAGCAAGACCGCCGCGAGCAGCTCCGCCGGCGGCACCTGCGGCAGGAGCAGCAGCAGCACCGACTCGAGCACGCCGAACCCGGCCGGCACGTGGCTCAGGCTGCCGGCGAGGATCGCGGCAAGGTAGATCGCCACGAACGGCAGGAAACCCAGCCCGATAGAGTCCGGCAGCAGCAGATAGAGAATCGAGGAGATGAGGCCGATGTCGACGAGCCCGACGCAGACCTGTAACAGCGTCATGCGCGGCGTCGGCAGGTTGACCGCCCAGCCGCCGAGGCGGATCGGCGCCTTGCGACGTACGACCAGCACCGCATAGCCTGCGTCCTTGGCCAGCCCGAGAGCCCCCAGCGCGAACAACCAGCCCCCCGGGACGCCGAACACGAGCGCGAGCCGCTCGGCCGAAAGCACCAGCGCCAGGTCGATCAGCAGCCCGAAGGCGAGCGCATAAGGCAACGCGCACATCAGCACGGTCGCACCGACTTCGACGGCGGAGAATCCGAGCGGCGTGTACATCCGGAACCGCATGGCGCTCGCGGAGAGCAGCATCTGTCCGAGCGCGTGCCCGATCGGGAAGGCGACCAGCGCCGTCACCGCGGGTCGGACGACGCCGAACCAGCGCTTCACGTAGCGCACCGCGATGCCTTCGTAGAGCGCGATGGTGAGGTAGGCGCCCGCGGCGCAGGCGGCCGCGAGCAGCAGCTTGGCGCGCGGCGTCTCGGCCATCTTGCGCAGCACATCGGCGGGTTCGATGCGCTGAAAAGTGCGGTACAGCACCCAGACCGCCAGTCCCGCGATCACCACGCTGGCCGTAATCCCGACTATCGTCTTGAGGCGCTGTCGGCGTGGATCAGGCATACACGCTCCTGGCGCTCGCGCCAGGCAGAATGATTCTCATTTCACCGCGTGGCGATGCGGCTGATGAAACCGGCGTATCGCTGGCCTGTCCAAGGAATCGACTCCGCGTAGAATTCCAGGCCGGACTCGGCCTTGGGCTGTAGGTCACGAGTGAGTCGTTTACGTCCGCACGGGAGATCAAGTCAAATGTCCAGTCATCGCATTGCACGGCGCAACCTGCTGAAGAACGCCCAGCTCGGCATCGCCGCAGCGCCGGCCGCCGGCTGGCTGGCTCGTGGCGAGGCGGCACCGGTTGAGCTCGATCCGAACGATCCGCAGGCCAAGGCGCTTGGCTATGTCAAGGACGCGACCAAGGTCGACGCCAAGGCCAACCCGAACTACAAGGCCGGCCAGGTCTGCGACAACTGCCTGCAGTACCAGGGTAAGCCGGGCGATGCGCTGGGGCCGTGCAATATTTTCCCGGGCAAGCTCGTGCAGGCCAAAGGCTGGTGCAAGGTCTGGGTCAAGCGTCCCTGACTCGTGTGCTGCCACCGACGGCGCGGCCTGATTCCGGTCGCGCCGTCTGTATTTCCGCCCCTTGAAACGGCGCTGCGGGACAGCATCTAAGGCGGCATCCGAAGGTCCGCATGGGCGGCCGCACGAGGAGGATGGGAAATGCGTGTAGTCAAGTGGGAACCATTCCGCGACATCGACGACATGTTCGAGCGCGTGTTTGCCGACGCGCTGCCGCGCTGGCACCGCGCAGCAGCGAGTGACGAGCGCCGGCTGTATACCTGGGCGCCTGCGGCGGACGTCAGCGAGACCGATGCCGAGTATCTGATCAAGGCCGAGCTGCCGGAGGTCCCCAAGAACGACCTCAACATCACCGTCCAGGACGGCGTGCTGACCCTTGCTGGAGAGCGCAAGGAGGAGAAGCGCGAGGAGAACGAGAAGGTGCACCGCGTCGAGCGGTTCCACGGGTCGTTCTCGCGCCGCTTCACGCTGCCCGACGATGCGGACGAGCAGAGCATCCGTGCCGAGAGCAAGGACGGTGTGCTCGTGATCCACATCCCCAAGCACAAGGTCGTGCAGCCTCAGGCGCGGCAGATCCAGGTCCAGTAACGCGGACGACGACGGCCCTCTCCCGTCGGGAGAGGGCCGCCAACCTATAATCGCCGCGTCTGCACCATTGGAGACGCGACGATGACATGCCCGCGGCCCACAGCCGATCTGTGCGACGCGTACGCCGAACGATTGCAGGTGTGCGAGCCGCTGTTTCAGAGCTACGGCGGAGTCGTGGCGTTCGGGGGCGCGATCAGCACGGTGCGCTGCTTCGCGGACAACTCGCGGGTCAGGGAGGCGGTGGAAAGCTCGGGAAAGCAGCGTGTCTTGGTCGTCGACGGCGGCGGCTCGCGCCGTCATGCGCTGTTCGGTGGCAATCTCGGCCGCGCAGCCGTGAAGAACGGCTGGGCGGGCGCGATCATCTACGGCTTTATCCGCGACAGCGCCGAGCTCGCCGCGCTGCCGCTCGCGCTGCGCGCGCTCGGGACCATGCCGTTGCGCAGCGAGAAGCGTGGCGAGGGTGAGCGCGACGTGCCCGTGCGGTTCGCCGGGGTGACGTTCTGCCCCGGCGACTTCGTGTACGCCGACGAGGATGGCATCGTCGTCGCGCGCGAGCCGCTCGCCTGAGCGGCGTGGTTCGGCAACGGGGAACAGAGTCATGCCGCGGACGGTGTATTGCACGTATCTGAAGCGCGAAGCCGATGGGCTCGAGCGGGTTCCCTATCCCGGCGAGCTCGGGCAGCGCATTTACGACAACATCTCGAAGGCCGCCTGGCAGCAGTGGCTCGCCCATCAGACGATGCTGATGAACGAATACCGCCTGTCGCCCATCGAGCCCAAGGCGCGCAAGTTTCTCGCCGGGGAAATGGAGAAGTTCCTGTTCGGCGCCGGCTCCGCCAAGCCCGACGAATTCGTCGATCCGACCTGACAAACCGACCGAGGAAAATGGCTCGGAGCTATTTTCCCGCCGTCCCGACCTGAGGGCGGGTGTCGGCTGGAGAAAAATGGCTCCGAGCCATTTTCCGCGTCAGCTCAGCTCCACTCCGTCAGCTCCTCCCGCCGGTACAGCTCGCGGAAGGACGGCCGTGCCTTCATTCTCGTCACGTAGTCCGCGATCGCCGGCCAGTGCGTCGCCGGTCGCGGCATGTTGCGCGACCATCGCATCAGCATGGTGGCGAGAAAGTCGAGCGCACTGATCGATGCACCGCACATCCACAGTCCCGACGATGCAAGATGCGCTTCGACGCGATCCCAGGCGGCCTCGATCTGCGGTCGGACCGCCTCTTTGGCCGCGTCGCAGTGAGCCGCGCCGGCAGCCTCGTCAGGATAGAACCACAGTCGGAACGCCGGCTGTACCGTATTCGAGAGATGGAACATCCACTGCAGATACGTCGCGCGCTCCCGGCTGCCCGGCACCGGCGAGAACTGCGCGTCCGGGTGGCGCTCGGCGAGCAGCGTGATGAGCGCCGCGGACTCGTAGACGGGCTGACCGTCGATCAGCAGGGCGGGCACGCGCCCGTTGGGATTGAGCTTCAGGTATTCGGGCTGCTTGTGCTCCTTCGCTTCGAGATCGAGACGCCGCGCCTCGAACGGCACCCCGAGCTCGATCAGGAGCCAGTGAACCGCGAGACTCGCCGCGCCGGGTGAGTAATAGAGGACGTACACGTTGCCTCCGGCAGCAAGGGTAGATGGCAACACAAGCCACGAAACGCGACGGAACAGGATAGTTCGTTCTTATTCCGCACCGGCCTGCTGCGCAAGTGCGGCGTCGAGCTTGGCAAGAAACCCTTCCTCGGCGTCGGCGCGCCGAACCGCCGCCCGCTGCCGGTCGACGTCCGACTTGACCTTCGCCATCACGGCCCGATAGCGCGGATCGTTGGCAACCCTCGCCCAGTACGGGTCCCGTTCCCGGAGGTAGTAGTCTCGCCAGCCCGCCTCGACCGCCTGCTCGAGGCCCGCGAGCGCCTGATCGAGATTGCCGCGCAGCAGCTCCGTCTCGGCACAGCTATGCAGGTCGGAGCTGTCCCCGAGCGTCCCTGCAGCCCTGCCGCTTCCGCACTCCCGCGCCTCGGCCTCGAGCAGACGTGCGGCTTGGCCAGCCGCGCCCGTGTGCAGGTACGACCAGGCGAGCGCATGTCCACCGTGAAGGCGACTGAAGGGTGTGACCGACCCGCCGGGTGAAGCGACGTCGACGACCGGCTGGAGGGCTTCGATCGCCGCGGCGTAGTCACCGCCACGTGCGAAGGGGATGCCGGCGTGCAACCTTTCCGACGGGCTCAGATCCGCGAGCGTCAGCTCCAGCTCTTTGAGCGTCTCCCGCAGCCGTTGCACGGCAACATCCGTTTGGCCCTGCCATCCCGGCAGCATGAGTCGACGAAAGATGCGTCCCGGACCTTGCGGAGGCATGCGCATGAGGCGAGTGTTGATGGCTTCGGCCTGCGGCCAGTCGCCAAGCAGCGCGTAGTTCAGCATCAGAAGGAACACGCTGAGAAAGGACGGCTCATGCAGCGCCAGTGACTTGACACTGGCGTTCATTTCGATCAGCCGTCCCGTCGAGCGGTAGAGGTCGCTCGCGGCGAAATACGCGAGAGGGCTCGGTGTCGGCTGCGCAAGCAGGCGCTCAACGATTTCCTTCGCGCGCTCGGTCTGGCCTTCGTTGAACAGCCCAATTGCCAAGTTCCCTGCGATTGCGGGATGTAGAGGGTCGATCAGCGCCGCGCGCTCGAGGATCGCCCGAGCCTCGTCGCCACGGCCCTGCGAGGCCAATGCCTGGTACAGCCCATTGAGCGCATCGCTCATGTTCGGGTCCTGGGCCAGCACTTCGCGCAGGACCCGCTCCGCGGCGGCCGGGTCGGGTGGGTTGCCGTACACGAGCAGGAAACCCTGCGCCGCCTGTGCGCGCAGCAGTTTTGGCTTCAATTGCAGCGCGCGCTCGACGGACCGCCGCGCACCGGCGATGGCCTCTGGGGTCCTGTCGAACACCTGAACGATTGCCAGCTCCGCATGGGCCTCGGCGAATTCCGGGTCGATCTCGACCGCCCGCTCCAGCTCCTGCCGCGCGCCGGCGTCGCGCCGCTGCAGGAGCGTGCGGCCCGTCAGGTAATGCTCATAGGCCTCGAGGCTAGGTTGATGGCCGGTGTCCGGCTGCGCCGTCACCTGCGAGGCGACCGTTGTCGCCACCGCCCCGGCGATCTCCGACTGGATCTCGAAGATGTTCCTGAGCTGCCGGTCGAAAGACTGGTTCCACACCTGGCGCCCGCCCTGATCGAGGAGCTGCGCTGATACACGCAACTGATCGCCCGCCTTGCGCACGCTGCCCTGCAGCACGTAGCGCACGCCGAGCAGCGCGCTGATCCGGTCGATCCCGTAGTCGCTGCCCTTGAAGGCGAACGACGAGGTGCGCCCGATCACGTTCAACTCACGGAATCCCGCCAGCCGGTCGAGAATCTCCTCGGAAACGCCGTCGCAGAAGTAGTCGTTCTCAGGGTCATTGCTGATGTTGGCGAAGGGCAGCACCGCGATCGAGTTCGCCAGGCGCTCGCCTGCGTCGCGCGCGGCTCTGAGCGCAGCTTCCGGCGACTCGGCGAGCGGCGTCTCACGAACCTCCTGCACGGCTCGCACAACGAGCATTGCGGCAATCGCAGCAAAGGCCGCCAGGATCAGGTAGTCGCGGCGAGCGAGCGACTGCGGCTCGGGAAGCGCGCCAGCATCGGCGGGTACCGTGCGGCGGATGCCGCCCGGACCGATCTCATACAGCCAGCCGAAGGCCAGCGCCAACGGGAAGCCCAGCACCGCCGCCCACACCAGCGCCTGGATGGCCGCATCCGGAATCCCGAACCCGGGAAACAGCACGTCCGCCACTTGCAGCATGAGCCAGGCGCCGAGCACATAGAGCGCGCCGGTGCGGAACACCTTGCGGCGCCGCGCCTCGCGATACAGTCGAAGAATCGCCTGCACGATGCTGCTCAGAAGGAGTAGCGCAGGCTGGCGTAGTAGCGCCGACCCAGGACGTCGTACTGCGATGGGTCGGTGTTGGCCTGAATATAGCTTGGGAAGATCGGCGGGTCCTCGCCGGTGAGGTTCTCGACGCCGACGCGCAGCTCCAGGCCCGCGAGCGGGCCCGCGGAGAACGCGTAGCTGGCATCGAGGTCGAAGTAGTCGAGGTGCGGAACGCGGAAGGCGGGATCGGGATCCAGAAACGTAGCGGCGTCGGTCATCGAGTCGATGTAGCGCCACCCCACGCCCAGCACCAAGTCCTGCCACATGTAGCTCATGCGCAGGCTGGACTTCCATTCCGGAAAAGCGCTGAGAAAAGCGCCGCCGGTGCCGACAGCGACCGAGCGAAGGCCGATGGTACCGACCAGATCATCGGTCGGGGCGTTGCTATCCTCGACGCGGATCGTGATGGAGTCGATCCACGAGACGAGCCAGTTGACGCCAAGCTGCCCCGGCCCCAGATCGAATCGCCAGTCGAGCTGCACATCGACGCCGTTGGTTTCCCAGTCCGAGGCGTTCAGCAACAGCTGCCGGGCGTCCTCTATCTCGCCGGTCGTCGCATCGCGTCCGAAAAGACTGCACCACTGGTTCGAGCCCGACATCTCCGGGTTGTACGCGGGGTCGAAACAGAACGAGACGAAATCGACGAACGGCACCGCCGTGATCCGGTCGGCGATGTCGATGCGATACCAGTCGACAGAGATCTGCAGATTCGCGAGCAGCCGCTGAGCGGCGCGCGGCGTCCAGACGAGCCCGACGGTGGTGGTGCTGGCCTCCTCCGGACCCAGGCCGGGGTTGCCCCCGGCAACGCCGGTCGCAAATCCGCCGGAGTCGCGAAACTCCGGCAACAGCTCGGCCGGCACGCCCTGTGCGACGCAGAGCGCCTCGACACGCGCTGAGTCCGGCCCGGTCCTCTGTACGCTGTCGACCTCGCACGGCTCGAGACTGCCCGGAAAGTCGAAGTAGTCGAAAAATGCGGGCAGCTGCGGCCGGTAGAGCTCCGACACGCTCGCGGCGCGGACGGCCTCCTGGTACGAACCGCGCACGCGGAGGCTCCCGATCGGCCGGTAAAGCAGCTCCGCCTTCCAGGAGTCGAAGCTCCCGGCCGATTCGTAATCCGAGAGACGGTAGCCGAGCACCGCTTCGAGCGACTCCACGCCGTGCAGTCCGGCGAGGACAGGGACCAGCGCCTCGGCGTACACGTCGACGTTGTGGTCGTCGCCGCGGATGTCGTCGGACGCGACGAAACCCGCGATGTCCTGCCGGCAATCAGGAGGACAAGTACTGCCGGGAGAGGGCACGAATTCGCTGGCGAACGGTGACGCAGCGTACTGGTACTTGTCCTCCTTGTAGAACGCGCCGAGCGCCACGCGCAGCTCGCCGGCCGGCAGCGCGAACACGGGGCCCGATAGCGAGGCTTCGACGATCGTCTGGTCGACCGACGCGTGGTTCGAGGCGTCGACGGCGATGTAGTCCAGGCACTCCTGCGAAATCGAACCGAGACCGAACGGGTCGAAGCCGCCGCAGATGGATACGCCGCCGTCCGGCGCATAGGTCAGCTCCTCGATCCGCGACCTCAGCACGGAGCCGGTCTGATGGCTCGTCTGATCGTTGGCGCCCACCTGCACGTAGGCGTCGTACTGCCAGGCATCGAGGACCTCGCCCGACAGCCCCAGCGTGGTCTGATAAACCTCGTACTGGTTGTTCGCAACCCGCGGCCCGAGCTCGGACAGGCGTTTCTGGAACGAGAAGTCCGCGCCGGCGTCCGGCCGCGAGGCGAGCAGGAACCCCAGGTCGTCCGGGATGAACGGGTTCGTCACCGGCATGAATACGTCGAACAACGGCGTCGATGCCTGCTGCGTATCCGCCTCGTAGTCCGCGTACAGCGCCTGGGTGTAGACACGCACCGAGTCGCTCAGCTCGAAGTCCGCGCGCAGGAACGCGGACTTGCGCTCGAGTGGCAGTTGCAGCGCGTTGTCGGGCGCGAAGTTGTACGTGTACGCGTACTCGTTGAAAAAAACAGGGTCGCGCGGGTAGCGGTAATTCGCGACGGCGGGGACCTGATCGAAGAAAAACTGCGGCGCACCCTGGGTGAAAAGGCTGCCATCGTCATTGAAGCCAAAGTTCAGCTGGTACGGCACGGCGGCGCCGTAAGCGGTCATCAGGGAATCGAAGGCGGCTGGGCTCGGCGCGTTCCCCAGCGGGAAGCTGACCCGACCCTCCTCGATCGAAGACGATCCGAACGGCAGAAACGAATCATCCGGACCCAGAGTTCCGGCGTCCGGCCCCACGTACTCCAGCGCGTACCTGGAGAATTCGCGATCGGTGTAGTTGACCTGCCGCCGATCGACATATCCCACGAACCCGACGATCGAGCCGCGACCGCCAGCGAAATCCGTGCCGGCCGTGAGGCCAGCCTCGTACTGCGCGCCGTCGCCGCGATCGGTCTGGGCCCAGACGCCCCCGACCTCGACGCCATCGAACGTGCGCTTGAGCTTGAAGTTGACGACACCGGCAAGCGCGTCGGAGCCGTATACGGCGGACGCCCCGCCGGTAATGATCTCGACGCTCTCGATGAGCGACGACGGAATGATGTTGAGGTCCGCGACGCCGCTGCCGTTGGCGGGCATCAGACGCTTGCCGTCCAGCAGCACCAGCGTCGAGGTAGTGCCCAGACCTCGGAGGTCGACGTTGGCCTGCCCGCCGTTACCGGGGAGGTTCGAGGTACTCGTCCACGACGGGACGAACTGTGGCAGCGTATTGAGCGCCACCTCGACCGTGCGCGCGCCGCTGCGCTCGAAGAGCTCCTGGGTGACCGAAACGATCGGGCTCGCGGAGCTGAAATCCGGCCGCGCGATGCGCGAGCCGGTGACGACGATCTGCTCGAGCTCGGCGTCCTGGCCGGCCGCGGGCAGCACCGCGCCCAACACGACAAGAAACGTCGCCGGCAGCAGCGCCCGCCCGCCCCGGTGTCCTGGTCGGATGTCAGCCAACCGTGGTGCGCCTGGTTCTTCGGATCGCCGGACAGCGATCGACACAGTCATTGTTAACCCCGGTCGACGCAGGCCTCTCGGCGTATGCCGACGGGCGTCCCCCTTTGCACAGCCGCCGCTAACTTGGCCCGGCTGAACCCCGCCGTCAAGCTGTACGTCACGCTCGCCGATCGCCGAGTTCGTAGCTCGCCCACGAACACCATCGGCCTGGTCAGCCGTCGCTTCCGTGTGCTTCTCGGGCGATTTTGTGGCTATTTCTTCCCTCTCCCAGCCACAGCGCGGATCAATGACACGACCGGTTTCGGCAGACCGAGCCGCGGCGGATCGCGGGCGTCGTACCAGAGATACCGGTCGTCCTCGCGGAGCCCAGCGACCCAGTCCACACATCGCACGATCAGCGGCTTCATCTCGAGCTCGAAATGGCTGAACGCGTGCCGCAGCGGCTCGGCCGGCTCCGCTGCCTGCGCACCGGACAGCCGCTCGCTGCTCCACTGCACGGCGTGCTCGCGCGTAGGGAACTCCGGCAGACCCCACAGCCCGCCCCAGATTCCCTGCGGCGGGCGCCGCTCGAGCAGCAGCTCACCGCCGGGACGCACCGCGATCACGACCCACAGCTCGCGCTGCGGACGGCGCGTCCTCGGCCGCGGCGAGGGCAGCTGCGCCTGACGGCCTTCGCGCCGCGCGACGCAGTCCGCGGCCACGGGGCACAGGAGACAAGCCGGCTTCGCGCGCGTGCACACCGTCGCGCCCAGATCCATGATCGCCTGTGTGTACCGCGCGACATGCTCGCCGGGCGTGCACGCCTCCGCGAGCGACCAGAGCCGCTCCTCGACGCGCGGATCGCCGGGGTAGCCTTCGATGCCGAACTGCCGCGTCAGCACGCGCTTGACGTTGCCGTCGAGAATCGGGTGGCGCTCGCCGCGCGACAGCGCGAGGATCGCGCCCGCCGTCGAGCGACCGATCCCGGGCAGCGCCATCAACTCGGCGAGCGTGCGTGGAAACTCGCCGCCGTGGCGCGCGACGATTGCCCGTGCAGCGCGCTGCAGGTGCCGCGCCCGCGCGTAATAGCCGAGACCCGACCACAGGTGCAGGACTTCGTCGAGGGACGCTTCGGCCAGGCTTGCGGCGTCCGGAAACCGGCGCGTAAACGCCTCGAAGTACGGGATCACGGTCGCGACCTGCGTCTGCTGAAGCATGATCTCGGAAATCCATACCCGGTACGGCGTCGGGTCACGCTGCCAGGGCAGATCCTTGCGGCCGTCGTGCTCGAACCAGGCTAGCAAGCGCGACGCGAAGATGGTCGCGCGCGCTGCGTCCACCGGGCCAGAATCAGCGCTCACGTGCCCGCTTCTCGACGTTGTCGAACAGCTGCAGCGTCGATGCCCGCAGCACGCGTTCCGCGTAAAGCCGCCCGATCACAGCCGGCACCCAGAAGGCTGGTACGAACTCCACCTGGTAGGTGACGTCGGTCGCCGACTCGGCCGCCTGCCAGGTCGTGCGCATGCGGCCCTCGCGCAATTCGCTGCGTTCCGGGATGACAGTCGCCAGCAGCTCGCCGTTGCGCCGTTGCACGCGCTCCACGCGCTCGACGTTGCGGCAGAAGAAGCCGGCACAGGCGCGCACGACGGTGCGCACCAGCTCGACGCCCGCCTCTTCCGAGGGCAGCACGCTGCTTGACCGGATCCGCGGATCGAGCTGCGGGTACGCCGCGTAATCGGTGAGCACTGCGGCGACGTCCTCCACCGGCGCGTCGACGCGTGCGACGAGCTCCACGCGGTAAACGCCCTCTCTCAGACTCGCGTCCAGGGACTGCACCGAGAGGGCCTGCGCGCCCGTCGGCAGCAACGCGATCGCAAGAGCAGCCACGAGCCGACGTCGCCTCATTGTCCGAGCAGGTCCCTGAGCTTTTCATCGAGCTTGTCCTTGAGCTTCTTTTCGATCTTCTCACCCTCCTGCTGCAGCTGCTGCCGCGCCGCGGCTTCGAGCAGCCGCTCGACGTCGGGCCGCACTCGTGGCTCGGTCAACGTGCCGCGTACGCTGAGCGGTATATCGATGCCTACGAGGCGATCGAGCGAGACGCCGGCGAGCGTGCCCTCCGGCGCTTCGAGCAGGCGCGCGGTCAGCGCGAGGTCCAGCGCGCCGCTGCCGTAATTGATCGTTCCCGCTCCACCGGCGCGCAGCTGAGGGTTCGCCACCGCGAAGCGCTCGGTGCGGATCAGCTGGCCGTCGAGCCGTCCCGCCGCCACGAACCGGTCGAACGGCGTATAGGGGGTGGCCGACGGTCGCGGCATCGCGGTGCCGCGCGCGGCCGCCACGGCGCGCTCGATCTCGGCCCAGACGTCGATCCCGATCACGCGTCCGTCGCGCACGCGCACCTCGAACGGTCCGGCAAGGCTTGCAAGCAGCGCCACGCGTCCGCGACCGCTGCCGCTGAGCCGCGCTTTGAGCGTGCCGCGGCCCGTCACTCGCCGCTGGCGGAGGAGCTGGTTCATGAGCGCGGCCGTGTCGACGTCAACGAGGCGCTGCTCGAGAGTCAGGCGCGGCGGCGACCGGGCGAGCTCGTAGCGCAGCCGTGTCTCGCTGCTGCCGCCGAAGACCGAGGCACGAAGCGGTTCGAGCTCGAGCGTGCCGTGGCGCAGCGCCACGTTCGCGTCGAGGTTCTCGAGCTCCACTCCCGCGAAGGTCGCGTGGCCGAACGCGAGTTGGCCCGAGGCCTCGAGCGTGTGCCGACGATCGTCCCTGTCCGTCGACTGCCCTGCGGCAGTCGCACCGCCCGCGGCGCCGCTGTTCGGCGCCGGAAGGTAATCGTCGAGCGCGAGGCGATCGCCGCGCAGGTCGAACCGCAGCGGCGCGGCCGGCCCGCCGCCGGCCTGTACGCTGCCCGTCAGCCGCGTTCCGCCCACCACCGCAACGATGTCGCGCAACGCCACGCCCTGCCCTGAATGGAGCGTGGCCTTGAGCTCGATCGCGCCGGGCAGCTTAGGATTCGCGAACGCGGGCAGCGTGACACCGACCGCCGCGAGCAGCGATCTCAGATCGGTACGCTCGAGATTGATCGGGCCGGCCACCGTGAACCCGCTATCGCCCCCGCGGGCCTCCAGGCTCGCCTCGCCGCGCGCGTCGCCCAGCCGGTAGCGCACCTCGGGCGCCGAATAGCGACGCGCGTCGATGTCGGCCGTGAGCCGGCGTACCTGGATGCGTGCCTGCGTGGGCGCACGCTGTGTCGCGCTGCGCAGCGGAAGCTCGAGCTCGCTGTCGAGATCCTCAACCGACCAGAGACCCGGGCGCGCGCGCGCGACGCGGCCGCTCAGCACCGAGCGCAGCAGCTCGCGCTCGCCGTCCCCGAGCGCGAAGCTCGTCCGGACGGTCGCGGCGGCATCGGGGACCAGCGGCCCCGCCTCCAGCTCCAGATCGGAAACCTGCAGACGTCGCGGCCGACGGGCATCCTGCAGGGTCAGGCGGCCGCGCTTGACGGCCAGGCTATCGATGCGGAAGGCGCGAACCGGCGACTCGCCCGGCTCGGCCTGCGGCTCTTCCACGGGAGGCGCGGGACGCTCGAAGAGGTCGGACCAGTTGTCGCGGCCCGCGGCGTCGATGCGCAGCGCGAGGACGGGCTCGACGAGCATCAGCTCGCCGAGCTCGACACGGCGTTGCAGCAGAGGCAGCAGCGCCAGCGCGAGGCGCGCGTCCCGAGCGGTGAGGAAGTTGCCCTCCCCGGCGTCCGCGCGCTCACTCACCGAAAAGGGGCCGGTACTGACGGCGAGCCGCGGCAACAGCCGCAGACTGAGCTCGCCTTCCAGCTCGAGCACGCGCCCGGTGCGCTCGCTGAACGCGAGCTCGATTCGCGTCCGGTAGTCGTTGGGATCGAACAGCAGCTTGAGCAACAGGCCGCAGGCGGCGACGAGCGCGAGCAACGCGCCTGCTGCGATCGTCGTCCATTTGATCACCCGGGGCGACACCTGCGGCAGACCCTGTGTGGGGAACAGGGCTGCATGGTAGCAACTGACCCGCCGCCGGGTCGGCGGGTGGCCGTCGTCAGCTGCAGAGCAGGGTCGCGCCGTTGCCGGCGCGGCATGCGTCGGGATAGCCGTACTGCTTCCAGTAGTCGACCATGCCGATGCGTTCTGCGAGTTGCCCGAAGCGGCGGTCGGTGCGGAAGCGGCGGCCTTCCGGCGACCACGCCAGACCGAGATCCCAGTGGCTCGCCCACGAGCGTTCGTCCCGGCGCAACTCCTCGTCGAGGATGCGGTAGACGAGATCCACCTCGCCGAGCTGCAGGTAGGGTCCGACTAGGTCGGCCTGCGATGCGATGTCGGGATCGATAGCGCGCATTTCCGCCACGACCTCGGCACGCAGCTTCGGATCGGCCAGCGCATCGACGAAACGCTCGGCGTACGGCTTGAGCTCGTCGGGCATACTGTCGATCTGGGTGATCAGACGGCGCGCAGTGCTCCAGTCGCCGCGACGCATCGCAATCGCCGCCTCGATGCCGGACCTCTTCTCGTCGAAGCCCAGTTCCGAGGCCAGAGCGGCAAACCGCAGACCGTCTTCGGTCTGGTCGACCTGCACCAGCATGTTGGCGAGATTGGCGGCCAGGATCGGCGATGCCGGGTCCAGCTCGTAGGCGCGGCGCGCCTGCGTCAGCGCCGCCTGCAGGCGGCCGACCTTGGACAGCAGGATCGAGTACCAGTGATGCGGCGTCGGCTCGTTGGGCTCGAGCGAGATCGCGAAGAAGAAGCCGGACTCCGCGTCGAGAAAATCGCCCCGGTCGGAATTGATCTGTGCCAGTACCGCGTGCGCCTCGCCGACGTTCGGGTCGAGTATCAGCGCCTGCCGCGCCGAAGTCTCCGCGAGGCGGAAGAACTTGTCCTCGTCATCCTGCTCCTTGGTGTAGCCGGGCATCACGACGTAGCTGGAGGCGAGCGCCGCGTGCGCACGCGCGAACCCCGGATCGTGCCCGAGCGCCGCCTGGTACAGTTCGATGGCGCGCTTCAGGTTGGCTTCGCCGCGCTTCTTCCACACCGCGCGACCCTGCAGGTAGAGCTCGTATGCCTCGACATTCTGCGTCGGCGCCTGCGTCCGCTGTGCGAGCTGCTGCTCCTGCGGCGCGAGCTGGATGCGGAGCCTGTCGACGATCGCGCCGGCAATCTCGTCCTGCACCTGGAAGATGTCGGCGAGCTGCCGGTCGTAGGTGTCGGACCAGAGATGAAACCCGGTCTCGGTGTCGATCAGCTGCGCGGTGATGCGCACCTGATCGCCGGCCTGCCGGACGCTGCCCTCGAGCACCGTCTCGACGCCGAGTTCGCGCCCGACTTCGCGGATGTCGATATTGCGGCCCTTGTACGCAAATGCGGACGTGCGCGAGGCGACCTGCAGGCCAGGTACCCGTGCCAGCAGGTTGAGCAGCTCCTCGGACATGCCGTCGCTGAAATAGTCCTTCGACGCATCGCCGCTCAGGTTGGTGAACGGCAGCACCGCGATCGAGCTGTGTTGCTGCACGCCGGCCAGCGCACGCCCCAGCCCGCGCTCGTACAGGAGATAGCCGAGCCCCACCATGAGCAGCAGCACGACCGCGGCGTACGCCAGGCGCAGACGCAGCTGCATGGTCTGCGTCTCGTCGCGCAGCGGCGCCGTGCGGCGGATTCCCTGCGGTCCGACGTCGAACACCCAGGCCATGATCATGGCGACCGGAAAGCCCGCCAGCAGGAACACGACCACGAACGTGACCGTCCACTCGGGCAGGCGCAGCGCGGGCAGGACGACCGATGACGCTTCCGTGACCAGCCACGCAACGCCCCCGTAGCCGAGCGCCACCTTGCCGACGCGACGGCGCTTCAGTTCCGAGAAAAAGGCCATGCGCTTGCCGTGATCATCCACCGGGGGGGGAACGCTCGGCGCCCCGGACGCTCCGCCAGCTGAGACAGCCCCGGCCGAGCCGGTGTTCCCGGCGCCGCGGCCTATTGTCCACGAATCGGCGACGTGCGCGAGCCCCATGACGGCGCAGGCCCGCCTCTCACCGGTTGCAGACGCTGATATCGCCGTTCAGCGTCTTGATCCGCACGCGCGCGCTGCCCGTACCCTCGCGAAACCGCAGTTCCCGCCCCGGCGCGTACTCGTCGGTGCGCTGCGGCTTCGGACCGAAGCAGTTGCGGATCTCGCCGTTGAAGCTCGACACGTCGAACTCGCCGCTCGGCTTGCCGACGAGGTCGAGGCGGATGTCGCCGCTGATGCTTTCGGCGTCGAGTCGTGCGTCAGGGGTCAGCGTGCCCTTGAGCGTCAGGTCGCCGCTGGTGCTGCGCAGGCGCGAGCGCGTGACCTTCTCGAGACCGAAATCGAAGTTCCCGCTCACCGTATTGCCGTTGACCTCACCCGCCACGCTCTGGACCTGGGCATCGCCGCTCACTGTGGTGATGGTGACGAGCCCGGCGGCGCCATGGCCGGCGACGGCGATGTCGCCGCTCACCGTCTTGCATTCCACGTCCTCGGCTGCCGCCTCGGTCTCGATGTCGGCGCTCACGGATTGCAGGCGCTGCGCCCCGCGGATGCCCTTCACCTGGATGTCGGCGCTCACGGTGTTGACGGACAGGCTGCTGCCCGACGGTATCCGGACGACGAGGTCCGTGTCGTCGCTGCGGTGGGACCTCTTCGGCAGCACGACCTTGATCCGGGTGTGCTTTCCGGAGCTGTCGAATTCCAGACGCTCGGTACCCTCGCCGAGCTCGCCGGTGACCTCGACTTCGTTGCGGTTCCATCCGCTCACGACCACCGACCCGGAGGTGTTCGAGATCTGCACCTCCCCGGCCGGATCCGCGGCCGCACGCTTGCTGATCGGCGTGCTGTCGTCGGCCGCCGCGTTCGACATCGCCAGCGCCAGGCCCAGGAGCAGCGCCCCTGCGCGCACCGCCCGGCTGCCGGCAAAGTCGCGGAACTCGATCGTCATAGCTTGATCCTCTCATCCTCCGGGACGTCCGTCCCGTTCAGGTTTGCCAACTGATTGACGCTCGCGAGCACCGCGAGCTCGTCCTGGTAGGTATTCAGCAGCAGCTCCTCGAGCAGCGCGTCGCCGGGCTGCAGCGCGAGCGCCGCATTGATCTCGTCGGCGGCCCGGCGCAGCTCCGCGAGATTGTGCTCGACTTTCTGTCGCGCCGAGCTCGGCAGCCGGTCGATGCGTCGGGCGAGCATCGTCGCGAGCTGTTCGCGGGCCGCGGCGTATTCCGGATCGAGCGCGTAGCCCGGGCCGAACGTCGCCGGCACGACACGCGGGGTGTCGCTCGCCGCAGGCGCTGCGCCCGCAGCACTGGGCGGCTCGCTGCGTCGCATGATCTGCGCGGTAATGAGCGAAGAGGCGGCGACGAGCAGCACCGCCGCGGCGGCTGCCAGCGGCCACCGGGCTTGCCCGCGGCGGCGCGGCTCGAGCTGCGCGGCGATTGCCGGCCACAGATCGCGATCCGGCGGCAGGTCGCGCGCAAGCCCGGCGAGCGCGCGGTCGAGCCGCGCATCGGCGGAATGGTCGCCCTGGCTCATGCGGACGACTCGGCGGCTGCGAGGCGTGCGCCGAGCAGCTGCCGGGCGCGATGCAGCTGCGCCTTGCAGGTGCCAACCGCGATACCGAGCATCGCCGCTGCTTCCTCGTGCGAATAGCCATACACGCCCGCGAGGACGAGTACGCGGCGCGCCCCGGGCGGAAGCGCGGCGATCGCCGCCTCGAGATCGAGGTCGCCGCCCGGCGGCTCCGCGGCGGGATCGGCAACGCCTTCGAGCGTGTCATCGATCGGCGCGTCCACGCCGGTCTCCTCGCGTCGCCGCCGGCTCTGTGCGAGCACGGCGTTCACCGCGATCCGATGCAGCCAGGTGCCGAAGCCGCTGCGCTCCTCGAAGCGCGGCAGCGCGCGCCAGGCCTGGATGAAGGCCTCTTGGGTGCAGTCCTCGGCACGTTCTCGATGTGCTGTCATGCGCAGACACAGTCCATGGATCCGGCCGACGTGCATGCGATACAGCGCTTCGAACGCCACCTCGGAGCCCGCCTTGGCCGCTGCCACCAATCCTCGCTCGTCGGCGTCGCGACGCGCGCGGTCGAAATCGATTACAGCGGACGCCTCGGCCAAAACCACACCTCGGAAAACCCCGGCCCCGTGGACCGGCGCGCAATCCTACCCGTCGCCGGGCGGCTGGCTGGCACGAACGGCCGCGCCTCGACGTCTGAGATGCACCGGTAGCCGCAAAGGTTTGGCCTGACCGACGATTCTTACGCGATTCCCGCACCCGGGACGACTGTCTCCGCCGGCACCCCCCCTGTACGATGGCGCCCCAGTTCGAAGGGAGCCGGGCAGCGGGCCACCGATGTCGCGGAATCTGGCGACCAGCATGGCATGGCGGCGGCTCGACTTCCCTGGGATCGTTGCGACGACCGTGCTCGGCCTGATGATGCCGTATCTGACCTCGTGCGGCGGATCCGGCGAGAGCCCGCCGGCCACGTCGGCGCCCGACCCGGCCCCGCCCAACCCCGATGCGCCTCCCGATCCCGACCCGACTCCTCCCGATCCGGACCCCGATCCGGTGCCTCCGCCTGACCCCGCCGACGAAAACCGGCCGCCGGTTGCCGCCGACGACGCGGCGAGTACGCGGCGCGACGTCGCGGTGGTGATCGAGGTGCTCGCCAACGATACTGACCCCGATGGCCATCCGCTGGCGCTGGGCCCGGTGGGCGCCGCTGCGCACGGTGTGGCGACCGCGCAGGCCGACGGCTCGGTCCGCTACGTGCCGGCCGCCGGCTTCGAAGGCAGCGACACGTTCAGCTATACGGTGTCCGACGGGCTCGGCGGCACCGATAACGCGAGCGTGTCGATCACCGTGCTGGCGTCCGCCACTCAAGACCAACTGCTCGAGCGGATCGCGGCGGCCCCCGAAGGCAGCTGGCTGCAGGTCAACATCAACCGCTTCGATTCGGTGTGGACGCCGACGCAACAGCGCGCGCAGGTCGACGGCAAGCCGTTCGGCGATCCCAGCAAGATCATCCTCGCGTGGGGATCCATGGCCTGGGACCGGAATCGCCGTCAGCTCATCATCTGGGGCGGCGGCCACGCCAACTACGCCGGCAACGACGTGTACCGCTTCGATGCGGAGACGCTGCGCTGGCAGCGCGCCTCACTGCCGAGCGCGGTGCATGCGCCGTTCGCGGACTGGCGCTTCTTCACGGTGGACGGCCCGCAAAATGCGCCCATCTCCTCGCACACCTACGACAATCAGGAATTTCTGCCGCTCGCCGACCGGTTCATCAGCTTCGGCGGCGCCGCGTACAACACCGGCGGACCGTTCCTTCTCGGTGACGGGATCACCCGGACCGGACCGTATCTGTGGGACCCGAGCCGCGCCGGCGCCGACATGGTCGGCGGCGCGACCGGCTCGCAGGTGAACCCTGCGGTCTTCAGCGACGTCATCGGCGGCCAGATGTGGGACAACCGCAATACGGTCGCAGTCAACGGCATGGGCACGAATCGACCGGACCGGTTCGTCAACGGCACCTCGGCGTATGTCTTCGAGCAGGGCGTCGAATCCATCCTCGTCAGCGAGGGCGCGGAGACAGGCGGCGATCTGTTCCGCTACCGGATCGTGGACATCGGCAATCCGGCGCTCGACGAGTGGACGCTGATCGGGCCGGGCCTGCGAAGCTATTCCGACCAAGGCGCCGGCGCGTACGACCCGGCGAGCCGCATCTATCTGCGCACGGCGCGCATGGGCAGCGTTTACGGCATCGTGATGTGGAACGTCGCCACGCCGGGTCCAACCAACGACCCGATCAAGTTCGTGCCGCCTGACGCCGCGGGGCAGTTCGTGTTGTCGAGGCTCCATGGCATGGACTACGACCCGCGCCGCAAGGCCTTTGTGCTCTGGAGCGGCGACGGCGCGATCTGGCATCTCAAGCCACCGGCGTCCGGCCCCGCCTTCGCCACCACCGGCTGGACGGTCGTGCCCGCGCCGGTCGCCGGTGCGAGCGCGCCGGCGCTCAGCAGCACGACCGGCGTGCTCGGCAAATGGAAGTACATCGTGAGCTACGACGTCATGCTCGGCCTCGGCGGCGGGACCATAGGACAGGTGTGGGTTTACAAGCCCGTCGGCTGGCAGCCGCCGCCTCGATGACAAAAATGGCTCGGAGCCATTTTCCCGAGGCCTGTCTGCAGGAAAATGGCTCCGAGCCATTTTCCTGCTATCCGCCGCGCAGGTAATCCAGGGCCAGACCGAGCAGGATCCTGACCCCATGATCCAGCGACTTCTCGTCGACCAGGAACATCGACGAATGGTTGCTTGGCGCGCTCGCGGCGTCGCGATCGGCGGGCGTCGAGCCCACGAACACATACAACGTCGGGACCTCGTCCGAATAGAACGAGAAGTCCTCTGCAACGGTGGAGAACGGCGGAATCACCAGACCGTCGCCCGCGATCCTCTTCAGAGTGGGAAGCATCTGCTCGGTCAGGGCCGGGTCGTTTACCACCACCTTGTTCGGCTCATCATCGGGTTCGAAGCGCGCGGTCGCACCGGCGGCCAGGGCAGTCTGGGTGGCGATGCGCGCGATGCGCTCGAGCGTCTGGAGTCGCATCTGCGGATCGAAGGTACGCACCGTACCGACGAGCTCGACGGTCTCAGGAACGATGTTGAAACGCACTCCTCCCTTGATCGATCCCACCGTTACGACGACCGGCGCGCGCGTGATGTCGGTTTGACGCGCGACGATCGTCTGCAGCCCGAGCACGATCTGCGAAGCCGTAACGATCGGGTCGACGCCGTCCCAAGGTCGCCCGCCGTGAGCGCTCCGGCCGGTGACCACCACGCGGAACCAGTCCGATCCCGCCATGATCGGGCCGCTGCGATAGCCGATCTGCCCCACGTTGAGCTCCGCCCGCAGGTGCAGTCCGAACATCGCGTCGGGTTTTACCTGCGAGAACAGACCCTCCTCGAGCATCAGCGGCGCGCCTCCGCGCTCACCTTCCGGGGGGCCTTCTTCCGCCGGCTGGAACACGAACATCACCGTGCCGGGGAGATCCTTCCGCATGCCTGCGAGCACCGAGGCGACGCCCATCAGGATCGCGGTGTGGCCGTCGTGCCCGCAGGCGTGCATGACACCGACCTTCTCGCCGCGGTATTCGCTCGTTGCGACTGACTTGAAGGGCACGTCCGCCTGCTCGGTAACCGGCAGCGCATCCATGTCGGCGCGCAGTGCGACGGTGCGGCCGGGCCGGCCGCCGCGCAGGATGCCAACCACTCCGGTGTGCGCGATACCCGTGCGAACCTCGAGACCGAGCGACTCGAGATGTTCGGCAACGAGCTTCGAGGTGCGCACTTCCCGGTTGCCGAGCTCGGGATTGCGGTGGATGTCGCGGCGCCAGTCGACCACATCCGGCAGTACGCGCTCGATCGCGGCGTCGAGCCGCCGCGTGTCGGCCGCTCCTGCGAGCGTCGGTGCGGCGAGCGCGAACGGCAGAACCATGGCAAGCGTGCGATGCATCGGTGGCCCCGGTGGTGACGAACGGCGGAGCATAGCCGATATACTGCCCGGCACTCATGTCGGCACGGAAACGATCATGTCAAGGCTCTCGATCCTGCGGCTTGCCGGCCGACGTCTGCGTCTCGTCTGCTGCATAGCTGCCGCCCTTACCGCAATGAGCATGCCGAGCGATCCGGCGGCCCAGGCGGTGGATCCAGCCGTCGCGCGCTCCATGGCGAAAACGCAGAAGCCGCCGCTGCACGGCCGCAAATGGATGGCGATCACCGGCAAGCCCCTCGCCGCGACGGCGGGCGCCATGATGTTCGAGCGCGGTGGCAACGCGGTCGATGCCGCCTGCGCGATGATCGCGGCAACTTCGACCATGTGGGACGTGCTGAGCTGGGGCGGCGAAACGCAGGCCCTGATCTATGAGCCGCGCAGTCGCAAGGTGATCGCGATCAGTGGGGTGGGCGTAGCGCCCAGCGGGGCAACCGCCGAGTTCTACCGCGGCAAGGGGCTTGGCTTTCCCCCGGAGCATGGACCGCTGTCCGCAATCACACCGGGTACGCCGGGCGGCATCATGCTGATGCTCGCCGAGTACGGAAATCTCTCGCTCGGCGAGGTGCTGGCTCCCTCGATCGAGCTCGCCGACGGCTACCCCATCGACGCCGAGACTGCCAACAACATCGAGCGTTGGAAGAAGACGCTGCGCGACTGGCCGTACTCGAAGGGGGTGCTACTGCCGCATGCCGGCGAGTCGCGAGAAGCGCCGCAGCCGGGCGAGATCTTCCGCCAGGCGGATCTCGCTGCAACGCTGCGCAAGCTGGTCGAGGCCGAGCGGCAGGCCCTCGCCGCGGGCAAGTCGCGCAAGGATGCGATCGCGGCGGCGCACGACCGGTTCTACCGCGGCGACATCGCGCAGGAGTTCGTGCGCGGCTTCCGCGAGCAGGGAGGGCTGATCACGCTCGATGATCTCGCCGCGTGGAAGCCGTGGATCGAGGAGCCGCTCCACACGACCTACCGTGGAGTGGACGTCTACAAGCTCGACACCTGGACGCAGGGGCCGGTGCTGCTGCAGACGCTCAACATCCTCGAGAACTTCGACCTGCGCGCGATGGGCTACAACAGCGCGAGCTACATCCACACCGTCTACCAGGCGATGAACCTCGCCTATGCCGATCGCGATTTCTACTACGGCGACCCGCGCTTCCCGCCCGAGGAGCCGCGCGCCGGGCTGCTGTCGAAGGCCTATGCGAAACAGCGCGCGGCGACGATCGCCCCGCAGCGCAACGACGCGAGCGCGGGGCCCGGCGATCCGTATCCGTTCCAGAACGGCACCAACCCGTATGCGGACCTGCTGCGCGAGCGGGCGGCGGCGGTGACGCCGGCCGTGGAAGCGACGCGCACCGCCGCCGCGGAAGCCGAACTCGCACGCTTCAAGGACGGCTTCATGCGCGGCACGACCAGCGTCGTGGCCGCGGACGCCGACGGCTGGCTCGTCGCGGTGACGCCGAGCGGCGGCTGGATCCCGGCGGTCATCGCGGGGCGAACCGGCATCGGCGTGAGCCAGCGCGCGCAGCAGTTCGTCATTGACCCAAGGCAGAATCCCTTCAACGTGATCGAGCCCGGCAAGCGCCCGCGGGTCACGCTGACACCCAGTATCGCGCTGAAGGACGGCAAGCCCTGGCTCGCGTTCGCGGTACAGGGCGGCGACTCGCAGGACCAGAACCTGCTGCAATTCCTTCTCAACGTGCACGAATTCGGCATGACGCCGCAGGAAGCGGCGGAGGCGGCGAACTTCAACAGCTACCAGATGAAATCTTCCTTCGACGACCACAGGTCCGAGCCAGGCCGCCTGATGCTCAATGCGTCCGTGCCCGAGTGGGTGCGACGCGAGCTACGGCTCAGAGGCTACACGCTGGAGTTCGAGGGCCGCAGCTCCGGCCCCATCAACGCGATCATGCTCGACCACGCGCACGGGACGATGTGGGGGGGCTCGAGCAACCACGGCGAGGACTACGGCATCGCATGGTGACGCGGCGTGCTGAGGTAGTGGTGCCACAGCACGCGCGCCGCCACGGCGCGCCAGGGCCGCCAGCTCTCGCCGAGCGCGGTCATCTCGGCGGCTGACGGCCGCGCCGGCAGCCGCTTGAGCTCGCGTGCCGCCTGCGCGAGCGCAATATCGCCGAGCGGCCAGACATCGGGGCGGCCGAGCGCCATGATCAGGTAAATATCCGCGGTCCACGCACCGATGCCCGTCACAGCCGTGAGTTGCCGGCGAACTTCGTCGTCGTCGAGGGTGGCGAGCCCGCGCAGCGCGAGCCCGCCGTCGCGGATCGCAAAGGCCAGATTGCGGCAGTAACGGGTCTTCTGGCCGCTGAATCCCGCCGCACGCAGCTGCCGGTCGTCGAGCCCCAGGAACGTCGCCGGGGTGAACGGGTGCGCAAGCGCCCGCACGCGATCGAACGCGGCGCGCGCGGAGGCGAGCGACACCTGCTGCTCGAGAATGATGTGCACCAGGGTCGCGAAGCCCGGCCGGCGCCGCCATAGCGGCGGCGGTCCGTGCGCGCGCACCACGCGCGCGAGATCCAGGTCGCGCCGTGCGAGCGTCCGCGTCGCGCGGTGCAGGTCGGCCAGCGTCAGCATTTGCAGGCAATTCGCAGCGCAAGCTCACGAGCCTCGCGTGCACAGTCGTTCATCGCCACACCGTGGTAGGCGTTGCAGTTGAGATGCAGACCGGCGACGGTAGCGGCGCGGGCGAAGATCTCCTCCACCAATGCCAGATGACCGGGGGCGTACTCCGGAATACCGCGCGGCCAGCGCCGGACGAACGCGACGTCCGGCTCGCGCTCGAGCTGCATCGTGAGCCTCAAACCCGTGCGCGCCGTCTCGATGAGCGCCGCCTCGTCGAGCGCGACCAGCTCGGGGGCGCGCTGTCCGCCGATCATCACCCGAAGCGCGCATCCACCCGTCGGCGCGCGCCCTGGGAAGACGCTGCTGTCCCAGGTGACGCCGAGGACCGGCACGCGTGATGCCGAGGTCGTCAGCACGCCGAAACCCTCGAGCGGGTGCGGTCGCGTGCGATATCCGAAGCCGACCACGGCGATCGGCGTATATTCGATCCGCGCAAGCTGCGCCGCGAGCGTCGCATCGAGCGGTGCGAGCATTGCCGCCGCCGAGTGGGCCGGGGCGGCGATCACCAGACGGTCGACCTCGGCAGCCGATCGACTGCCGGCGATCCGCAAACCGGTGTCCGCCCGCGTCACGGAGCGCACCGCGTCGCCGAATCGCCACTCCGCCGGCGTGAGCTCGACGAGGCGGCGCGGCAGCGTGCCGATCCCGCCGGCGAGGCTCGTCAACCTGCCGCCTACGCCCGCGGCGCCACGACGCGCGATCATCCCGCGCAGCAGTCCGCCATGCGCGCGCTCGAGCTCTGCGAGCATCGGAAAGGCCGCCTGCACCGACAGCCGCTCGGGCGTCGAGGCGTGTATGCCGGCGGCCATCGGGTCGAGGAACGAGCGCGTCACCGCCGGTCCGAGGCGGCGGTCGCCGAACTGCCGCAGATTCTCCTCGCCGGCGTTGCGCCGGGCGGGCACGCAGAGCTCAGCGGCGGCACGCAGTTTCTGGCGCCAGGTCAGAAGCCCGCTGCCGGCGAGGAGCCGCGGCGAATCCGGCAGGACATGCAGCCGATCCGTATAGATGAAACGCTGCCGCGCCGCCGGCGCCGCGCGCACGAGCTCACCGTCGAGCCCCGCATCGTGCACCAGCTGCAGGCAGTCGGCCCGGCTGGTGAGGAAGCCGTTGGCGCCGGTCTCGAAGCGGAAGCCATCGATGTCGACGGTCTGCAGCGTCCCGCCCGGGTGCCCCTGCGCCTCGAAGACGGTGAGCCGCGAGCCCGTCAGCAGCCGCGACAGGTAGAACGCAGTGGCGAGCCCGCTCAGGCCCGCGCCGATGACCCCGATCCGCATTCCCGTGTGCAGCGCGTCAGGCGGAAGTCGCCAGCTGCTCGCGATGATACAGACGCGCCGCCACGAACCACACGACGGCCACCAGCGCCAGACCCGCGCCGAGGCTCAAGGCCCACTCCCGCCACGCGATCGCCTCGCCGCGCAGCAGGCGCAGGATGAGCTGATTCTGGCTCAGGAAAGGCACGGCCAGCATCCAGAGCTGCGTACGTACCGGCGCCACCATCAGAAACAGCGTGGGCACCATCGGCAGGAAGATCAGCACCGGAAGGTACCCCTGCGCCTCGCGATGGCTGCGCGCGAAGGCCGCCAGAGCCGTGAGCACGGTGGCACCGAGCAGGATGATCGGCGAGATCACCAGCAGCAGTCTGAGGAGCGCCGCCGCCGAAACCTCGAGCGTCAGGTCCAGCGTCTGGACCGGGATCATCGCGAAGGCGATCCGGTACGCGAGCAGCGTCACGAGCAGCGAGGCAAGCGTGAACACCGCCGTGGCGAGGATCTTGCCGCTGATCAGAGCACCGCGCGACACCGGCGTCGCGAGTAGCGGCTCCAGCGACTGTCGCTCGCGCTCGCCGGCCGTCGCGTCGATCGCGAGCTGCATGCCGCCGATGAACGCGAGCAGTAACAGCAGGTAGGGCAGCAGCTGCTGCGTGAAGTCGAAACGCGACTCGGGCGTCGCGACGTCGCGCAACGCGAGCTGCAGCGCCTCGCCGGTAGACGGATGCACGCCGCGGGCGATGAGCCGCAGCGTCCCGACCTGGGCCGAGTACGCCTCGAGGAGGCTGCGCAGCCTGCCGACCGAGGCCCCCGTCTGCACCGGACGCGAGCTGTCGTAGATCACCTCGACACGCGCCGGCTCGCCGGCGCGCCAGCGCGCAGCGAAATCCGGCGCGATGCGCAGGATCACCTCGTACTCCTGGCGACGGACCGCGCTGTCGGGATCGTCCGACGGCGCGACAATGCGCACGTTCTGGCTGCCGAGCCAGGCCATCAGATTCGGCGCGTGCTCGGCGCCGATCACCGGCAGCTCGAGCGTCGACTCGAGCTTGGCGAGCTGCTTGCGCACGCCGACCGCGCTCATCCCGGCGAGCAGGCTCGGCACCGCGAGCGGCATCACGAGAAAGGCCATCAGCACCATGCGCCGGTCGCGGAACGCGTCCAGCAGCTCCTTGCGCAGTACGGTCCAGAGCGCCTTCATGCCAGCAGCCCTTCATCGCTGCCGATCGCCCGCACGAATGCATCCTCGAGGTTTGCGGCGCCGGTTCGCGCGCGCAGCTCCTCCGGCGTCCCCTGCGCGACGACTCGACCGGAGGCGATCACCACGATCCGGTCGCAGAGCGCCGCGACCTCCTGCATCACGTGGCTCGACAGCAGCACGCAGCGGCCGTCCGCGCGCAACCCGCGGAGGAAACCGCGCAAGGCGCGCGTGGTCATGACGTCGAGGCCGTTGGTCGGCTCGTCGAGCAGGACATTGCCCGGATCGTGAACCAGCGCGCGGGCGATCGCGGTGCGCGTTCGCTGTCCGCCGGAGAATCCCTCCGTGCGCCGCTCGAGAAACTCTCCCAGATCGAGCGCCCCGGAGAGCTGCTCGATGCGCGCAGCGATCGCGTGCTGCTCGAGCGAATGCAGGCGCGCAAAATATTCGATGTTCTCGCGCGCGGTGAGCCGCTTGTAGAGGCCGCGAGCGTCGGGCAG
>JBQGDL010000008.1:0-26304 GCA_052039045.1 Steroidobacteraceae bacterium
TGAGGCCAAGGTGCTCGAGGCGAAGCGGCTGGCCGAGGAGGCCGTCCGTGCGCGCACCGAGAAGCACGAGATCGCAACCGCCGAAGCGGAGCTCGCGGCGATTTCGGCGCAGCTGCAGGCGATCCAGAAGCTGCGCAAGACGCGCCGCTGACGCCGGCGCGACGTCGGTCAGCCGCAGAAAAAGGGCCCGCAACGCGGGCCCCTTTGCTCCGCTCGACGGGCGGCGGTCATTTCAGGTTGAGTTCGCGGATGTACTCGCTGCCGATGAGAGTGCGCAGCTTGCCACGCTGCACCGTTGCCGCGGACTGCTGCTCGAGCGTCCCGAAGGTCTTTTCCGTGATCGCGTCCGTCTTCGCATTCAGATCGTCGAGAGCCGCCATGTTCTTGTAGACGGTGATCAGATAGAGGTCGGGATCGTGTGGACTGCGCGGGTCGGCCGCGTAGATTGCGTAGTCGACGATCACGCCAGCCTTCTTCTGCTCCTCCATCACCTGCTTGTACGGTCCGGCGAGGTACTTCAGGTACTCGTCGAACATGCCTGGTTCGGTGCGGACCGCGGAGACGTTGACGACCGCTCCCTCCGTGTAAGGCCGATCGGCGGCGACCGCCGGGCTCGCCACGACCATGAGCGAAAGCAGGCCACCCAGTGCGCCGAGCGCACGTCTTGCGTGATACATTTGATTGACCCCTGCGCGTGTCTTCCGCGCTCGTGTTGCGGAGCGGACGCTCCGTGGGTGGGCACTCTACGCCCGGATGGCGCCCCGGTCATGCCGCGGTGCAGTGCATGCGTGGCGTATGCCTGCTCCGCAGGCAGCACTCGATACGCTCCGTGTGTCATTCCCGCGCGCTGGAAGATTCCCCGGAAAGCCGGCAGACTGCGGTTGATCGATTCGGCGCAAGGAGGAGCCTGAGATGCGCACCGCCTGCGCGCTGCTCGGAATGGCGTTCGCCGAGGCGTCCGCGGCCGAGTCGGCGGCGCCACCGACGCTCGACTACTGGAAGGTGCCGTGGGCGGACACGCGGCCGCGTGACCCGGCCGTGGATGGCGACGGACGGGTCTGGTTCGTCGGCCAGACGGGAGACTACGTCGCGTCGTTCGATCCACGGAGCGGACAGTTCCGCAGGATCGTGCTCGACGCGGGCACGGGTCCTCACAACCTGATCCTCGGCGAGGATCGCGCTGTCTGGTACGCAGGCAATCGCGCCGCGCACATCGGTCGCGTCGATCCGGCCGACGGCAGGATCGAGAAGGTCGCGATGCCCGAGGGGATCCGCGATCCGCATACGCTGGCCGCCGACGGCAAAGGCCATATCTGGTTCACCGCGCAGGGCTCCAACTACATCGGTCGGCTGACGCTCGCCGGCCGCAAGGTCGAAGCGGTGAAGCTGCCGCAACCGAACTCGCTGCCTTACGGCATCGCCGTCGACGGGAACGGACGGCCCTGGGCGAACCTTCTCGGAACCAGTCAGCTCGCAACCATCGATCCACGCAACTTGACGCTCGAGCGGATCGATCTGCCGCGCAGCGAGGCGCGTACGCGACGGATCGGGATCGGCACGGACGGCGCGATCTGGTACACCGACTATGCGGCGGCGCACATCGGTCGTTACGATCCGAAGTCGAAACAGTTCCGGGAATGGCTGCTCTCGACAGGCGACAAGGCTCGGCCGTACGCGATGGCGATCGACGATCGCGGGCGAGTCTGGCTCGCGGACAGCGGCGTGCAGCCGAATCGGCTGATGGCGTTCGATCCCGGTGCCGGCAGTTTCGTGGCCGACGTCCAGGTCACCGACGCCCGCGGCGCCATCCGTCACATGGTGTTCGACGCGGCGGCCCGCGCGCTCTGGTTCGGCACGGATACCGGTTTGCTCGTTCGCGCCCGCGTGCCCTGAGGCGGCCCGCCCGGCGCCGGGCGCGGGGCCCGCTTCGGTACAATTCCCGCTGTCAACCGCTGCAGATGCGCCGATGCCGCTGTCCGTCGTGATCCTCGCTGCCGGCCAGGGCAAGCGAATGAAGTCCGATCTGCCCAAGGTGCTGCAGCCGCTGGCCGGACGGCCGCTGCTCGCCCACGTCATCGAGACTGCGCGGGCGGCGGGCGCCACCGACATTCACGTCGTGTACGGCTACGGCGGCGAGCGCGTGCGTGAGGAGTTGCACGACGACACGCTGGCCTGGGTGTTGCAGGCAGAGCAGCAGGGGACGGGGCACGCCGTCATGCAGGCAATGCCCGCGGTTGCCGACGACGCCACGGTGCTCGTGCTGTACGGCGATGTCCCCCTGGTGCGGCCGGGTACGCTGCAGCGACTGATCGATGCGGCGGGCGAGCGCACGCTGGCGCTCTTGTCGGTACGCACGAAGGATCCGACCGGCTACGGACGGGTGGTCCGCGATCGCGGCAGGCGGGTAGTGCGCATCGTCGAGCACAAGGATGCGAACACGAAGGAGCGCGCAATCGACGAGATCAACACCGGCCTGATGGCGGCGCAGGCGGCGAGCCTCAGGCGCTGGCTTGCCGGCCTCACCAACGAGAATGCGCAGGGCGAGTACTATCTGACGGACGTGGTCGCGCAGGCTGTGCGCGACGGATTTTCGATCGAAGCGGTCGTCGCTGACAGCGAAAGCGAGGTGCTGGGCGTGAACGACAAGCAGCAGCTGGCCGAAGTGGAGGCCGTCAATCGCCGCCGCCGCGCAGCGGAACTCATGGCGCAAGGCGTGACGCTCGTCGACCCCGTGCGCTTCGACGCGCGTGGTCCGGTGGAGGTCGGCCGCGACGTCTACATCGATGTAAATGTCGTGCTTGACGGCAAGGTGAAGCTCGGCGACCGCGTGCGCATCGGGCCGAACGTTTCGCTTCGCGACTGCGAAATCGGCGCCGACACCGAAATCTTCGCCAGCTGCGTTGCCGAGGAAGCGATCGTCGGCGCGAGGTGCCGGGTCGGGCCGTTCGCGCGCCTGCGGCCCGGAGCCGTGATCGAGGACGAAGCCCACATCGGCAACTTCGTCGAAATCAAGAAGTCGCGGATCAAGCGCGGCGCGAAGGCCAATCACCTCAGCTACATCGGCGATGCAACGGTCGGAGAGCGGGCCAACGTGGGCGCAGGGACGATCTGCTGCAACTACGACGGCGCGAACAAGTGGCCGACCGAGATCGGCGACGACGCCTTCATCGGCTCCGGGACGATGCTGGTGGCGCCGGTCAAGGTCGGCGCCAACGCGACCATCGGCGCCGGCTCGACCATCACGCACGATGCTCCCGCGGACAAGCTCACGCTCGAGCGCAGCAAACAGATCACGATCGAGGGCTGGAAGCGGCCCGAGAAGAAGCGATAGGCACGCCTCGGAAGATGCATTGTTGCGTTACGACATCTTCGGGGCACCTTGCGGGTTGGCACGAGTGCGCATTCAATCGCCCGTAAACCGCGTTGCATCGACGGCCTTGTTGGCTGCGTGGAGTGGCGTCCTCGCACTTGCGACGGGTATGCCTGCAGCGCGCTCGGCGGAGCGCTACTGGCCGCCGGTTGCCGATCCTCCGACGGGAGCCATCCGCGCGGGCCAGTGGGTTTGGGCGGACCTGGTGACGGTCGATGTCGCCCGCGCCGCCGAGTTCTACGGCAGCTTGTTCGGGTGGACCTATGAGACTTATGGTCCTGAGGACGATGACCAGCAGAGTTACACGCTGATCATGTCGAACGGCGTACCGATCGGCGGCATGGTGTTCTCCGAACGCCACGCGCGATCGGCGCGACCGCAGGCGCGCTGGGTCGGAATCGTGTCCGTTGCCGACGTTGACACCGCGGCGAAGAGCGCATCCGCCGCCGGCGGCCGGGTGCTGGTGGCCCCGATGAACGCCAGTCCCCGCGGCCGCAGCGCCCTGCTCGCCGACCCCGAAGGGGCGGCGTTCGCAGTGCTGCGTTCAGCGACGGGCGATCCCGAGGACTACCTCGCGGAACCGGGCGAGTGGCTGTGGTTCGAGCTGTGGGCCGACGACGTCGCTGCGATGGGTGCGTTCTACAAGGCGCTTGTCGGTTATGAGATCGCGACGGGAGCGGTGCCGGGCGACCGCGGCAGCGGCGTTCACCTGACCGCGAATGGGGTGCCCCGCGCCGGGATCATGCCGAAGCCCGCTCAGGTGGCATCGGCGTGGATACCGTACGTGCGAGTGACGAGCGTCGCGGAGACAGTGGCCAAGGCTCGAGCCGCGGGCGGGCGGATCGTGATCGATCCGACGGGCGCGCGCGGGACGACGGTGGCGCTGCTCGTCGATCCGACCGGGGCGCCGTTCGCGATCGCGGAGTGGCCGGAATCCGGGGCGAAGCAATGACGCGACGCGGTGTCGCTGCGGCTGCGACGATCCTCTCCTGCGCGATGCTCGTTACGTTCGCCGGCTGCGAATCGACCGACTACGGCGGAAGCGTCAGCGTCCACGCGGGTTATTACGGTGGCTACTACGGGGGCTACTATCCGGGATACTGGTACGACGACGACTTCGTCGTGGTCGACAGGCCCGACAATCGCCCGGATCGCCCGGATCGTCCGACGACGTTGCCCTCGCAACTGCCGGCGTCGCGACCCGCGTCCAGTCCACGTCCGGCGCCGACGATGTCTCGACCTGCATCGAGACCCATGCCGCGTGGCCGTGGCCGCTGACTCCGGTGGCCGTTGCCGGGCTCGTTTGGGAGCCCTTATGTGAAGCGGCGCGATGCGCCCGGGACCCAAAGCCATTAGGATTGCTCCTACGCCCCTCGCGTATGCGTAGCCACTTGTTTGCCATACGAATTCTGATAGCCTCCCGACCCCTTCAACATCGCTGCGAACGGCCCGGGTCGCCCCGTGGAGATTTCCGCGCCCGGACGTGGCCCGAAGGCCAAGGACCCGCTCATGTGTGGAATCGTAGGCGCCGTCGCCAACCATGACATCGTCCCGGTCCTGATCGAGGGCCTGCGCCGACTCGAGTACCGCGGCTACGACTCCGCCGGCGTGGCCGTCCTGAACGGCACCGGTACGATCAAGCGCATGCGCACCGTCGGCAAGGTCCGCAGGCTCGAGGATGCGCTCGAGGCCGACCCGGCGCACGGCAACCTCGGCATCGCCCATACGCGCTGGGCCACGCACGGGGTGCCGAGCGAGCGGAATGCCCATCCGCACATCTCCCGCGACGGCATCGCGATCGTCCACAACGGCATCATCGAGAACCACGAGGAGCTGCGTGCCGAGCTGCTGCGCCAGGGCTACGAATTCGTCTCGGAAACCGACACCGAGGTGATCGCGCACCGCATCCACTATCACCTCGGCATCACCGGCGATCTCTTCAAGGCCGTGCGTGCCACCGCCGCGGAGCTGGAAGGCGCCTACGCGCTCGCCGTGATGTCGCAGCACGACCCGGACCGGCTGGTGCTGGCCCGCGAGGGCTGTCCGGTGGTGATCGGACTCGGCAAGGACGAGAACTACGTCGCCTCCGACGTCGCGGCGCTGCTGCCCGTGACCCGCTGCTTCATCATCCTCGAGGAGGGTGACGTCGCCGAGATCCGGCGCACCAGCTACCGGATCCTCGACCGCAACGGCAACTCCGTGCAGCGTTCCACGCACCAGAGCGAGCTGTCGGCGGATGCGGCCGAGAAGGGCGAATACCCGCACTACATGCTCAAGGAGATCCACGAGCAGCCGCGCGCGGTCGCACAGACGCTGCAGGAGCGCGTCGCGGGCGGCAAGCTGCTCGAGGCGGCGTTCGGCCCCGCGGCGACCGCCGTTTTCTCGCGCACGGAGGCCGTGCGCATCGTGGCCTGCGGCACGAGTTTCCATGCCGCCTCCGTCGCGAAGTACTTCGTCGAGCAGATCTGCCGGCTGCCGTGCTGGGTGGAGATCGCCAGCGAATATCGCTATCGCAACCCGGTCGTGCCGCGCAACACGCTGTTCGTGAGCGTGTCACAGTCCGGCGAGACGGCAGATACGCTCGCGGCGTTGCGGCTCGCCAGGCAGGCGGGGTATCTCTCGCAGCTCGCGATCTGCAACGTGCCCGAGAGCTCGCTGGTCCGCGAGTCCGAGCTCGTGATGCTGACGCGCGCGGGGCCGGAGATCGGCGTCGCCTCGACCAAGGCGTTCACCACGCAGCTGGCGGCGCTCGGCATGCTGGTCGTGGCGCTGGCGAAGCATCACGGCGCGGATGCCGAGCGCGAGCGCGGCCTCGTGCAGCGCCTGCTTGGCACGCCTACGCTGATCGACAGCGCACTCGCGCTCGACGGTCGCATCCGCGAGCTGGCCGAGCGTTTCGCCACGAAGCAGCACGCGCTGTTCCTCGGCCGCGGACCGATGCATCCGATCGCCATGGAAGGTGCGCTCAAGCTCAAGGAGATTTCCTACATCCACGCCGAGGCCTATCCGGCCGGCGAGCTCAAGCACGGGCCCCTTGCGCTGGTGGATGCGGAGATGCCGGTGATCGCGGTCGCCCCGAACAACGACCTGCTCGAGAAGCTGAAGTCGAACCTGCAGGAAGTGCGCGCGCGCGGCGGCGAGCTGTACGTGTTTGCCGACCCCGAATCGGGAATCGAGTCCTCGGACGGCGTGACGGTCATCCAGATGCCGCGGCACGTGAGCTATACGCAGGCTCCGGCCGTGTACACCGTGCCGCTGCAGCTGCTCGCTTACCACTGCGCGATCCTGCGCGGCACCGACGTCGACCAGCCGCGCAATCTCGCCAAGAGCGTCACCGTCGAATAGTCGGCTGGATTGGCAGCGTTACCCCGGCGGGGATCTGTTGGGTGATGCAGTGCGGACCGCCGCCGCCCGACGCGATGACTGTCGCCGCCACCGGGATGATCCGCCGATCGGGATAGATCTCGGCGAGCCGGGCGAGGGCTAAGCCGTCGTCTCGCGCGCCGGCAACGGGCACGATTGCGGCTCCGTTGGCCAGATAGTGGTTGGCGTACGAGACCAGCGCGCGCGGACCGGGATCGAGCCGTTCGACCTCGATCGATCGTCCGCGTGCGTCGCGGGCACGTCGGAGGACCTCGAGGTTGGCCAATCCTCGTTCATGCTCCGCCGAGGCGGGGTCAGCGACCGTCTCGAGCATCACCCTTCCCGGCGCCACGTACTGCAATACACCGTCGACGTGCCCGTCGGTCCCGGTGGGACCCGTGTCCCGACTGTGCCCGAACGGGAGCCAGATCACGCTCGACACGCCGAGATAATCGCAGAGCAGCGCCTCGATCTGCGCGCGCTCGAGCTCGGGGTTGCGGTTCGGATTGAGCAGGCACTGCTCGGTGGTGACGAGCGTGCCCTCGCCATCGACGAAGAACGAGCCACCTTCGAGCACCAGCGGCGCCGCGAAGAATTCCAGACCGAACACGGACGCGAGGCGACTGCTGAGCG
This sequence comes from Steroidobacteraceae bacterium, assembly GCA_052039045.1. Classification (GTDB taxonomy): domain Bacteria; phylum Pseudomonadota; class Gammaproteobacteria; order Steroidobacterales; family Steroidobacteraceae; genus DATJKD01. The sequence goes on from JBQGDL010000008.1 coordinate 7,367, forward strand.
CCGCGTCATCGTCGTGCGGGTGCCAGCGGTTGCCCCATGCATTGAACCTGAACCCGACCATCGCGATCTCGCCGTCCGGACGGCGCACGAAGATCGGACCGCTGTCGCGCGCCCACGAGTCATTGATCGGCAGCTCGAGCGCGGTGACGCCTCGACCACAACGCTCCGCGACCGCGGCCGCGTGTCCAGGGTTGCATACCATCACCACCGGCTCGAACTCGGCGATCGCTCGAGCGACGCCGGCATACTCGACGACGGCCGCGTCGAGACGGTCGCCCCAGAGGTCCGCCCGGGACGGCCACTGCATCAGACAACCGGCATGAGGCTCCCACTCGGCCGGCATCGCGAAGCCCCGCGCCACAGGCGTCGTCGCGCTCGTCATCCTCATCAACCTCCTACGGATGGCGTGCTGCGATACGATCACAAAATGCTATCTTCTGGCAAAGAACGCCGTGCCGGCGCCACCCGGAGATCCCCAGGCCATGAATGCCCCCCTGCCCGCCGGTGTCTCGCCCCGCTCGCCCGCGCCCACGCTCGTGAGCTACACGCACTGGATGTACGCGCTGCACGCGCTGGCGGCGTTCATCGGGATCGTGAGCTCGGCGGCAGTGGCGCTGCAGTTCGTGTTCGGCATCCCGTCGATCATCGCGATCATCATGAACTACGTGAAGGGCGACGAGGCGCGCGGCACGTGGCTCGAGAGTCACTTCACCTGGCAGCGACGCACGTTCTGGTTCGCGCTGCTGTGGGTCGCGATCGTCTTCGTGCTTTCGCTGCCGCTGTTTCTGATTCTGGTCGGATTCTTCACGTTCGGACTCGGCGTGCTCGTGATCGGGCTGTGGGTGATCTACCGGGTCGTGCGCGGATGGCTGCGGCTGCGCGACGGGCAGCCGGTATAGCCCGAGCGCTGAAGCAACGGAGGCCTACCTCGGTGGTCGTTTCCCAGGACAAGGTGGTATTCATTCACTACACGCTCACCGACGATGCCGGCCAGGTGATCGACAGCTCGGCGGGCGGGGAGCCGCTCGCGTATCTGCACGGTCAGGGCAATATCGTTGCCGGGCTGGAGAAGGCGCTCGATGGCCGTGCCGCAGGCGACAAGGTGCAGGTGCGCGTCGCCGCCGCCGAGGGCTACGGCGTGCGCGACCCGGCGCTCGTGAAGCGCGTCCCGCGGCGCTCGTTCGGCTCGGCGGGCGACATCCGGCCGGGAATGCAGTTCCAGGCCCAGCTCGAGCCGGGACAGAGACGGGTCGTGACCGTGACCGCGGTCAAGGGCGACATGGTCACAATCGACGGCAACCACCCGCTCGCCGGACAGGATCTCAATTTCGCCGTCGAGATCGCCGAGGTTCGCGACGCGACGACCGACGAGCTCGCGCACGGCCACGTGCACGGGCCGGGCGATCACCACCACCACTGAAGAATCCGGCTCGGCGCCGATCATTCGCGAGTGATCGGCTGCGCGGGCGCAATTCCTTCGACCTCTACCGGGGGCAGGCGGAAGTCGCTGTCGAGCGCCGCCAGCGTCGGCGCGTCGCGGCCGTAGACGTCGTTGCGGAAAATGATCTGCCCCTCGGGCGTCGGCTGCGCGGTCCAGTACAGGATCAGTACCGGCACAGGCTTCGCCAGGTACACCGTGCGGGTCTGGCCGGTGGCGATCGCGGCCTGGATCGTCGCTGCGCTCCACTGCTGCGCGTCGTTCAGCACCAGCTCGGTGAGCTCGAATGCTTTCTCGACGCGGATGCAGCCGGAGCTGAACGCCCGTTCATCGCGGTCGAACAGCGCCTTTGCCGGCGTGTCGTGCAGATATACGAGGTACGGGTTGGGGAACATGATCTTCACCAGGCCGAGCGAGTTGTTCGGACCCGGATCCTGGCGCAGCTGGTAGGGAACGGAGGTCCGGTAGCGGCTCCAATCCACCGACCAGGGCGATACTTCGCGGCCGCTGCTGTTGATGACACGGATCCGGTTGCGGGTGAGATAGCCGGGGTCGCGTTTCACGGCGGGCAGCGTGTCCTTGGCGAGGATGCCTGGCGGGATCGTCCACGTCGGGTTCAGCACCACATAGGTGATCTCGGACTTGAACACCGGCGTCTCGCGATAGGGCCGGCCGACGACGACCTTCGACGTCCAGATCGGCTGGTCGTCGCGGAAATAGGCGACGCTGAAGCCGGCCACGTCGACCAGCACGAACTCACCCCTGATCTCGTGCAGCACCCAGCGGCCGCGCTCGAGGTTGACCCGCAGCTGGTCGATGCGCGCGCCCACCGGCACGTTCATTGCGGCGCGGGTCGCGCCACCCACGGCCCCGTCCGGCGTCATGGCGTGACGGGTCTGGAACCGCTTCACCGCCGTTTCGAGCGCCGGGTCGAAGAGCTCGGGATCCGCGCTGCGCGCCACTCCGAGGTCGCCGGTGATCTCGAGCCGGCGGCGCAACACCGGCACGCGCGGATCGCTCATTCCGGGCTTGAGCGTCGGGCCGTCGGCCACGGTCGGCCAGCCGCCGTTCGCGGCGATGCGCCGGTATTCGCGCAGCTGCTCGCGCCCGCGGCGGTACCAGACGTGTTCCGGGCGCACCTCGATGAAGGTCTCGACGATGCGGCCGGTGTCGAGCGCACGCGCCAGGAGCTCACGCGCGTCGGGTGTGCGGATCGGCCGTGCCGGATAGTTCCACTGCGTGCTGAGGCGGACCGGATCGACTTTGCCGCCGTGCAGGTGAAACAGCGCGAGCGCCATTGCGTCGGTGGCGAGCAGTTCCAGATCGGTCTGCTTCGCGCCCGCCAGCACGCCTGCCGAGCTCGGCTCCGCGCGCAGCGCCAGGAGCGCGGCATAGTGATAATCGGCCGGGTCGAGCCCGTCCTGCTCGACGTCGCGCAGCGCGGCGAGCAGGTGGTCGAGGCGGCTGCCGTTCGCCCAGGCGGGGGCGAACTGGCGCTCCTCGAACAGCGACGCCACCACGTCTGCGAGGATGATCCGCTCGCCGCGCACCGAGAAGTCCCCCGCGTAACGCAGCTCGTCGACCCGCATGCGCAGCGCCTCGGCGCGCGGGTCGGCGAGCGGAGGCGTGACGGCCGCGGCAACCGGCCCGAGCCACAACGCGATCAGCGCCGCAACCGCAAGCAGGTCTCGTCTCATGCGTTGCGCTCGGGCGTGAGTCTCACGCCGCCCGGGCGAGCCTTGCCGTCAGGTCATAGGCGCTCGAAGCGGTGATCACGACGTTCGCCCAGTCGCCGGCCGCGAGCCGCCCCGGACGCGCAATGCGTACCGTGCCGTCGATCTCCGGAGCGTCCGCGGAGGAGCGCGCCACGGCGCCCCCATCGTCCACGGCATCAACGAGCACGCGCATCGGGCGGCCGACCTTGTCGGCGAGCTTCGTCGTGCTGATGGCGGTCGCAAGCTCCATGAAGCGCTCGTAGCGCTCCTGCTTGACCTCCTCCGGCACCGGGTCGGGCAGCGCGTTGGCCGCCGCGCCGTCGACCGGCGAGTACCTGAAGCAGCCGACGCGGTCGAGCCGCGCCTCGGTGAGCCAGGCGAGCAGCAGCTCGAAATCCTGCTCGGTCTCGCCGGGGAACCCCACGATGAACGTGCTGCGCAGCGTGATATCGGGGCAGATCACGCGCCAGCCTCGGATGCGTGCGAGCGTATTTTCCGCGTGGGCGGGTCGTCGCATCAGCTTCAGGATCCGCGGGCTGCCGTGCTGGAACGGCACGTCGAGGTAAGGCAGCAGCCGGCCCTCCGCCATCAGCGGGATCACCTGGTCGACGTGCGGATAGGGGTAGACGTAATGCAGCCGCACCCACGCGCCGAGCGAGCCCAGTGCGCGCGCAAGGTCGGCGAACTTCGCACGCACGGGCCGGCCGCCCCAGAAGCCGGTGGCGTAGCGCAGATCCGCCCCGTACGCGCTCGTGTCCTGCGAGATGACGAGCAGCTCCTTCACGCCCGCCTTCACGAGCCGCTCGGCCTCGAGCAGCACCTCGCCCACCGGTCGGCTCGCGAGATCGCCGCGCATCGAAGGAATGATGCAGAAGCTGCAGCGATGATTGCAGCCCTCGGAGATCTTGAGATACGCGTAGTGACGCGGCGTGAGCCGGATCCCCTGCGGCGGGACGAGGTCGACGAACGGGTCGTGCAGCGGCGGCAGCTGCTCGTGCACCGCATTCACGACTTCCTCGTAGGCGTGCGGGCCGGTGACCTTGAGCACGCTTGGATGACGCTCGGTGATCGTCTCGGGGCGCGCGCCGAGGCAGCCGGTGACGATGACTTTGCCGTTGCGCGCCACGGCTTCGCCGATCGCGTCGAGCGATTCGTGGACCGCCTCGTCGATGAAACCGCAGGTGTTGACGACGACGAGGTTGGCGTCCTCGTATTGGCCGACGACGTCGTAACCCTCGGCGCGCAGCCGCGTGAGGATGCGCTCGGAGTCGACCAGCGCCTTCGGGCAGCCGAGCGAGACGAAGCCGATCCGGGGCGGGGCGCTCACTCGAACGCGCAGGCGCCGCCGCCGCAAGCGGGCGCGCCGCAGGGGCCGGTGTCGCACGGTCGCTCCCGCTGGCTGCCAAGCGAGCCGATCACCGCCCCGCCCGTGATCAGACGTTCGACCCGCGCGTTGCCAGGCGTGCCGTCGAGCGGCAGGCCGGCGCGCCGGCAGAGATCGCCCCAGGTCGCGATACGCTCGGCGAGCTTGTGATTCACCTCGACGGTGCGGCCATTGGCCGGGCAGTGGTAGTCGTACGTCGGCATGGCGGCATTCTAGCCAAACCACGCGCGCCGGGCAGCTGAGGCGGCCGGGCCGTCAGAAATCCTGTGTGTGAGCCCGTCGAAGACCTGCTGTCTGATCGTGTTCTTACCGTCCGCCTTGCCGGCATACATCTGCTCGTCCGACAGCTTGAGCGCGTGCTCGAGCGTATCAGGGGGCTCTAGGAACGTGACGAGACCGATGGTAAACGTGACCGACCAACCGTTCTTCTGCATGCGATCCAGCAGCTCGGCGCGAACGTGCTCGATCGCTTCGCGAGCCTTTTCCGCGGGGATCGTCGGCAACAGGATGCCGAATTCGTCGCCGCCCAAGCGCGCTACAACATCGGAACGGCGTAGCGTCGATCTGAGAGTGGTCGCAACGGTCTTGAGAACTTCGTCGCCTCCTCCGTGGCCCAGGCAGTCATTGACGTCCTTGAAGTTGTCGCAGTCCACGTACGCGATCGACGTCGCATGACGGTACCGGCGAGCCCGTACGATTTCGAGCCGCGCTTCCTCCGTGAAGCCCTGACTATTCGCGAGGCCCGTGAGAAAGTCACGGCGCGCGTGCCGACGCTCGCGATCGTGAGCTCGCTTAAGCGCTGCGAGCGTCGCAACGATCACGATGAAGTACCCTAAGCGAATACCCGTATTCCAGTACGGGATCAGAACGTGGGACGGAAACGAGACATCGCGAGTAACGAAGTGATCGACGACGAACATACCGACCACGCTCGCGAGCGACAGCAACAAACCCGCAGAGAACCCAACACGCCACGTCGCAAGCGCGACCGGGATTACATAGAACAGTCCAAGGTTGATCTCAAAACCGGCTATTACGTCGACGTAGCCGATAACACCGACGACGGCGGCGGCCACGAGGAACGACAGCGAGCGCGACTCGAAGACCTGCAACGAGCTGGCACCCTCAGCCGGCCGGACCAGACCGATATTGCTCGCATCGGTAGGACCGCTCCAGCGTCCGGAGGAGCACATCGCTTGCACTCGCGTCCAGGGCCAGAGGCTGTTCCTGCAGTTCGCGCAGCATCTGCCCGACGAACTGTGGGAGCGTGACCGTACTGTCCACGCAGTAGCGCGGCTTTTCCAGCGGTCGGGCGCCAAGCCGGGTGCGGAACGCCCGGTCGCTGAACGACTCGTGCCATGCCTGCGCACTATCAGGGCTGCGGACCTGCACCAGCGGAGAGCCCTCCACGAATCCGCGGACGTACGCGGCACAGGAACGACCTTCGGTTCTCTGCGGGTCCTCGACGTACCTGAGACAGCGCTGCCGCAGCTCGACCGCCGAAAGCGGCGCGAGCTCCCCGGCTCGCGCGAACGGCGGACACGACGCGCCGATGAGCAGCAGGGCTGTCCCGCTCCACACAGGATGGCATCTCACGGATATTCCTCCCGAGGTTGAGGCGCACGCCTGACCCAGAGGCCGCCCAACGTCAGTCCGAGAACTCCGGCGCCCGCCGAGGCCAGCAGTACGCCTGACTTTGCGGCCGCGAGCAGGCTGTCGTCGGCGAAGGCCAGCGTCGCGATGAAGATCGACATCGTGAAGCCGATGCCGCCCAGGCAGCCGACCAGCAGCACCCCCGGCCAGGTCAGGCCCGGCGGAAGAACGCACCAGCGCAGGCGGACCGCGATCCAGGCGGCCAGCACGATGCCGACAGGTTTGCCGACCAGCAGGGCCAGCACCACGCCGAGCATCACGCTCGAGGAAACAGTCGGTGCATCCGCCCCTGAGACGCTCACACCGGCGTTGGCGAGGGCAAACAGGGGCATCACGCCGTACGCGACCCAGGGATGCAAAGCCATCTGGACGCGCACCACGGGCGGGAGGATCTCGCGCTGTGCGTAACGCAGCTGTCGCAGCGGCTCCAGCAGCGCCCGCGGGTCGTGACCCATCGTGTGCCGGCGCCGGCCGAGGGCCGTCAGCGCCTTGGACGCTGCGTCGATCGGCCGCTCACCGGCTCGCTGCGACGCGACCGGAGTCATCAGTCCGAGCACTACGCCCGCGAGCGTCGGGTGAATGCCCCCATGCAGCAGGCCAAACCACACGATCGCTCCGGGCAGGACATACGCGTAGGCTGCGCCGATCCCGATGCGCTGGAAGCCAAGTACCAGCAGCACGCCGGCGGCGGCGAGCAGGAAGCCTGAGTACTGCAGCCCGCCGGAGTAGAACGCGGCGATGATCATGACGGCGGCGATGTCGTCGATCACGGCCAGCGCCAGCAGAAACACCCGCACCGAGCCGGGGATCGATCGGCCGAGCAGCGCGAGTACTCCCACGGCGAAGGCGATGTCGGTGGCGGTCGGCACTGCCCATCCCGCCCGCAGCGCGGGGCTGGTGTTGACCGCGAGGTAGAGCAGCGCGGGGACTGCAATGCCGCCGATCGCTGCCGCCAGTGGCAGCGCCGCGAGCCTGGCCTCCGCAAGTGCGCCTTCGTGCATCTCGCGACGAACTTCCATGCCGACGACCAGGAAGAAGATCGTCATCAGTCCGTCGTTGATCCAGAAGTGGAGCGTCTGCGCGCTCAGAAGACCGCCGACGCCGATCGTCAGCGTCGCACCCCAGAAGTCGTGATAGCTGTCTGCGGCCGGTGAATTGGCCCACAGGAGCGCTGCTGTCGCGGCCACGAGCAGCACGACGCCGCCCATCGCCTCGACATGAAGGAAGCGATCGAGCGCGCTGAAGACGCGATCGGCTACGAATTGCGCAGACGGCAACGCCTGCGGAGATGGGTCTCGACTCATGGCCGCACAGCTCCCTGCTGGCGGCCCGACCAACTCTATGCCTGTCAGGCTGCGGTGCGCAGCGCGGACACCCGAGTCACATTAGACATCACGCGAGGCGTTGGTTCAACGGTCAGCGCAGCGCGTACAGGCTTCCGTCCGTGCTGCCCAAATAGACCACGCCCTGATCGATCGCCGGCGAGCCCATGATCGCACCGACCGAGACGAACCGGTAGAAATCGATGTACATGTCCTGGAAGTCGCCGAACACCGGTTTGAACGCCTCGCGATTGAGGCCTCCGTCGGCGTTCAGCAACTTCATCGGATCGGCCTTTGCCCCGTCGGTCTGGAAATCCCAGGCGAGACGGCCGGTTGTCGTGTCCACGGCGTAGAGTTTTCCGCTGTGGCTGCCGAAGTAGGCCAGCTCGCCCGCGAGCGCTGCGGAGGAGAAGACGTAGGCCTTCGCGTCGAAGTTCCATTTCAGACGTCCGCTGCGCGCGTCGATCGCCATGAACCGCGAGCTGTCCGAGGTGCCGACGTAGACCGTCCCGTCGCGCACCGCCGGTGTGCCGTTCACCCAGGACTTGCTCGTCGGATAGTCCCACTTCTTGCGCCCTGTCGCAGCGTCGAGCGCATAGACGTGCGCGTCGCGGCAGCCGACGTACACGGTTCCGTCGACGACCGCGGCGGAGGACTGGAAGCCAACCTGGTTATGAATGGCGGGGTCCTGTCCGCCCTTGAACATCCATCTCTGTTGCCCGGTCTCGGCGTCGATTGCATAGAAGTTGCCGTCCCAGCTGCCGACGTAGACGATGCCGTTGGCCACGGCCGGCGAGGCGTGCACGACATCGCCGGTCGTGAACTTCCACTGCAGCAGGCCGCTGTTCGCGTCGACCGCGTAGACGTTGCCGTCGCCGCTGCCGAAGAACACCTTGCCCGTGGCGACCGCGGGCGAGGAGGTGAAGACGTCCCAGGCATCAGGCACCGTCTGCGCGGGGGTCGGATAGCCGTTCAGGCCCTTCGCCTCGAACTTGCGCTCGTACTCTATCGCGTACACCCACCTGGGCTGTCCGGTCGCGGCGTCGATCGCGGCGAGCGAGCCGGCCGTCGACACGAAATAGACCGTCCCATCCGCGACGGTCGGCGAGGACGCGATCGGCATTCGCGACTTGAAGTTCCATTTCTCCTTGCCGCTCGCCTGCTCGATTGCGTACAGATGGCCGCTCAGGCTCGCGATGTAGAGCACGCCGTCCGCGATCGCGGGCGAGGTGACGATCGGTCCGGCGGCCTTGAAGGTCCATTGCACGGCTGGCGCCCGCGTCGGTCCGGCGCCCTCGTAGATGCCGGTACGCGCGACGTTGCCGTGGAAGGTGGCCTGGCCGAGGACGGCGGGTGATGCGGCCACCAGACAGGCAACCGCGCAGATTCGATACATCGTGGCGTCCCCCCTCGGTGTGCAGGCCTCATTCGACGGCTGCACACGATACGGGCGTGCATGCCGACGCGAACGTCTCCGGCGCGGCATTCGTCGCCCCGCGGACACGGGTCGCCGCGATCAGCTCCGATCGCGCTGCGGCGGGCCGGAGGCGGCGGCGGTCAGTTCCTTCGGCAGGCTCCGCACGTGGATGTCCTGCTGCGGGAAGGGGATCTGAATTCCGGCCTCTCTGAGCGCGTCGAAGATGCGCAGGGTCAGATCGCTGCGGATCAGGCCCCAGCGGGTGAAGTCGTTCGTCCAGGCGCGGACCCCGAAGTTGAGCGAGCTCGCACCCAGGCCGGTGAATATCACGACCGGTTCGGGGTTGGGGGCGACGCCTTCCGTCGAGCGAGCGACCTGCTGCAGCAGTTCGAGCACGCGTCTCGGATCACTGTCGTAGCCGACGCCGACATCGACATCGAGCCGCCTATTCATGTCGGACAGCGTCCAGTTGATGAGCTTCTCCGAGAGCAACGTGCCGTTCGGTACCACGGCATCGGCGCCTTCGGGCGTCGTGAGCGTGGTCGCGCGCATGCCGATGTCGCGCACCGTGCCCATCGTGCCGGTGATCTCGACGAAGTCACCCGGCTGGATCGGACGCTCGAACATCAGGATCAGGCCGGAGACGAAGTTGTTTACTACGTTCTGCAGGCCGAAGCCGATGCCGACACCGAGCGCGCCGACCACGATCGCGAGCTGCCCGACCTCGAAGCCGGAGGCGGCGAGCGCAACGAGCAGCCCGATCAGCACCAGGGCGTAGTAGGTGAGGGTCGACACGCTGTTCGCGACGCCGCGCGGCAGCGACATGCGTCCGAGCACCTCGTCGCGCAGAACTGTGCGCATCGTGCGGGCGATCCAGAAGGCAACGTAAACGGCGACCGCGAACAGCAGGATGCTGCCCAGCGTGAGCGAGATCTCCCCGACGCCGAACGGGTAGTTGAGCACCCGGCTCGCCCAGTTCTGGATCGGCCGCAGGATGCGGAACTCGTTCAGCGTGATGAGCACCCAGGCCGCCGCCGCGGCGTAGCGGATCAGCCGTGCCAGCGTCTCGAGCAGCGGTCCGGCGCGCTCCGCCACGACGTGCAAGGGCGGTGCGCTGCGCCGCCCGAGAAGTTGGCGGAGGATCGAGCCCAGCACGCTCGCGCCGGCGAACAGCACGAGCCCGAGATAGCCGCTGTCGAGCGTGCCGCGTGTCAGCAGCTCGGCGAGAGCGACGTTGCCGAACAGGTTCGCTACCACCGACACCACGAGCGAGATCAGGCCGAGCAGGCCCACCAGCCGGGCTGCTCGCTGGATGGGCCGGGCCTGCGCCGCAGGTGTGCGCCGGCGCGCCTGCAGAATGATCCAGGCGAGGGCGCCGAGTGTCAGCAGCGTGACGATGAGCAGGTGCAGGCGATGCCACAGGGGCTGTGCGACGAACAGCACCCCCAGGCGCTGCAGGACGTAGAGCGCGGTTGCGGCGTACGGCCACCAACCGAGTGCCCCGAAGATCTCCTTCGGCAGCAGTCGCAGCACCGGGATCACGGCGATCAGGAGCGCCGCCTCGTGCAGCACGATCGGCGCATCGGACTGGAAGAAGAGCGTCGCGACGAGCACCAGCACGAGCCAGGCCGACACCGGGCGCAACAGGGCCTGCGTCGAGTCGCGCATCTCCGGATTCTTCGCAATCAGCCGCAGCGAGCGCTGGCGCAACCAGACGAGCACCGGCAGCAGCAGCACCGCGAAGAAGGCGTGCACCAGCAACCGGTCCCGGCTGGCGCCGAAGTAGCGGCGCAGAAAGTCGCGATCGAGTCCGACCTCCCAGCGCGCCGCGGTGCGCCCGCTCGCGGGCGGGCGCGCCTCCTTCAAAGCGGCCCAGAGCGGCGGCGAGTCCCGCACCGACAGCCGGAAATCGAAGCGCGCCGCTGCGGCGTCGATCGCCGTGCGCCCGGTTTCGATCGAGTCCGCCACCGCCGCGCCGCGGCGGCCGAGCTCGAGCTGTCGTGCAAGCGGTTTCGCGAGCGCGCGATCCGCTGCCTCGATCCTCGCCAGCACGTCGTCCACGCGCTCCAGCAGGGCGGGTGAGACGTCGGCGGCCTCGCCCTGCGTGCGGGTGGCCACCCAGGTGGCGCGCCGCGCCGCGAGCTGCGCCGCATCGGCGGAGGAGAGATCGAGCTGACGCTGTGCTTCGCCCTGCCACTCCGCGAGCTGGCGACCGTAGAAACGCCAGTTGCGCTGCAGGCTCTCGAGCCGGATGACGGGTTGGCGCGCGAGATCCGCGGCGCGCGTGCGCCGCGTCAGGGTTGCGACGCCTGTCGCCAGCTCGTTGATCTCCCGCGCGAGCATCTCGGTCCCCTCGACACGGCGGGCACGTCGCAGAACGTCCTCGGCGAACTGCTCGTCCGCATCGGCGCGGGCGGGGATGTCGCGCGCCGCGAGCGGTGCGGCCGCGGCCTCGTCGGCGGCCGCCGGTTGCCCGGTGACGGTGGAGAAGACCTGCTTCGGGTTGAGTGCCGCAGCGTCCGCCGCGCTCAGGATCGAGACCGTCCACAGAAGCCACAACCACCGCTGCATGCGCCGCATCGGGGAACCTGTCCATCACCGTTGACCGCGCCGGATTGTCGCATCACTGTGCGGCAGGTCGCATCCGCCGTCTCCGGGCCGTGCGGCGGATCTGGCAGAATGCGCGTTCGCTCCGGCCGGGTCCCTGCCTGGCCGACGTCGGACGGATCCCGCATGCGCGCACTCATCAAGTCATTTCTCGACTGGTATCTCGGCGCCCTCGACGCCGGCGGATATCCGCTGATCGCTTTCCTGATGGCGCTCGAGAGCTCGATCGTTCCGCTGCCGAGCGAGGTCGTGATCCCGCCGGCCGCCTACGTTGCGCATACGCGCGGCACGATGTCGCTCACGGGCATCGTCGTCGCCGGGACTGTCGGCTCGTGGCTGGGCGCCACGGTGATGTACTGGGCCGCGCGGCTGCTCGGCCGGCCGCTGCTGATCCGCTACGGACGGTACCTGCTGATCACGCCGCAGAAGATCGAGCAGGCGGAGATCTGGTCCCAGCGCTTCGGCACCGTCGGGATCTTCATCTCGCGCCTGCTGCCGGTGATCCGCCACCTGATCGGAATTCCGGCCGGTATCGTGCGCATGGACTATCTGCGGTTCTCTGCCGCGACCGTGGTCGGATCGGCGATCTGGTGCACCGTGCTGGCATGGGTCGGCGTGACGGCGGGACAGGATCAGGAGCTGATGGCGGGAAGCCTTCACCGGGTCTCACTCTGGCTCGGCGGGGCGATGCTGTTCCTGGGCGCGATCTACTATTTCTTCGTCCATCGCTACATGCGGCGCTAGGCCGACCGTTCTCGCGCCGTCATGAGCACCGAGGATCGGGCGGCCGCACTGGCCGCCGTGGCACCCCGCGCGCTGCCCGCACGCCGGGTCGACGCGCAGGGAGGCGTGCACGTCGATTACCGGGCGATCGCCGCGCTCGCGCTGCCTTTGATGCTGAACAGCGGTCTGCAGGCCATCGTGAGCCTGACGGACACCTGGTTCGTCGGTCACATCTCGACCACCGCGATTGCCGCGATGGGTGCGGTGTACTGGGTCGTGCTGCTGTTCCTGGTGCTGATCGGCGGGGTCGGCCTTGCGGTGCAGACCTTCGTCGCGCAGGCGGAAGGCGGCCGGCGCCGGGCACGTGCCTCGCACGCCGTGTGGGTTGCGCTCTGGGCGAGCGCGCTCTCGCTGCCGATCTACGGCGCGCTCGCACTGAGCGGCAGCGCGATCTTCGGCCTGGCGGGACTCGACCCGGACGTCGAGCGGCAGGCCATCGAGTTCTGGCGGCCGCGCATGCTCGGCGGGCCGCTCGGCATCGCGGCGTGGGCGCTGCTCGGCTTCTTCAACGGCATCGCACGGCCGGGTGTATCGGTGATGGTGACAGGTCTGGTGGCGCTCGTGAACGCGGCGCTCAATTGGCTGTTCGTCATCCGGCTCGGATGGGGGATCGCGGGATCGGCCTGGGCGACGAATGCCAGCATGATCTGCGGGGTGGTGTTCGCGCTCGGCATGTTTCTCCGTCCCGAGCTGCGCCGCGTCTACCGGACGCACCTCACCTGGCGTCCCGACGTGCGCAGTCTCTTGCGTGAGTTCCGGCTCGGATTCCCGATGGGGGCGATGGCCGCCGCGGACCTGTTCGGGCTGTCGCTGTTCCAGCTGATGCAGGTGCGACTGAGCCCCGTCGAAGGCGCGGCCTCGCAGATCATCCTGATACTGACGTCGCTCGCCTACATGCCGGGATTCGGCATCGCTCTGGCGAACACCACCCTCGTCGGCCAGTCGATCGGCGCCGGCGACAGCGCCTGGGCACGCACGCTCGGCAACCGGATGATCGCGCTCAGTACGATCTTCATGGGGACGATCGGCGTGCTGCTCGCCGCGGCCGGGCCATGGGTCCTGCCGTCGTTCGTCAACGCCGCGGACCCGTCGTCGGTGGAGATCGTGCGGCTGTCGGCGGCGCTGCTCTGGATCGCGGCCGCCTACCAGGCGTTCGACGGCCTCAATCTCGGCAGCGCCTTCGGGCTGCGCGGCGCGGGCGATGCACGCTTTCCCGCGCTGGTGTTTCTCGTGCTCTCCTGGGGCGTGTTCGTGCCGCTCGCGCACTCGCTGTCGTTCGCGCCGGGCCGGGGGTGGGTGGACGTGCTGCCGCAGTTCGGTCTCGGTGCGACGGGCGGCTGGACGGCGATGGTCGTGTACGTAGTGCTGCTCGGCAGCGTGCTGTATCTGCGCTGGCGATCGACCGCGTGGGAGCGGATCCGCATCTGACGCAGACTGCGGTGTGTCGTGGAACGGCCCGGTTGGCCTACGGCAATGTGCTCGAAGCTCTCGCGAAAAGTAGTCGACGCAAAACCCCCGAAGTCCGCTACGGGGTCGAACTGCGACCGTGCGTAATGCGCCGCTTCCGGCCCAAGAGCCGACCTCGCGGTCCCGCGGCTCCACGCGCTACCGGATCTTGCGCGGCCGTGCCGTCGGCAACACTTCTATCACAGGGCGCGGTTTCTTCCGAGCTGCGCCGGTGCGCAACTTCGAGCGAAATGGTGGATCGAAGCTGCGCCATCCCGACGAGTCTGAAGCGTCCCAACTCATCAGCTCGTCCAAGGCGCAGTTCAGTTCCTCAATAATTCGTTCCTCGGTGGCGTCAAACTCCACCGATGCCCGTGTTCTGAGGGCACGGCGACCGGTCTGCTCGTCGTCTATCCACGCGACAGCATTGACGCGGCACCTGCTCTCATTAATGCGCCACAAGTCGATGGCACCTCGGCCGCCGCGTGGATTCTCAAAAGCGAATCGCCACGCTGGCGTGTTGTGCAGATACTTACTGGTCATCAGATTGCGTTCTGAGGCAAATCGATCCAACAGCTGCGCGAATCGCCGAAACCAAGCTTCAACGGCCTCGAACTCCACCACGGCAAGTCCCTCGATCCTTGGCGTAATGCATGTAGTTTCGATCGCACGGCAGCCGAGGGCCAACTGCGGACGAAATCGAGCGACCGGCGGCCAAGTCGCGATCGTCGCCACTCAGTCGGTTGGCCAGCCGCCGGGCGGCGGAGCGGAACTTGCGACCTCGCGATATGCCTTCCACCCCTCCCCCGTGTTCCGCAACAGGATCAGATAGGTGTCGCGCAACTGCTGTGCTTTGTCTGCGCCGTCGGGCGTGTAAGTCGTAACCGAAGTCCCGAATTCGTATGCCCACTCCTTGCTCAGTGCCACGACCTCGATAGGCGTGATCGTGATTTTGGCACCGGGTGGAAAGGGCGCCCCTGACGCAGCCGCTGCCATAGCGTCCCAGTCCGGCCCGCCGGGCCGCACCATTACTGCTCCGTCGGCTAACAGGGCGGCCATCGCATCACCAGCGCCTTCGGCAACAGCTGCTTCATACTCTGAGCGGAGCTGGTCGATCTCTGCTCTGAATGCAGAAGGGTTGACCCCAGCTTGCTCCCCGCCCTGACACGCTCCAGGAATTGCGACAAGAGCAATTGCGACGAGAAAGGAGGACGTTCGTCCGACGGGCTGCGACGCGTTCGGCATGGTGGTTCACACTCTGGCGCTGGAACGGTTGTGATCAGTACGACCCTCTGGGCCATCCTACGCCCAACCTGGCAAATGTCCGTTTCGGAGCCCGTAGCTCACTCGGGCTCGAGAATCAGCTCCGGTTGCGCGCAGTCCGGCAGGATCCGTCGCGGAGCGTCGTCCGCCGCAGGCGGCGCGCCAGCGCGCTTGACGAGAATCTCGACACGTCGGTTGAGCGCGTGCGCGTCTTCGGTCGACGCGAAGTCGAGCGGGCGCCGCTCCCCGAGTCCGACGACCTCGATCGTCGGCCCGCGCAGACCCGATGCGAGCAGCGCGCCTCGCACGGTCGCGGCGCGCCGCCGTGCGAGGCGATCGTTGTGACGGCAGTTTCCTTCGTGATCGGCATGCCCGACCAGCACGATCCGATCCGGCCTCTCGCGCTTCAGCTGCTGCGCGAGACGCGGGATCGACCACTGGAGCTTCCCGCGCAGCGCGGCCTCGTCGACGCAGAAGTGCAACGACGGTCCCCATGGGTGCAGCTCGGGCTCGGAGTACGTTGCCACGGTCGCGCCGCGGCGTTGCGTCGTGCCGTCCCACGCGGCGGCGGCGTCAGTCGCCGGCGGGAGCTCGCCCTCGGCAAGCTGACCGGCGTGTCTCGCGAGCAGCTGTTGCCGCAACGCGGCGACGCCGCTGTCGGTGCACGTGTCCTCCATCAGCTCGCGGGCGTCGCTGAGATCCGGCAACGGACGCTCGCCGGTCAGCGGGTCGATCGGCGGACGCAGCCGCTGCGAGACCAGCGTCAGGCGCAGCGCGGCGCCGAGCGCCGTGTGACCGTACTCCTCTGCGGTCGTCTCGAGCGGGGTGATGTCCCCTGGGGCGCCGATGCGTCCGCCGAACATCAGCAGCCGCCCCACGCGGTCGTCGAGCGCGCCATCGTCGCCGAGCAGCGGCTCGAGCGCGCTGCGGTCGTCGTCGGTGTGTGGGGGCTCGATGCGCACCGTGGTGGGAGCGCTCACCGCCTGGTCCGCGTCGTTGCCGACCTGCAGCCGTGCGCGGACCTGATATTCGCCGGGCTCGCGGAAGACCCAGCCCTGATCGTCGTAGTAGACGGGCACGGTCTGCTCGGTCGACTCGCCGGGCGCGAGCCACGCCTCCGAATCGTCGATCGCCTCGAACCAGGCGAGCGGCGTGAGCGCATGCCACTCGCCCTCGCCGGCGTCGCGCTGCTCGATCGAAACCATTCCGTAACCGGGGTCGAGCCGCCCTCGGAGCGGCACCGGCTTTGCGCCATCGTTGCGGGCGAGGACCCGCACCGCGACCGGGTACCCGAGAGGATAGGCCGCCGGCAACGACTGGATGCGCAGGTCGACGGCCGCGTCGGGCGTGGCGGCCGAACCGCCGTCGGCGACGTTGCGGCCATGGCGTTGCTCAGCGGCCAGGGCCGCCTCGATCGAGAGCAGCCGCTGCAGCCGCTCCCGCGCAAGTTCCCAACGGGTCTGCGCGGGGGCGTCCGCAGCCCTGGCGCGCGCGTCCTCGCACTCGGTCGGCGCGGCGCGCTGCAGGAAGGGTGCATTCTCGCTTCCTGGCAGCACGTCTGCGGCCGCAGCGGTCTGGAAAAAGCGGATCGTCGAGGGGGCGACCGCCATCAGCGGCGGCTCGACAAGCGACCAGTCGCCACGGCCGCTCTTGTAGCGCGAGATGCACCGCGTCGGAGCTTCGAGCGTCAGGCGCCCGTCGTCCATCGTCACCGCGTCCGCGTGGTGCCGGTTTAGGGTGTGTAGCAGCTCGTGCACGAAGGTGCGCAGCTGCAGCGTCGCGATGAACCCCGGCTCCTGCTCGCCGAAGAAGCGTTGCGTGGTCGCCGGGGCGAGCGCGAAGGCCTCGCGGTCGACGTTGTCGAACATGATGCCGAACAGCGGCGATCCGTCCTCGGAAACGAGCCCTGCAGTCAGCAGCGCATAGACCGTCGCGTCCGAAGCGGCGGGCCGCGTGTCGCGGCGCCAGACCGAGGCAAACTGGTACAGGTCGGCGCGGTCGAGCGGACCGCTCGATTCGCGGTACGGCAGATCGAGCTGATCGAGCTCGACGCCGACCTCGACGCCCGCCCCGCGGAGTATCGACTGCAGCGACACCCGCCCGCCGTCGGCCGGCACCTCGAAATCGATCGGCGCCACCTGGCCGAACGCATCGACTTCGATCGTGATCGCAAAGCGATCGCGTGCGCAGGCAGGCTGCGCGCAGGCACGGTCCGGCCAGAAAAGCGCCCACCCCAGCAGTACCGTCGCGGCGACTCCGCCGACGCCGGCGAGCCAGACGAACCTGTCACGTCGAGCGGCTCGTTCGCTCCGAGACATCCCCGGTGCCCGGCGGATCAGGTACCGGTCGCCGACAACGGCGGCTGCCCGGCCGGCTGCTCGATCGCGTTTGCGACCGCGTCCTCCACGCGCTCCATCCAGACGAACTTGAGCTCGCGCCGCACGCTGTCCGGGATGTCCTCGAGATCCTTGCGGTTGCGGGCCGGCAGCAACACCGTGTGGATTCCGGCGCGATGGGCGGCGATGGTCTTCTCCTTGACGCCGCCGATCGGCAGCACGAGACCGCGCAGGCTGATCTCGCCGGTCATGGCCACGTCCGGCAGCACCTTGCGCTGCGTCACCAGCGACACGAGCGCGGTGTAGAGCGCGACACCGGCGCTCGGTCCGTCCTTGGGGATCGCTCCGGCGGGCACGTGCACGTGGATGTCGCTCTTCTCGAACAGCGTCGGCTCGACGCCGAGCGACACGGACTGCGCCTTGACCAGCGACAGCGCCGCCTGCGCGCTCTCCTTCATCACGTCGCCCAGCTGGCCGGTCAGGATCAGCTTGCCGGTGCCGGGGATGCGGGTCGCCTCGATGAACAGGATGTCGCCGCCGACCGGCGTCCAGGCGAGGCCGGTCGCGACGCCGGGGACGCTGACCCGCATCGCGATCTCGTTCTCGAAGCGCGGCGCGCCGAGGATCTCGACCACCTCGTCCTCGTCGATCTTGACGGAGGTCGTTTTGCCCTCGGCGATGCGCACCGCGACGTTGCGCAGCACCGAGCCGATCTGCCGCTCGAGCGTGCGCACGCCCGCCTCTCGGGTGTAGTCGCGTGCGATGCGCCGCAGCGCCTCGTCGGTGATCGACGCCTGCTCGGGCTTGAGTCCGTTCGCCTCGAGCTGGCGCTTGACGAGGTAGCGGCGCGCGATCTCGACCTTTTCCTCCTCCGTGTACCCGGTGAGCTCGATGATTTCCATGCGGTCGCGCAGCGGTCCCGGGATGGTGTCGAGCACGTTCGCGGTGGCGATGAACAGCACCTTCGACAGGTCGAACGGCACGCCCAGATAGTTGTCACGGAAGTTCGAGTTCTGCTCCGGGTCGAGCACCTCGAGCAGCGCCGAGGCCGGGTCGCCCTGGATCCCCGCACCGAGCTTGTCGATCTCGTCGAGCATCAGCACCGGGTTGCGGGTGCCCGCCTTGCGGATCGCCTGCATGATGTTGCCGGGCAGCGCGCCGATGTAGGTGCGCCGGTGACCGCGGATCTCCGCCTCGTCGTGCGTGCCGCCGAGGCTCACGCGCTGGAACTTGATGCCGAGCGCGCGCGCGATGCTCTGGCCGAGCGAGGTCTTGCCGACGCCCGGGGGACCCACGAAGCACAGGATCGGGCTGCGGCCCTGCGGGTTCAGCTTGCGCACCGCCAGGTACTCGACGATGCGCTTCTTGATCTTGTCGAGGCCGTAGTGATCGGCATCGAGAATCCCGCGGGCGCGCTCGATGTCGATGTCCTCGACGTCGACCTTCGACCACGGCATCGCGATCAGCGCGTCGAGATAGGTGCGCGCCATCGAGTACTCGCCGCTCGCCTCGTTCATGCGCTCGAGGCGCTTCAGCTCCTTGCGCGCGTGCTCGTCGATGTCGGGCGGCATGCC
>JBQGDL010000009.1:0-9997 GCA_052039045.1 Steroidobacteraceae bacterium
CGACCGATCACGGACCACGGCGCGGCTGGTTTCGCCACTCAGCGGTTCAGGGTCGCCGAAGATGAGCGTTGAACCCGACGTCGATCGCGGTCCTGCCGTCACCCCTGAGCAGGTCGCGGCCGGACAGGCCGTGTACAGCCGGCGCGCGCTGCAACTCTACGATCTGATCGTGCTCGGCCTGTCCAATCGGTTGATCTGGAAATGCCCGACGCCGCGGCTTCTGACGCATTACGAGCGGCACGTTGCAGCAAACCACCTCGATGTCGGCGTAGGCACCGGCTATTTCCTCGACCGCTGCCGGTTTCCGTCGACCACGCCTCGCATCGCGCTGCTCGACCTGAACCCCGATACTCTCGATTTCACGTCCAGGCGCATTGCGCGCTACCGGCCCGAGACCTACCGGCACAACGTCCTGCTACCCCTCGGTATCGAGATCGGGCGCTTCGACTCCGTGGCGATCAATTACCTGCTCCACTGTCTGCCGGGATCGATCGAGTCGAAGGCGGTGATCTTCGATCATCTGAAGGCGCTCATGAATCCCGGCGCGGTGCTCTTCGGTGCCACTCTGCTGTCGGACGGCGTTGCGCTCGGCTCATTTGCGCGGCGCCTGATGGCCTTCTACAACCGCAAGGGTATCTTCTCGAACCGCTTCGACTCGTACGGCGGCCTCCGGCAAGCGCTCGAACGACGATTCTCGGCGGTTTCGATCCAGCAGGTCGGATGCGCTGCGCTGTTTTCGGCGCGCGCGTAAACGCGGCGCCGGCACGGGTGGAGAACAGCTCGACTAGTTCCAGCACTCTGCGCTCGTCGCGGTCTTCGCGCCTGATTGGTCGATGGCGAACGACGCGCAACGCACGTCCTGCGTCTGCCCACCCAGTACGGTCGCGGTGGCGGAGAACACCGCCGAATCGCCGGCGACGATCGCAATCGAATAGTGACCGTTTTCGGTGGTGCCGGCGATCCCCAGACCGCCCGGCGGCGCGGTCTCGAGCGCGGACGGGCCTGCGTAGGCATTGTTCTGCAGGTAGAACCGCTCCTGCGCCGCCGCCACGTTGAGCAGCGCGCGCTTCGCCTCCACGCGGTTGGTCCGCAGCACGAACTGCCGGTAGCCTGGCGCGGCGATGGCGGCCAGTACCGCGACGATCAACATGACCACCATCAGCTCGATCAGCGTGAGGCCTTTGCAAGGATTCCGCATCGCGACTCTCCGCGAACCGAGCCGGCAGAAGCTGGCTCCGAATCAGCCTTCGCCGCGCTCGCGCCAGTAGCTGTGCACCGGCGGCTGCGCAAGCACGGTGCCGCAGCTCTCCTCCGCGGTCAGGCAGAACGGCGCTTGGACGGGCGGCTCCGGGCCGACGACGTAGAAGCCCTGCGTGTGGTGCGACGTGGCGCTTCGACCCGAGCTGCCCCAGGCGTCGATGACGAAGTGATAGGCCCGCAGTTCCGTTCCCGAGCTTGGACCGGCGTCCGGCACGGCCGTGGGGCCGGTCTGCTCGTCGAAGCGCATGAAGTACTCGTAGCAGTCCGCCGTGGGGGCGACCGAGCCATCGTCGGCGATCGTCTGAACGCAGCCGCGCACGCCGGTGCCGCGCACCGGGCTCGGCGGGATCGCGGGTTCGCCCGACGGCGCGTAGCTTCCGATCGTCGCGCTCGTGTCGTAGACACCCGCATGGATCGCGCGCGTGATCGCCGCATCGGCGGCCTGGAAGGCCCGCTTCTGGTATTGCTCGTTTCCGGCCATCTGCAGCTCGAGCGATGCGGTGGTCATGCCGGAGAGGGCGAGCGTCGTCAGTACGACGAGCAGCAGCAGCGCGACGACCAGCGCCGCGCCGCGCTGACCGGAGGAGGGCGGGCGAAAAGAATGCGCGATCATCTCAGCGGCGCGTGTCATGAAGGCTGATGGTTCGCGAGACGACGATGCGACGGAAGCTGTCGCGGGGCGGCGGCTCGTCGATGTCGGCATACCGGTAGGCGCGATCGTCGACGAAGCCGGTCTCGGGCTCTTCGGCGCGCACGCGCAGCCAGATCGTCGCGGCGACGATCCGCCCGCCGTACTCCGCGGGATCGGTTTTCGGGTCGATGTAGGCATCGGCGCCGGTGTCGCCGTCGCTGTCGATGCCGAAACGGATCTGCAGATCCTCGACGCCGGAGATCACGTCTTCGTCGAGCATCGAGCCGGCGCCGAGCCGCTTGCGGCGCAGCGCCGGGACATTCGCACCGCCCACCGAGACGTCGGAGACATAGTAGGCCGTCGAGTTGAGCTCGCGGGTTTCGGCGACGAGCGGTGGATAGGCGACGGGCACGCAGGCGGCGTCATTTGGATTGGTGCAGGCGCCGTCGGCGACGAAGATCGTGCCCTCGACGGTCGTGCTCTGGACGTACAGGCGGCCGCCTGCCAGCGCGCCCGGCGCGCTCGCCGCGCCCCGTCGCACGATCAGGCCGTCGGTCCCCTCGCGATAGCGATCCTGATACGCATCGCACGCCAGACCGTAGCCGTCCGCACCATTCCACCCTCCGGCGTATTGGTCGAGATCGATGGCCCAGTTGCTGCCACAGGCCTCGATTGTCGACGCGGCGACCGTGAGCTCGGCAGGGGCGGCGTCGCCGGGGCGGGCTCGGTTCGTGATGGACTCAGGTCGGCTGGTGAGCCCCCAGTAGCTCGCCATGCGCACATCCGCTTCGACGACATCCAGGGCGTAGCGCGCCGTCTCCTGCAGCCGCGCCACCGTTTCGAATGTCCGGTGAACGCTGCGCCCGCGGCTGTAGACCGTGATCGCCGCCAGGATCAGAAAAAGCCCGATCGCGAGCGCGACCATGAGCTCGACCAGGCTCGTGCCCGCCGGGCCGGGCGACGGCGTCCACTTGCGACCATGCGTGCTCATATCTCCAGCCGCAGCTCGCAGACCGCCGCCCCGGCCCGGCCGACCTCGTTCCAACTCACGCGGATGGTGTATCTGGCCGGCGTGGTGGCGGTGCCGGCGACGAAGCGGAGCTCACCTGCACCCGCCGGAAATGCCGCTGCCACCAGCGCATGCCATTCGTCGAGGTCCGCAGCAGCGCGCGCATTCCCGCCCACCCCGACGTACCCGTCGGCGGGTACCCGGTTGGCGCGGATGCGATCGGCGAGATCCGCCGCCACGGACACCGCCTGGCTGTGAAGCAGTGCCGAACGGCCCGCCAGGAGCGTCTCGACATGCAGTGCCGCAACGCCCAACAGGCCGATCGAGAGCACGAGCAGCGCGATCAGCGTCTCGACCAGAGTAAAGCCGCGCGCTGGAGGACTCACGGGCAACTGAGCGGCGCGCCGGAAGCGTCGCGGGCGGACACGCGCGGCCGTCCTGTCTGGCTGATGATCACCGCGCGCGCGGATCGCCCGCCGCGCCGATCGCAGAACGTAAACGTGGCCGTCGTCCCCGACTGCCCGAAGGGTCGGAGCGAGAGCGTCGTACGGTTTGCCGTCACACTCCCGGCGGGCCAGGCCTCGTAGACGCGCAGCAACTCTTCTCCTGCATCGCGCACGGCGGGCTGATCGTGATCGCGGTTGACGAACACGAGCCAGCCCGACTGCCAGGGCGTTCCGGCCGCACCGCACAGCTCGCCGTTTCCGCTCGGGCACAGGCTGACCACGCCGTTGCGCTTGATGGCTTCGCTGCGGGCCAGATAGAGCGCATGGACGAAGGCGTTGACTGCGCGCGTGCGCGCCGCATCGAGGCCGAGATCCCGAAACGCGGGAATGCCGTAACCGAGCGTCGCCGCGGCCACTGCCACGACGAACATCAGCTCCGGCAGGGTGTAGCCGCCGCGCCGCTCCATGGCCCAGCTCCTGCAATCCGTTGGGACTCGATCGTGACCGCCCCGAACCGCCTGGCGCAGCCCGCATTTCTGCCGGAATGAACCCGAAACGCTGCCTCAGGCAGCGCCGACCCGTATAATCGCCCACGATGATCGACCAGACCCAGCAGACCGAGGACTCGCGCGCGAGCGCGCGGCGCATGCTCGAGATGCACGGCATTCGCGCTACGGCGCAACGTATCCGCATGGCCGAGGTGCTGCTCGCCGCGCCCTGCCATATGACCGCCGAGCAGGTACTCGCGGCGCTGCGCCGATCGGCGGCGCGTGTGTCGAAGGCAACCGTTTACAACACGCTCAAGCTCTTCGTGGAGCGAGGGCTGGTGCGGGAGGTCCATCTCGACCCCGACCGCTGCGTGTACGACTCGACCCGCGAGCCGCATCATCACTTCCAGAATCTCGACACGGGCGAGATGATCGACATCCGGCCCGAGGAGCTCACTTTCGCACGCATGCCGTCGGTGCCACCGGGCACCGAGATCGCGGGCATCGACGTCGTGATCCGCCTGCGCCGCCGGGCGTAGCGACCAGAAGATGGCTCCGAGCCATTTTCTGGCCGCTACATCGTCAGCGGGAACCTCAGCCTCACGCGGTAACAGTCGCCGGCATCGTCGACGGTGACCGAGGAGCGGCCGGGGTAGGCGAGCTCGAGCCGCTGGCGGATGTTGTCGAGCGCGATGCGGTGGCCAGCTCGCCGGCGAGCCGCCGGCACCGGGTTCGAGACGTCGATCTCCACCATCTCGCCGTCGACGCGACCCTGCACGGTCACCGTGCCGCCCTCGGGCAGCGGCTCGATGCCGTGCCCGATCGCGTTCTCGAGCAGCGGTTGCATCAGCAGGCTCGGCACCTGCGCCTGGGCCGGCAGGTCACCGACCGACCAGCGCACCTGCAGCCGATCGCCCAGCCGCAGCTGCTCGATGCGCTGATAGATCCGCGCGACCTCGAGCTCCTCGCGCAGGGTGATCCTGCCGTGCGGGTCACGCAGGTTGAACCGGAACAGATCCGACAGATCCTCGATTGCCTCCTCGGCGCGCGCGGGCTCGGTGCGCGTCAGCGCGGCGATCGCGTTGAGGCTATTGAACAGGAAATGCGGCTGGATCCGCGCCTGCAGCGCGCGAATGCGCGCGCGCGCCTCGAGCTCGACGCTGCGCCGCCACTCGTGCGCGACGTGAAAATACCGCAAGGTCACCGCGCCGACGATAGCCGCGAGCGCGATGTTCGGTAACAGGAAACGCCAGTGCTCGCGCGGGAAGAGGCCGGACGCCACGCCGAGGTTACCCTCCCAGGCACGCCCGAGCCGCCACGCCGCTTCGGAGACGAGCGCCACGGTGCCGACGATCAGAGCGAGGGCGATGATCGAGGATGCGCGCAGCGAGCGGGTCGCAAGCCAGGGTCGCGCCTTGCAGAGCACGACGGCGCACAGCAGCCCGTTCCACAGCAGATAACCCGAGGTGCGCGCGAGCTCGACCAGGAAATCACCGCCGGCGCTGTGCCGCGCGAGCGCCAGCACGATCGCGAGCAGTGCCGACACCAGCACGACGGTCAGCACCGCCTGCGGGCGGCAGAAGTCCGGCAGGTAGTCGCTGCGCACGCTTCCGGTCGTCGCCGGCGGCTCCGGCTCGAAGGCCACGTCAATCGGCGCCGCAGAACTCGTCCATGGTCTGCCTGGCGCGGGCGCGCTCCGCGTCGATTTGCTCGCTGCTCAGATACCGCCGCTCGTCGTCCGGGCCTTCCTCATACACGCGCCAGCTGTCGTTCAAGGCCTGATAGCGCTCGCGCGCCGCCGTGCAGCGCTGCGCGCGATCCGCAGCTTTCGCCTTGCGGGCCTCGGCCGCATCCGCCGCATCGGAGGCTTCCAGAGCGCGGCGCTTGTCCTCGGCAGCGAACTTCTTCTGCTCTTCGCTGTACCGTGCCTGCACCTCGTCAGGGTCGGTGGTCGCGCTCGCGATGCCGACCGTCTGAGCCGGCAGGGTGTCGGGCCGGTCGGTGTAGACGATGTTGCCCTGCTTGTCCCGCGTCACGTATACCTCGCCCGCGAGGCCTGGGGCGGCCAGAGCCAGAGCCGCGAGCAAGATTCCGCTCAAGACGGAAACGCCGGATTTCATGCGAGCTGCCTCCGTTACCCCCCACCGACGAGTCTAGCAGCGAGCCCCGCGAAAAGGCGGCGACCGGCGCCCTGGGCCGCTTCCCGACGCGCGGAGCGGGCGCGTATACTTCGCGGCCCTCCGCCGGCTTAGCTCAGTTGGTAGAGCATCTCATTCGTAATGAGGGGGTCGGGGGTTCGAATCCCTCAGCCGGCACCACCCATCCCGATTCGCCGGAGTTTCTCTGCGGTATCCGGCCTGCCGTGCCGGGTCAGACGAGCCGTGCGCTCCCGGCGCCGCCTTCTGTTAACTCCGCGCCTCCCGTCAGCGGCGGGCTACCGCTGGTCGGGCGATTTTTGGCGGATGCGGTCGAGCTGATAGATATCTTCGCAGGCGTTGGCAGAGTCAGGTCATGCACAGGCGCAAAGGGTTCTCATTGATCGAGCTGATGGTCGCTCTGGCGATCATCGCGATTCTCGCGGCCATCGCGCTGCCGAGCTATCGCCAGTACGTCATCCGAAGCCACAGGCGTGCGGCGCAAGCCTCGATGATGGACATCGCAAGCCGCCAGCACCAGTACTTCCTGGCCAACCGTGCCTACGCGAGCACTTCCGACCTGGGCTACGTGCTGCCGACCGAGGTCGATGAGTACTATGACTTCGACATCGACCCGGACGCGAACCCGAGCGGGCCGCCCAGTTTCGAGATCACCTTCACGCCGCAGGGCGGGCAGGCGGGCGACGGCGACCTGATGCTCAACAGCGAAGGCTACAAAGATCCGCCGGAGAAATGGTAACGATGAATCGAGGCGCTCGGCGATCTCAACGCGGCACTTCCCTGGTGGAAGTGCTCGTCACGATGGTGATCCTCGCGATCGGCCTGCTCGCGCTCGCCGGGCTGCAGGCGCGGCTGCACGTGCTGCAGATCGAGTCGTACCAGCGCGCGCAGGCGCTGATCATCCTGCGTGACATGGCCGGGCGGATCACCAACAACCGCTACGACGCTCTCAGCTACCTCACGGACCCGGCGGCGCCGCTCGGGGATGGGGCCTGTCCCGTTGCCAACGCCACTCGACAGGAGGCGGACACGACGGAGTGGTGCAACGCCATTGTCGGCGCCGCCGAGACGGACACCGGTGGCGGCATGGTAGGTGCCATGGTCGGCGGGCGTGGCTGCGTGGAACAGATCGACCTCGATGAGTACCTCGTCACGGTGGCCTGGCAGGGGCTGATCCCGATCTCGGCGCCCCCCGCCGGCGTCACCTGTGGCCAGAACGAATACGACGGCGCCGCAGGCTCGCAGTGCGTCAACGATCTCTGCCGGCGCGTCGTCACGACCGTCATCCGTATTCCGACCCTCACATGATCATGACGCGCCATTCAGCATTGGTTCCGCACCGCGAGCCGGCGCGTCAGGCCGGTTTCGGCCTGGTCGAGCTCATGGTCTCCATGCTGATCGGCCTGGTGATCATCGCGGCGCTGGTGTCGCTGTTCGTCAACACGAGCGGTAACAACCGCGAGCTGGCCCGGGCGAACAGCATGATCGAGAGCGGGCGCTTCGCGATCAAAGTGCTCGAGGACGATCTCGCGCACGCCGGGTACTGGGGCGGGTTCGTGCCGATGTTCGACGACCTGGCTACGATCGACGCCCCTACGGATGTTCCCACGGCGGTCCCGGACCCCTGTATTCCGTACGACCCGGCGGATTGGGACGACGACTACAAGTCGAATCTGATCGGGATTCCGCTGCAGGTCTACGACGACCCGACGCTTGTCGGCACCTGCGTCGCCGAAGGCGTGCTCGATCCCGCCGATCATCAGGCGGGAACGGATCTGTTGATCGTGCGTCACGCCGAGCTGTGCCTGCCCGGCGAGGCCGACAGTTACTGCGCGGCGGACGATCCGAACGATCTGTACGTCCAGGCCGGGTTCTGCGCGACCGAAGTGACGCCCTACGTCTTCGACACCAGCGGCTTCGCCCTTGAGAAGATGGATTGTGCGACGGTCGCCGACAAACGGAAGTTCGTCACCAACCTCTATTACATACGGACATACGCCGTCGATCCGACCGACGGCATTCCGACCCTGGTCCGATCCACGTTCGATGCGACCGGTGGGACCCCCGCGTTCCAGCCGCCGGTGGCGCTGGTCGAGGGCATCGAAGGCTTCCGTATCGAACTGGGCATCGACGACCTGAGCAAGACGGGCGCCGCCGTCGACTATGGGGCGGCGATCAACTGGGCGGATCCGGACGACAAGGTCACGCCGACCAACCGCGGCGACGGCGTGCCCGACGGCGACTACGTCCGCTGCGACCCCGATTGCGCGACCGGCGAATTGACGGTCGCAGAGCTGATGAATGTCACGTCGGCGCGAATCTACGTGCTGGCGCGCAGCCGCGAGGCCTCGCCGAACTACACCGACTCCAAGACCTATACGCTCGGGCTCGCCGGGGATGTCGGCCCCTTCGACGACCACTTCAAGCGGCACGTCTTCACGACGACCGTACGCCTGCCCAACGTCGCGGGTCGGAGGATGACGCCATGAAGCGGCTGCAGCGCCCTTCCGAGGCGGGCGCCACGCTCGTGGTGAGCCTCATCATGCTGGCGCTCATCACGCTGATGATCATTGCGGCACTCGCCATCGGCAGCGCCAATTTCCGCACCGTCAGCAATATGCAGTTCCGCGACGAGGCCATTGCCGCGGCCAACAAGGCGATCGACCAGGTGGTGAGCTCGCCGTTCGTCCTGGCTCCCGCCGCCGAGGACATCGAGGTCGACCTCGACAACGACGGCACGAACGACTACGAAGTCCACATCGACGAGCCGCAGTGCGTCCGTGCCACGATCGCAGAGGTCAGCGCGCCGAGCAGCGAGTCGCTTCCGCCCGGGATGGGTTCCATATCGACGTGGAACACGTTGTGGGACATCCGGGCGACGGTCGCACCGGCCGCAGGATTCAACGCAGGAGAAGCGACAGTGGACGTACGCGCTGGCGTGCGCGTTCTGCTGAGCCAGGCGCAAAAGGACGCCGTGTGCATATGAACCCGAAACCAAGCTCGATCAGTACCGTCAGGCGCCGTTTTGCGACGGGTGTGGCAGCGGCCTGCCTGGCCCTGTTCCAGCCGCCCGCCGGCGCCGAGGACATCGACCTGTTCGTCCAGCCGGCCGGCGAGAACGGCGGCGTGCCGAACGTGCTCATCCTGCTCGACAACACGGCGAACTGGGAGCAGCCGTTCACCAACGAGATCGCCGCGATCGTGGAAGCGGTGAACGCGCTCGAGGTGACCAACGAGGACGGCGACGACGTCGAGTTCCGGCTCGGCCTGATGCTGTTCACGGAGACCGGGTCCCCGAACAACAACATCGACGGCGGCTACGTCCGCGCCGCGATACGCAATCTCGACGCGGACTACAAGACGAAGTTCATCGATCTGCTGAACAGCCTGCACAAGGTGAACGACAGGTCGAATGGCGGCAAGGCCGGCATCACGATGATGGAGGCGTATTACTACTTTGCCGGTCAGAATCCCCGTTCCGGAAACAACAAGGTCAAGACGGATCACGACGGCAACGAGACGCAGGCCCCTACGGGCACCCCGCAGTCGGACGCGATCTACGCCCTGCCCGACAACGCGCTACCGCAGCGCGCCGGTTCCCGTGCCGCGGGTCCGCCGTACAACAGTCCGGTCGAGGAGGGCAGCTGCGGCCAGAACTTCATCATCTACCTGAGCAACGGCGCGGCGCAGGACAACAGTTCCGACAACCCCGCGGCCCGGAACGGACTCATCGCCGACGGCGGCGACACCACCACGATCCCCATCTCCCCGACGGGATCGATGAGCAGCATGGCGGACGAATGGTCGCGGTTCATGGAGGTGAGCCCGTACGCTATCACGACCTACTCGATCGACGTCGACCCGATATCGACCGGCCAGGGGCCGGGATGGACCGCGCTCCTCAAGAGCATGGCGAGCGTCAGCCGGGGCAAGTACTTCGCGGTCAGCGCCACCACGGGTGGCGGCGAGCAGGTCGCCCTGGCGTTGAAGACGATCTTCTCCGAGAT
>JBQGDL010000010.1:0-5832 GCA_052039045.1 Steroidobacteraceae bacterium
GTCTCGGTCATGGCCGAGGTCGACGCGTATCTCTGGGACGTCTATCGGCGCTCGCCCACCAAGCGCGATTCGACCGGCGATTTCACCTGGAAGGATCCGGCCGCGGCCAAGCGCTTCGGCGTCTCGATGCCGGCCTATGTGATCGGCGGCATGGACCCCGACTTCCGCGAGCAGCTCTACCACGCGGGACGCGCGATGGACGCGGACGGCATTCGTTGGTCGATCCTCAGTGCCTTCCGCGACGACTATCGGCAAAGCCTCGCATCGGGCTTCAAGGCCCGCTCCAGCTACTCGTTGCACGGCGGCAAGGCCCGCACCGGCGGTTATGGCCACGGCCAGGCGATCGACATCACCAGCGAGGATGGCCATAGCGATGCCGCGGTCTGGCGGTGGATCGACCGCCATGGTGCGAAATATGGACTCTACCGCCCGATGCCCGGCGCCGACCCCGCGCATATCCAGCCGCGCGGCGGCTGGCACAAGACCGCCGTCGCGCTGCGCCAGACCCGCGTCGGGACCGTGGAGCAAGCGCAGCTCGCAGCGGCCAAGACCAAAGTGGTGAAGGCATCGTGGTAAGCGGCTGCGAGGAAGTGCGGCTGCGGCTCCATCGCGCGCCGCTAGCCTAGGCCGGGGCGGCCGGGCGCTCGCGCACGCTGTCGATCAGGGAGGCGCGCAGGAGATAGGCGCGATGCGCGGCGGGATCGGCCCCGGTCTTGCGCAGCGCTTCGTTGTTCTTGGCGCGCACGCTCAAATCCTTCTCTTCGAGCCGCCGTTTGTTGGCGATCGTCTGTTGCTGCACGTATTCGACGTTCAGCGGCCGCCGCAGGCGGTCGTATTGCTCGAGGCTGCTCGCGGAGATCTCGCCTCGAAACACCCGTCCGAGCAGGGTGGACAGTTCCACGGCATCGTGAATGCCGAAATTGAGACCGAGACCGCCGAGCGGGTTGTTCACATGCGCGGAATCGCCGGCGAGAAAGACCCGGCCCTTGGCGAATGACGCCGCGACGCGCTGGTGCACGTTGTAGAGATTGCGGTGCACGACGGGATAGCGGCCGCGCCTGGGAAAGAACCTCTGCAGCCGACCCTGTACCGCCGCCTCGTCCAGGGCTTGCGCATCGGTTTCCTCGGAACGCGTGGGAAACAGCACGCGCCAAAGGCCGCTGCCGTCGTCGCCGGTGACCTTGAACAGCGCGCACCACTCGTCCGGATCCGAGAAATAATTGCGCGAGCACCGGGCGTATTCGACGTCGAACGAGAAGGGCGTCGTGAGCACCAGGAAGCGCTCCGGATGCGTGTAGCCTTCAAACGCGATGCCAAGCGCCTTGCGTACGGTCGAGCGCCCGCCATCCGCGCCGACGAGGTAGGAGCCGCTGATCGTACGGAAGCCGGACGCACGCTCGACCGTTACATCGACGCGGTCCTCGAACTGCTCCACGTCCGTCACCCGAGCGGAAAACTCCAGGTTCGCATGCGCAAAGCCGCGCAGGCGCTCGATCGTCATGTTGGCAAGCTTGTGCTGCTCGCACTGCACGACATAGGGAAACCGGGTGTCGTTCCTGAGCACCGAGAAGTCGAACTCGGCAATGATTTCGCGCGTCGCCCGATCCCAGATGCGAAACTTGGGCTCGATCAGGCCGCGCCGGATGACCTCGTCGACGAGCCCCAGTTCGGCCAGCATTTCCAGCGTCGCAGCGTGCGTCGTCGCGGCCCTCGGGCTGTCGTCGACGCGCGCCTCCGCCTCGAGCACGTGCACCGGAATGCCCTGGCGCGCCAGGGCGAGCGCGGCAATCACCCCGACTGGTCCGCCGCCGGCAACCAATACGGGACGCTCGGTCGCTGTCGTGATCGTCTGGTTCAAGACTTCGGCCCGAGATGCTGTTTGCGAACGTGGCGGTACTCGGCATTAGCGCATGTTCCGGCGAAGTGGGTACCGGTTCGCCGCCAAGAACATGCGCCACTAAACAATTCTAGAGCGTGCCCCGATCCCAAAGGAACGGGACACGCTCTAGTGGCCGGGCGAGCCTCGTTCTAGGTCTCTTTGCAATCGAAGCAAGTCGAACAGCCTTGCCGGCGTCACCGGGTATTCGCCGATGCGCACCCCGAATGGCTCGAGCGCGCTCTCGATCGCCGAGACGATCGCGCCGGCGGCCGGCACGCAGCCGGATTCGCCCACGCCCTTGACGCCGAGCGGATTGAGCGGGGAGGGGAACTCGGCGAAGGTCACCTCGATCCTGGGCACCTCGGTCGCGCTCGGCATGAGGTAGTCGGCGAACGTGGTGGTGACGGGCTGCGCCTCGTCGTCGTATCCCATCCATTCGAACAGCGCGTTGCCGATCCCGTGCGCCGCCCCGCCGACGAGCTGGCCTTCCACGATCATCGGATTGATGACGCGCCCCGGATCGTTGACCATGACGTAGCGTAGGATGCGCACGCCGCAGGTCTCGATGTCGACCTCCAGCTCGACCGCGTGGCATCCGCCGCCGTAGGTGAGCGCGCTCGGCAGGAAGCTCTGCATGCTTTCGAGCCCCGGCTCGAACTTGCCGGGCATGGCGAAGCCGGGCACGCCCGACACTGCTTCGGCGACCTCGCGCAGCGTCAACCCGCTGCCCGGCGCGCCGGCGATCTCGACGCGCCCGTCGCGCAGCTCGAGATCGCTTGCGCTCACCTCCAGCAGGTGCGCGGCGACCTTGAGCGCCTTGTCGCGCACCGCGATCGCCGCGAGATGGACCGCCGAGCCCGCCGTCACCGTCTGGCGGCTGGCGAAGCCGCCCTGACCGTAGGGGATGACCGCGGTATCGCCGGCGGCGACCGCGACGTCATCCGGCGCCACGCCGAACTGCTCTGCGCAGATTTGCGCGAGCGCGGTCTTGATCCCTTGCCCCATCGGCATCGCGCCGGTGTAGACCGAGATGCGCCCGGAGCGGCCGATGCGCACGATGCCGGATTCGAACGGGCCGCGCCCCGTGCCCTTCACGCCAATGCCGACGCCGAGGCCGAGATAGCGGCCCTCGGCGCGCGCGCGGCGCTGGCGCGCGGCAAATCCGGCATGGTCGATCGCTTCGAGCGCCATGCGCTGGCATCCGGGAAAGTCGCCGCTGTCGAGCGCGACCGGCGAGCCGGCGCGGGTCTTCAGCGGCGTGACATACGGCATCTTGTCCGGCGGCACCAGGTTGCGGCGGCGCACCTCCGTGCGCGCGAGGCCGAGCTCGTCGGCGATGCGGTCGAGCAACCGCTCCATCGCGAACGTGCCCTCGGGATAGCCGGCGCCGCGCACCGGCATGGTGGCGACCTTATTGGTCTCGACCACCCGCACGTCGAGCTGATAGGCCGGCAGCACGTAGGGTCCGGGAAGCGCGGTCGAAGCGTTGTAGGGCAGGTTGATGCCCTGCGGCGTATAGGCGCCTTCGTCGTGGATCATCTCGCCGCGCACGGCGAGGAGGCGGCCGTCGTCATCGAAGGCGACCTCGAGGTCCCAATACTGGTCGCGCTCCTGGATGGCGCTGAGAAAATGCTCGCGCCGGTCCTCGACCCATCTGATCGGCCGCCGCAGCAGCAGGCACGCGGCGGCGAGCGTCACCTCTTCCGGATACATCACAAACTTGGCGCCGAAGCCGCCGCCGACGTCGGGCGCCACCACGCGCAGCTGGTTTTCGTCGCGGCGCAACAGCATCATCAGGAAGGCGCGGACCTCGTGGGCGAGCTGCGTCGACGACCACAAGGTGAGCCGGTCCTCGTTGCCGTCGTAGGCGGCAAGCGCGCCGCGCCCCTCGATCGAATGCGCGCCGCCGCGATGCTGCTTGAGGCTGACGCGCAAGCGGCGGGGAGCGCGCGCGAATGCGTCCGCGACGTCGCCGTAGGCCTGGCGGAACTCGACCAGAAGGTTGCTGGCGCGCCCACGATGCGCGCGCGGCGCGCCGGGCTGCAGCGCCTGCCGGCAGTCCGACACGGCGGGCAGCGGCTCGTAGTCGACGGCAACCAGCGCGGCCGCGTCCTCGGCGAGGTAGCGCGTCTGCGCAATCACCACCGCCACCGCCTCGCCGACGAAGGCGACCTCGTCCCTGGCGAGAACGAGCGGCGTGATGTCGCGCGGGAGCTGCTGCGTGCGAAACTGCAGAGGCAGATGCTCTTGCGTGAGCAGCGGGGCCAGGTCTGCGAGCGTGAGCACGGCCTCTACGCCCGGACAGCGGCGCGCCGCGCTCGTGTCGATGCTGCGGATCGCGGCATGGGCGTGCGGGCTGCGCACGAACGCCGCCTCCAGCATCTCGGGAACGCGCAAGTCCGCGACGAAGCGCCCGGCGCCCGTGAGCAGGGGGCGATCTTCAAGCCGCTTGACGGAGTGACCGACGTATTTCGTCTGCTGCACGTTTTCCCCTGGAACGACGGCGCAATCGTCTCACTGCCCGGCCTTCTTCTGCCGCCCTTTGGCGGAGCGCGGCCCCATGGGCTCGGGTTGGAACGGTCCGTCGCGCATGTCGAGATAGGCCTTGAGCCCGTGCTCGCGCTGGGCCTCGAACAGCTGCTCCCGGAACTCGTTGTGGGACGAGTGCGCGAGCGCGCCGAGGACGCCTTCGAGCAGCAGCCCGGAATAAGCCCCGGCCGCCTGGATGCCCAGCATGGTGACGGCCTTGTTGAGCCGGACCGAGGGCTCCGGCACCAGCGCGATGCGCTTCGCCAGCGCGCGGGTCGCGGGCATGAGCTGATCGTGCGGCACCACCTCGTTCACCATGCCGATGCGCAACGCCTCCTGCGCGTCGAAATGGTCGCCGGTCAATCCCCAGCGGTTGGCCGCCTTCCAGCCGCACAGCGCACCCAGGAGGAACGTCGTGTTCGAGACGTGGCGGACCTCGGGCTGCGCGAATACCGCCTGGTCGGATGCGATGGTGATGTCGGCGGCGAGCTGGTACCAGAAGCCTCCGCCCATGGCCCAGCCGTTGACGGCCGCGATGATCGGCTTGCCCAGCCGCCACATGTGGGTCCAGTACGCGACGCGGTTGCCGTCGTTGCGGTGCCAGAACTCGATGTACTCGGCGGGCGACTTGCCTTTCGGATCGAGCGGACGGGGGGCGGACCCCTCCGGTTGGCCCTGGTCGTAGCCGGCGCAGAAGGCGCGGCCGGCGCCGGTGAGGATGATAACGCGCACGGCGCGGTCGGCATCCGCCTTGTCGAAAGTGCGATGCAGCTCGGCCTCGAGCTCGTGCGTGAGCGCGTTCATCCGCTCGGGCCGGTTGAGCGTGATGGTGGCGATGCCCTCCTCGACGCTGTAGATGAGATCGTTGCTCGTCCCTTCGGCCATTCCTCGTCCTTTCGTCGTTGCGGAGTGCGGCAGCGAATCATTCATGCGCACGGTGGCTCGGGTCGGACAGCGCTGCCGGCATCGCGGGGCCGAAGATGATCGTGCGTTCAACCGGAAAAATCAATTCTCCCCGGACTTCTGCGGATCCGTGCGCACCAGCGCGAAAAAGTCCCTGAGGTTGCTCGCCGGCACGCTCGGCGTGGTGCTCACGATCAGCGGCCCTTCCGAGAGCAGCGACACCGGAGTGAAGTCGTTCGCCACGTCGTAGGCACGCTCTTGTACAGGAACGGATTGATCACGTGCACGGAGGCCGACAGCAGCAGGGTGCAGCCGTCGGCGGTTCAGTACGTCCCCGGATAGCTTCCTCCGTCGATCAACAGGTTCTGGCCGGTGATGAAACCGGCATGCTCCGAGCACAGAAACGCGCAGTAGGCGCCGAGCTCCGCCGGCCGGCCGTAGCGTTTCGCCGGGTTGGCCGCGGCACGCTCGCGCCAAAGCTCTTCGAAGCCCTTGCCGGTCGCCGCCAGCATGCCGCCGAC
>JBQGDL010000011.1:0-34533 GCA_052039045.1 Steroidobacteraceae bacterium
GCCGCGATCGCGGTGCTGCTGAGCACGCGGCTCACCCGGTGAGCACCCTCGACGCGCTGCGCATCGCGCCGCTCCTTGTCCGCCACGCGCTCGGCTATGCCGACCTGGCGGGCGAGGAGCTGAGCGGCGTCGGCCCACGGCTGCGGCGGCGCGCGGCGGCGGCGGTGACATGTGCGCTCGCGGCGTTTCTGGGCGTGATGCTGACCTGCGTGCTCGCGATCGCGCTTGCATGGGACACGGTCTATCGCTACTGGGCGATCGCGGGGCTTGCGCTGGCGTTCTTCGCGGTCGCGATCGCGGCCGGCGAGGCGCTGCGCCGCGAGCAGCGGACCGGGCGGCTGTTCGGTCGGCTGCGCGACGAATGGCAGCAGGACCGCGAGACGCTGCAGCGGATCATGCTGGCACGCGAGACCGCGGAGCAGGAGCGCGAATGATGAGCGGCGTTGCAGGCCGGGGGCCGAATCCGCAGGACGAGCTGGCGGCAACGCGGGCGGAAGTCCGAGAGATTCTGCTGCCCGAGGACGAGGACGAGCCCCATCGGGCCTTTCCGCGCAGCGCGACGATGCGTGCGCTCACCCGCGGTCGGGCGGCGTCGGTGCTGGCTCTGATCGGTTTTGCAATCCTCGCCACCCGGCCCGGCATCGCCGGGCGCCTGGCGCGCGCCGCGCCGATAATCAATCTGCTGCGGCAGTTCGGTATGACCGGGCGCTGAACGCGCCCGCCCACGCCGCGAACCGGCCGCTAGCCCTTGCCGCTCCGACCGAGCACAACCATCGCGGCTGCCGCCGCTTCCTTCTGGTCCTTCCCCCAGGGGGGTCCGACCGTCTTGCCGAGCGCAGCGAGGCGCGCCTCGAGTTGCGGACGGGACAGCCCGAGCGCCGTCGCCGCATCGTCAAGCGCCGATTTCTCGCGCAGCGTCACGACCTCCAGCCCATGCGCGCGTGCACCCCTGACCAGGACGTCACGAAAAAGCTCGCCCTCGGCCTGGTGCATGCGGACGTGCACGGCGAGGATATCCTCGATGCTCCACGTGGGCATGCCGGCTCCCACCAGCAACCCGCAGCCGCAGATCGTGTGGCCTGCACTGATCAGGCGCTCGGCGGCCCCGCGGATGCCCTCGGCCGCCAGGCGCCGGGCCGAGGCGACGCTGCTTGTCACGCGCTCGCGGGCAGCCTGCGCTGCCAGGCCTTCCGCGGCGTGGTAGGGCGCCCAGTCGCCCTCCGGCAGGAGTGGCAGCTGCGAGCGCTCGAGGATGTGCAGTTCGGTCTCGTTACCCACGGCGACCAGCAGCGCGCGGCCGGTCCGCGCCTTGAGGCCCAGTGCCGCACGCATGGTCGGTCGCCTCCGGCTCCGGGCTAGAGCGAAGCGCAGACCACGCCCCGGGTGCGGAGCACGGCCTCCTGCTGAAATCGCGACTTGTATTCGCTCGCGATCTCCTCGACCTTTCGTTCGCTCGCTTCATCGCCCGGGTGGACGAGGTTGAGGACGTGTGAGGCCTCCTCGACGATCTTCCCGTTTGCCCCGCGCCACTGGCCGGACGCCTGCCAGACGGTCAGGCCTTCGGGGAATCGGCTGGTCGCCGCCTCCTGCAGAAACCGGGTCCAGTCCGCGGCGTCTACCAATCCACCGCCGGGTGTCGCGGTTCCGAAGTAGAGCGTCTCGCTGATCAACCGCCTCTCATCGGCATGACACGCGATGCTCCCGGAGGTTGCGCATCCTCCGCTGGCGAGGACGGCGGCCAGGCAAAAGCACAGTCGGATCTGCGCGTCCGGCCTGCTCGAAAGTTCGGCGGACGTCGTCACTTCGAGGTTTCGAGCATCCGCGCCATCTTGTCGTGGATCAGGTTGATGGCCTTTAGGGGACGAAGCATAACCTTGAAGTCGACGATCTTGTTGTCCTGGTTCCAGGCGATCATATCCACGCCATTGACGACGGTGCCCTCAATCTCCACTTCGAACTCGAGAACTGCGCTGTTGCCGTCCGAGACTTCCCTGACGTAGCGGAAGGTCTCGTTGCAGAAAACCTTGAAGGCAGCGGCCAGGTACCAGGAGGCAAGCTTGCGACCCCTTTGTGGAGTGTGGACGACCGGAGAGTGAAAGACGGCGTCCTCCGCCAGAAGCTCGCGAAGACCCGCGGCGTCCCCCGTGCGGACGAGCCGATGCCAGGTGTCGATCACTGGATGGGTCACGGTGCACTCACTTCGTAGTGTGTTGGCCAACTAACCCGGGCGTTGGGCGACCGCACGCCGTCGATGGAGAAAGTTGTGGTTCCAGGTCGCCAGTGCGAGAGAAAAGAACAGCCACCCCGCGGAGAAGAGTCGCAAGAACTCCGTCTCGTAGCGCCGATATTCGGACTCAGAGAGTTCTCGGATGATCGAGCCATTTCTTTGCCAAAAGAGCCGGCCGTCCTGCTCGATCGCGCCCCCCTCGCCCCAACTTGAGAGTTGTACGGCGGTCAGAAATGCGAGATAGACGATCGACACAGCTGTGCACAGAACCAGCCGCCTGTCCCAAGCGACCGGCTGGGCGCGACGTCCCATGACGGTTCTCCATAGGTGTGTTCCCGTCCGAAGGAACACCACAAGACCGAGAACCATGATCGAAAGGTGGAGCAGGTACGACCATCCAGATGCGCCGCTGGAGGAGAGCCCGACGTATGTTCCGAGATTGACGGTGGCTGCGGCGCCTGCCAAGAGCACCGCGCCGCGGGTCAGATTGTCCGCGACCGGCCAGAATCGCGAAACTGCCTGCATCATCGCATCGGTCGCCTGACGTCGCGGATGTCGACTGCAACGATGGCCATGGTGGCAGATGCTTTCGCTACGAGATGTTGCTTGCCGGCAGAAACGCAAAAGACTTCTGACTCGGCAAATGAGAACTGCTCGCCGGATTTGAGCACCCTGGACTTGCAGATGAGCGCTTCACCCTTTGCCGCGCGCAGAAAACTCACCTTGATCTCCGCCGTGACGACGTGACAGCCCACCGGCGCCTGTGTCGAGGCGGCCGCCCCTGCCGTGTGATCCGCCATGGTGGTCTGAACGCCGGCATGGATGAAGCCATTTTGCTGCAGGTGACGTGACGTCACCTTCAATGTCGTAACACACTCGCCAGTGCCAACGGACTCCAATTCCATTCCGAGATCTGCCACGAATGGAGCCGCGAGGAAGATCTTCTTCAGCTCCGCAAGATTCGTAACGGCCACTGCGACTCTCCGCTCTGGAACTCGGTGCAGCTTGCAAGGTTGCGGTGGTGCGCCAACCTTCAGTTGGCGCTGGTATTCGTCGTCATCATAGTGATCGTCCGCACAGAACGAGGCCAATTGCACCGGATTCTGGCTGCTCCAGGCAAGTACCGGTGCAGACAACATCGCCGCAACGAGCGAAAACACGATCGTCATGCGTTCGCGCGGCTGGGAGCGCCACCAATCGAGTAGCGGTCCTCATAGACCTCCAGCGCGAGGAGGAGCACTGCTCCGGTGACCGCGCCGACAACGACAAGAATCAAAGCTTAGCGTCGTGTTGTCCGGTCAGCCCTGCGAATCTCGGTCATTGAAGATGCGGCCTCACGCCGGTGTTCCAGCCGAGCAACGCGAGGTCGCGACGCCGGCTGGAACACCTAGTGAGACCCCGACTTTTCGGGCCGCGAGAAGCTGGCGTCAACGATTGCGATCGTATATTGGTGATAAACGACCGGCTGCGAATCATCTCGGCAGCCGGAGCACGAAACCTTGAAGTTTCGGGTCTGGCCGGGGCTGATGGAGCCGTCCATATAGCTGGAACATTTGTCTACAAACGTGCCTTCTTTATCAAAGAGCTCAACCAGCACTTCGACGTTTTCCCAGGCGTCTTGGCCGCTGTTAAGGATCGTTCCAAGAAACGCCGAATTGTCCTGCGTTCTCTGCGGTCGATGCTCTTTTATCGATAGGCCGGCCTCCGGCGTGTATTCCTTGAACATGCCACTCAACCCGCCGGTGCTCTCCTCGAACTCCTTCATTTGCCATTTGGTGTAGCCGTAAAGGAGTCCACCCATGGCAACGGCAAAACCGATGCCTATCAGCAGTCCGTGGGCAACCTTGGCGAGTGCGGCCTTGAGCATCGTTGCGGCTCCCTATCGAGGTCCTACGAGAATTGGACGGACGAAATGCCACGGCAAAATGGGGCAATTGCTCCATATGAGCAGGTTCAGAAGCCCGCAACTTTCTGTTTTGCCCAGCGTACGCCGGAATCAGAACAGCAACAATCCATAGGATTCGGCGGCACGCCTTGCAGATTCACTGCCCCAGGGCCGATGATGACGGTCGTCTTGATTCCTGCGCAGGTTGCCGCGCGGAGTCCCCATGTCACGACCGTCGTTCGACGAGCTTCCGGCCCGACTGTCCGCCTTCGCCCGCGAGCGCGACTGGGAACAGTTTCAC
Organism: Steroidobacteraceae bacterium; assembly: GCA_052039045.1. GTDB lineage: Bacteria > Pseudomonadota > Gammaproteobacteria > Steroidobacterales > Steroidobacteraceae > DATJKD01. Next base: position 4,414 of record JBQGDL010000011.1, read on the forward strand.
TCGCCGAAGAATCTGGCAATGGCGATTGCGGCGGAGGCGGGCGAGTTGCTCGAGCATTTCCAGTGGCTCACCGAGGCCGAGAGTCGCGAGCTGCCCGCGCCGCAACGCGACCGGGCGGCGCTCGAAATGGCCGACGTCCTGCTCTATCTGGTGCGGCTCGCCGACCAGCTCCGCATCGATCTCGTCGCCGCCGCGCACCGCAAGATCGACCTGAACGCGGAGAAGTATCCGCGCGAGCGGTCGCGCGGTCATAGCCGTAAGTACACGGATCTGTAAGTCGTGCTCCGCGATGAAGTGACGCGCGAAGACCGGACATCGGGTGGACGCTGGCACGTGGTCGTCGATGGTCATGAAGCCGAGATGACCTTCTCGCGCGCCTCCCCGACGCTGATCGTCATCGACCACACCTCTGTGCCCGATGCGCTGCGCGGCCGGGGCGTAGGGCAGGCGCTGGTCGAACGCGCGGTCCTGGACGCGCGCCGCGAAGCCTTCCGGATCTTCCCGCTGTGCCCGTTCGCGAAGTCACAGTTCGAGCGGCATCCGGACTGGCGTGACGTCCTGTCAGGCTGATCCTACAGAGCCACGGATATTGTCGTGTCGGCGCGCGGGCCGTGTGCGTTCCTGTGACGTGCGCCGCGGATCCGGCCACCCGTACGCACCGATACTCCTAGCCGCTGCGTTCGGCGGCGCCGACGGTTCCGGCGCCCGCGCGCGGTCAGAACCCAGGAGATTGCGATGCGGATGAAACCGATCTCGAGTGCGGCATTGATCCTCTCCACCGTCGTCGCCGCGCTGGTCGTGGCGGGCTGTGGTGGCCCGTCATCGTCGGAGGTCGCGCCCGCAGCGACCGACCCGGCGGCCGATGCCGCCCAAGCCGAGGCGCAGCGTGCTGCGGACCTCCAGGCCAAGGAGGACGAGCTCGCCAAGCGTGAGGCGGAGCTCGCGGTCGCCGCGCGCGAGCAGGAGCTTGCACGGCGCGAAGCCGAGCTCGCAGCCCGCGAGAGGGCCGCCAGGACAGCGGCGGCTGCGCCCAAGAAGGCGAGCGCCGCGCCGAAGCCGGAGGCGACCGTGGCGGCGGCGCCGAAGGCTGCCGCGAAGCCGGCCAAGAAACCGAAGCCGATCCTCGTGCCGGCAGGCACCGAGCTCTCGATCGGCCTGTCCTCGCCGCTCTCGACGAAATCCGCGAGCATCGGCGACCCGGTCGATGCGCGGCTCGCCTCCGACGTCGTCGTCAACGGCAAGCGGGCGCTCCTGGCCGGCGCCCCGGTGCGTGGACGCGTCACCGACGTCGTCTCCGGCAGCAAGCGCATCGGCGGCACGCCGACGCTCGCGCTGGCCTTCGACGGCATCGAGCTCGAGGACGGCGCCACCGTCGCGATCAGCGGACAGGTCGTCCAGCAGGGCAAGAGCGACACCGCACGCGACACCGCCAAGATCGTCGGTGGCGCAGCCGCGGGCGCGGTCATCGGTCACCAGGTCGATGACGACAAGGGCACGGTGATCGGTGGTCTTCTCGGCGGCGCGGCCGGTGCCATCGCGGCGAAGAAAACCGGCACCGAGATCGAGGTGCCGGCCGGCACGGTCATGGCCTTCGTCGTCGATCAGCCGTTCCGGGTCATGCCGAACTGAACGATGCGGACCAGGACGCTCCCCCACGAGGGGGCGTCCTGCCCCGGCGCATCACTCGATGCGCTCCCCGGCAGCCGCGGCGACCGCGTCGTGCAGCGACTGCATGCCGAACGAAATGTCCTGCAGCAACCCATTCACGTAGAAGGTCGGCGTCGCACGCACGCGCAGGCGGCGGCCGCCATCGATGTGCTCCCGAACGCGCTGCAGGTAGTAATGGCCGTTCATTTCCGAGGCGAAGCGCACCGACTCCAGCCCGACTTGCGCTGCGTAGCGCTCGAGATCGCGGCGCTTCAGGTGCGCCTGGTTGGCGAACAGCAGGTCGTGCATCTCCCAGAACCGGCCCTGCGCGGCCGCTGACTCCGCGGCTTCGGCCGCCTGCAGGGCGTGCGGGTGCGCCTCCTCGAGCGGGAAGTGGCGGAACACGAGCCGCACGCGGTTCGGATAGCGGTCGAGCAGCAGCTTCACCGCGGGCACGGCCATCCGGCAGGTCGGGCACTCGAAATCGCCGTACTCGATGAGGGTCACGGCAGCATGATCCGGCCCCAACACGTGGTCGGCTGCTTCCACCGCCAGACTGCGCTGCGCTGCGTGCGCCGTCGTCGTCATCCGCGCTCCTCGCCGGTCGCGGCAGTCTAGCCAAAAGCACCGTACGCAGATACAAAGCCGCGATGTCTGCGCCAACGCAGGATACCGCGCGCCTCGATCGGCCCGTCGATCCGGAGCGCGACCACGTCCTCGGTCCGGTCTCGGCGCCGATCACGCTGGTCGAGTATGGCAGTTATGCCTGCCCGCACTGCCGGGTCGCCAACGAACGGATCGGCGGCGTGCGCACGGAGTTCGGCGATCGGCTGCGGTATGTGTTCCGGCATCGGCCCTTGACCGGCAACGAGCTCGCGCGTCGCGCGGCAGAGCTCGCGGAGATGGCCGGGACGCCCGAGCGCTTCTGGGACGCGCACGTGGCGCTCATGTCGCGCTCCGCCAGCCTGACCGAAGAGGACCTCGGCGCGGTTGCCGTTGAGCTCGGCCTGGGCGATCTGCCGACCGAGGCTGCGGCGCAGGCCCGGGCCCGCGCCCAGGCGCGCGTCGATGCCGACACATCGAGCGCCTACGCGAGCGGCGTGCGCTTCGTGCCCGCATTCTTCATCAACGGCCGTCGTTACGACGGGCCATGGGACGAGAGCTCATTTACCGACGCGATGCTGGGCTCGCTGGGTCATCGCGTGCGCACCGCGGCGCTGGAGTTCGCAAGCTGGGCGCCCTCGACCGGGGTGCTGCTCCTGCTCGCGACCGTCATCGCGCTGCTGCTCGCGAATCTCCCCGCCGGCCCCGCGTTCGAGGCGTTCTGGCACACGGACGCCGGCCTGAACTTCGGCGAGGCGGCGGCGCGTATGTCGCTGCTCCACTGGGTGAACGACGGTTTACTGACGATCTTCTTTCTGGTCGTCGGCCTGGAGATCAAGCGCGAGTTCACGACCGGGAGTCTCGCGAGCCGCCGCTCGGCGGCGCTTCCCATCGCCGCCGCAATCGGCGGCATGGCTGTGCCGGCCGCGATCTACCTGGTGCTGATTCCGCAGGGCGGCTGGGCTCACGGCTGGGGCGTGCCGATGGCGACTGATACCGCGTTCGCGGTCGCGCTGATCGCGATGATGGGCGCGCGCGTGCCGGTCGAATTGCGCGTGTTTCTCACGGCGGCGGCGATCGTCGACGACATCGGCGCGATCGTGGTGGTGGCGATCTTCTATTCGGGTGAGCTGCAGGGCGGCTACCTCGCGGGTGCGGCGGGCATCACGGCTGCACTCGCACTGCTGAACCGCTCGGGCGTCTATCGCGCCTCGCCCTATGTGCTGCTCGGCGTCGCGCTCTGGGTCTGCGTGCACGCCAGCGGGCTGCACGCCACGCTCGCAGGCGTAGTGCTCGCCGCGTTCATCCCGACGCGCCCGCCGCCCGACTACCGTGCCCTGATGCTGCAGGCCGATACGATTCTCGACGCGGAGGCGAGCCACGGCGGCGAGCAATTGCGCCACGGACCCTCGGAGGCCGCGCTGCGCGCGCTCGATGCAATTTACGACCGGCTCGAATCGCCGGCCGACCGGATGCTGCGCAACGCCGGTCCGCGCTCCAGCTATCTCGTGCTCCCCGTGTTCGCGCTGGCGAACGCCGGCGTGACGGTGGGCGCGCACGTCTTCGACGGACGCGAGCCTCTGATGCTGGCGATCGCCGCCGGGCTGGTGGTCGGCAAACCGCTGGGCTTCATCGGCGCCTCGGCGCTCGCGGTCCGACTCGGACTGGCGGTGAAGCGCGACGAGTATTCCTGGCGGCAACTCGTCGGCGCCGGCGCCCTCGCCGGCATCGGCTTCACGATGTCGCTGTTCATCGCGGGGCAGGCCTTTCCCGCGCCGGACGACTTCGCGGCCGCCAAGGTCGCGGTGTTCGTCGCGTCGGTCCTCTCGGCGGTGATCGGTGTGGCCGTGCTGTGGGGAGCGCCGCATCCTGCGCGTGCCAGGACGGCGGCGGCCGCATCCGGTCCGTCACCGAACTTGCACGTGACGGAGGTGCCGGGTTGAACATTTGAACATTCGCCCGGTCATCCTCACGGCGCTTGCCGTTGCCCCAGATCGCGGCTCACTGCCTCCAAGCGACTGCCGACATGCGTGAATGTTCAAATGTTCAACCCGGCACCTAATCCTCCGTCGCGCGCCGCCGCAGGCGTTTGATGCGCGCGGCGCGCGCCTTGGAAGCAAGCCGCCGCTCCCTGGATGCCTGCGTAGGGCGTGTCTTGCGGCGCGCGACCGGCTCGACGAGTGCGGCGGCGATCAGGGTCTCGAGGCGCGCCCGCGCATCGGCCTTGTTCTGCTCCAGGGACCGGAAGCGCTGCGCCTCGATCACGATCTCGCCCGCGTCGTTCTGGCGTCGGCCGGCGAGGCTCGCCAGCCGACCGCGTGCCGCGGGCGACAGTCCGACCCAGCGCGCTGCGGCGAAACGCAGCTGTACGGCGTTCGAGACCTTGTTGACGTTCTGGCCGCCCGGGCCAGACGCGCGGATTTGCCGGAACTCGATCAGCTCGTCCGGAATCGCGGGTGCAGCGGCGGCGCCGGGCCGGGGCAACGCCGCGCTCAGGGCCCGCGGGCCAGGCGTTCGACCACGATATCCGCCTCCGCCGGCTCGGCCATCTCCAGCCGCACCGCCCGCTGTGCGACGGGAATCGTGATGTGGTGCTCCTTGAAGAGCCGCCAGATGCTGCGATTGACGTCGGAGCGCACGTTGTTGACGCCTTCCTGCGGATCGGCGATCCAGAAGCGCAGCTCGAGCTCGATGCCGTGGTCGCCGAAGCTCATCAGCCGCGCGACAGGTGGCGGTTCGCGCAGGATGCGGCGATGGCCTTCGGCCGCCTCGAGCAGCGCCCTGAGAGCAAGCTCCGGGTCGTCCCTGTAACTGATCCGCACCGGCAGCTTGAGCCGCACCCGCGGGTCGGTATAGCTCCAGTTGATCACCGAGTTCGTGATCAGATTCTGGTTCGGCACCAGCGTTTCGACGCCGTCGCGGTCGCGCACCACCACGTAGCGGCCGCGCAGCTGCTGCACCCAGCCGAAGCCTTCGGTGCTCGTGCCGGTGGTGCCCGTAAAGCTGATCACGTCGCCGGGCTTGATCGAGCGGTCCATCAGCAGCACGAAGCCGCTGACGAAATTTGCGGTAATGCTCTGCAGGCCGAAGCCGAGTCCGATGCCGATCGCGCCGGTGAGGACGTTGAGGGTCGTAAGATCGAGGCCCGCGTAGTTCAGCCCGACCAGTATCGAAAGGCCGACCAGGAAGGCCTGGGTGAACTTGGCAAGCCCGATGCGCATGTTGGGCGCGATGCCCTGTAGCGCCATCAGTCGCTTTTCCAGCCACCGCGACAGCCAGACCGCGACCACGACGAACAGCCCGACCGTGAACAGCAGCTTGGAGACCGACCAGACCGAGATGCGCGTCTTGTCCTTGCCGGCGGTGATGCCGATGCCGTCGAGCACCTGGATCAGCGCGTCGCCCCAGCCGAGCAGGTGCAGCGACAGGAACACCCAGACCACGACGCTGATGGGCGTGCCCCAGCCCTTGATCCGCGAGCGCGTGCCGAGCGAGACACGCAGCAGATAGACCACGACGCGGATCGCGAGTAGCAGGCCGGTGAGCTGCACGGCGACGTCGACGATGCGGGTCGGGGCGCGAATCGCGTGCAGCAGGCCGTCGGCCGTGGCAAGCAGCAGCAGGGTCAGCGCGAACGGCGCGGCCACCCAGGCCGCCTCGCGCAGCCGACCGCGCCAGCCCGCCGGGGCGTCTCTCGCGCCGAGGTCGCGGCGCACCCGGCCGGCGATCCACCAGCCGAGAACCACCATCGCGACGATGACCGCGACCTGCATCAGATTCGCGGGCTCCAGGAGGCCCTCCATCGCCTCGCTGGCCGCTTTCAGCTGCTCCCGCATCCGCTCAGGCGTTCAGGTCCGGGATCAACTGGCTCTCCAGCCGGGAGATCTGATCCTTGAGCAGCAGCTTGCGCCGCTTGAGACGCCGCAGCTGCACCTGGTCGATGTAGAGATCGAGTTGCAGGCGGTTGATGATGTCATCCAGATCGCGATGTTCGATGCGTAGTTGCCGCAGACGTTCGAGGTGCCGAAAGGCTTCGGTGTCGACGTTGTCGCGGACTTCCGTCATCTGGGCCGGGGGCCGTCGTCGATCCTGGACAGGGCGGGTAGCTTAGCCCCGCCCCGCGCAAAAAGGGATACCTTCGCGCCCGCTCCCGGACTTATTCCAGACCGATGCTCTCGAGCGCCGTGCCGAGCAGGATCACGAAGCCCTGCCGGCGCGTCACGCCGTCCTGGCTGTAATCGAAGACATAAGTGCGCCGCAGCGCCAGCCGGCCGGAGGCCGAGCGGACGGGTCTCAGCCCCCGGAACGCGACCGTGCCGTCCAGCAGCTGAAGGCCCGAGCGCTGGCAGGTTTCCGCCGCCGCGAGGTTGGCACGCTCCCGGGCGCGCAGGCTTGCGTGCCACAGCCAGGCCAGCCCCGTCAGCCCGAGCAGCAAGGCCAGCAGCGACCAGGAAAGCTCCATCGTGGTCGACGGCCGGCAGTTCGCGGCCGCCTCAGACCAGGTCCGTCCAGCGGCGAGTCCGGTCGCCGTAGGCGAGGAATTCAGGGTTCAGAAGCGTGTCCCGGGCGTTGTAGTCGAGGGGCTGGCCGTCGAGGCGGATCACTGCGCCCCCGGCGGTTTCGAGCACGGCCTGCGCCGCGGCGGTGTCCCACTCCGACGTCGGCCCGAGCCGCGGATAGAAATCCGCGCTGCCCTCGGCGACCAGGCAGAACTTCAGCGCGCTGCCCATGGGTCTGAGCTCGTGCGGCCCGACGCGGGCCAGCATCGCATCCAGCGAGTCGCCGCGATGCGAGCGACTGCCCACGATGACGAGCGGTGAGGCAGCGCGCCGGACTGCGATCGGCTCCGGCGCCGCATCGGCCCGGCGGCGAAATGCGCCGTGGCCGCTCACCGCGTGATAGATGAGGCCAAGCGCCGGTGCAGCCACGACGCCCAGCACCGGTCGATGGCCGCGGATCAACGCGACGTTGACCGTGAATTCGCCGTTGCGGCCGATGAACTCCCGCGTGCCGTCGAGCGGATCGACGAGCCAGAGCTCCGGCCACCGCCGGCGGACCGTCGGGGCGTGTGCAGCCTCGGCCTCCTCGGACAGCACAGGGATCGACGGCGCGAGCCTCGAGAGCCCGCGGCTCAGAATGTCGTGCGCGGCACGGTCGGCACGGGTGATCGGCGATTCGTCGGCCTTGTACTCGACGCCGTGCGTCGTGGCGTACACGGCCATGATGGCTGCGCCGGCCTCCTGGACGAGGCTGAGCACGGCGGGCAGCAGATCGGCCGGAGCAGGGGTGGTCGTCATCGCGGTCAGGGGTCGGTTTCGCTCGCAGCGGAGTCCAGCGGAGTTCCCGGTGCGTATCATAGCCGGCGGCAGCAGACACTCATGCGCCGCTCGGCGCCGGGAGAGAGACATGGCTCGCATCGTGGGCGCTATCGCCACGTCCCATACGCCGACCATCGGCTTCGCGATCGACGGTCGCAAGCAGCAGGATCCGGTCTGGAAGCCGATCTTCGACGGCTATCAGCCGATCACCGCCTGGTTGAAGCAGCAGCGACCCGACGCGCTGTTCATCGTTTACAACGACCACATCACGTCGTTCTTCTTCGATCACTATTCGGCTTTCTGTCTGGGCGTCGGCGAGGAGTACGCCGTGGCCGACGAGGGTGGCGGGCGGCGCAATCTGCCGCCCATTCGTGGCCACGGACCGCTGGCCCGGCACATCGGTCGCTATCTCGTGGCCGACGAGTTCGACATGTCGTTCTTCCAGGGCAAGCCACTGGACCACGGCTGCTTTTCCCCGCTCTCCGTGCTGCTGCCGCATGACGACAAGGGTTGGCCCGTGCCGATCGTCCCGCTGCAGGTTGGCGTGCTGCAGTTTCCGGTGCCTTCGGCCCGGCGCTGCTTTGCGCTCGGCCAGTCGCTGCGCACGGCGATCGAAAGCTATCCCGAAGACCTGAAGGTGGTGCTGGTGGCGACCGGCGGCCTCTCGCACCAGGTGCACGGCGAGCGCTGCGGCTTCAACAATCCGCCGTGGGACGAGCGACTGCTCGATCTCTACGAGAACGACCCTGTCGCGCTGACGCGACTCACGCACGCCGACCACGCTCGGCTCGGCGGCATGGAGAGCTCCGAGTTCATCATGTGGCTGATCGCGCGCGGCGCGCTCTCCGCGCGCGTGAGACGCGTGCACCGCAGCTACTATCTGCCGTCGATGACGGCGATCGCCACTGCCGTCTACGAAAACCAGGCCGAGCCGCTGAGCGCGGAACTGGCCGAAGCGGCGCGCGCCAAGGCGGCAGCGCAGCTCAGGGGAATCGAGGCGCTGGAAGGCACCTATCCCTTCGATCTCGAGCGCAGCGTCGGTCATTACCGCCTCAACCGGTTCCTCCACGATCTCGTGATCCCCGAGCACCGCGCCGCATTCAAGGCCGACCCGGAGGCGCTGTTCGAGCACCACGGGCTGTCGGAAGAGGAGCGGGACATGATCCGCCGCCGCGACTGGCGTGCGCTGATGCGCTACGGGGCGATCTTCTTCGTGCTGGAGAAGCTCGCCGCCGTGGTCGGAGTGTCGAACCTGCACGTCTATGCGCACATGCGCGGGCAATCGCTCGAGGAGTTCCAGAAGACGCGCAACGCCCAGGTCCTGTATTCGGTCGGCGGCGCCGAGACGCACGACAAGGTCGAGGCGAGCGGCGGGCGGTAACTGGCGGTAATTGGCTCGGAGCCAGTTTTTCGCGGAGCTCATCCATCTGGAGCCAGGAATCATGTGCCCAAAAATTGGCTCCGAGCCAATTACCAGCGAGCCAATTACCGTCGATCGCCCCGAGCCATTCGAGCGTCCAGATTGGTCGTCCATCGAGACGGTCTGCCTCGACATGGACGGCACCGTGCTCGACCTGCGCTTCGACAATTACTTCTGGCTCGAGGTCGTGCCGCAGCGCTACGGCGCGTTGCACGGGCTCACGCCTGCGGCTGCGCTCGAGAAGCTTAGCCGTAAGATCGATGCCTGGCGCGGACGTCTCGAGTGGTATTGCATCGATCACTGGACCGCCGAGCTCGGTCTCGACATCGAGGCGCTCAAGAAGGAGTTTCGCGAGCACATCCGCTTCCTGCCCGGGTCGGAGCGCTTCCTCGACCGACTCGGGTCGCTCGGCAAACGGCGTCTGCTCACCACCAACGCCCACCCCAAGGCACTCGCGGTCAAGCACCGGCAGACCGGCATTGGCCGGCATTTCGACGTCCTCGTGTCTTCGCACGTGCTGGGCGCGCCCAAGGAGACCGCGGAATTCTGGACGCGCCTCGTGACCACCTACGGCATCGAGGCCGCCTCCGCGCTCTGCGTCGACGACCATCCGGATGTGCTGGAGGCGGCGCGGAGCATCGGCATCCGCTGGCTGTATCAGGTGCTGCGCCCGGACTCGACTCAGCCGCCGCGGACGCCGATGTCCGGCATTTGCGGGATCGCGGGGCTCGACCGCCTGCTCGATTAGGCGTTGGCGCGCGGCCCGGGGCGCCTGCGGCGGCGTCGACGCGGGCCGCCGCCGGCGGGCGCGCCACCCTCGTCGCTCGGTTGGGGGGGAGCGTCGGAACGTGCCGGGGCCGGTCCATCGCCGCTCTGACGGTGCCGCGCGCCGCCCCGCGCACCGCCGGGGCCCCCGCCCGCGCGACCGCGCCGCGGGCCGGAGCCACCCCGGCGCGGACCGCCCTCGTAGCGGCGGCGCTCGCGGGGCGGGACCACGATCTCCGCGAGCAGGCTCTCGCTCATCGTTGCGCGCGGGATGCTCCGCCCGATGTAGCCCTCGATGTCCGGCAGCGAGATCGCATAGTCCTCGCAGCCCAGGCTGATCGCGTCGCCCTCGGCGCCGGCGCGAGCCGTACGACCGATGCGGTGTACGTAGTCTTCGGGATCCTGTGGCAGGTCGTAGTTGAAGACGTGGCTGACATCGGGAATGTGCAGGCCGCGCGACGCCACGTCCGTGCCGATCAGCACCGGCAGCTCGCCGCTGTGAAAGTCGCGCAGCATCCGCAGTCGCTTGCGTTGCGGCACGTCGCCGGAGATCGCTTCTGCATTGATGCCGTTGGCACGCAGCAGGTTTTCGAGCTCCTCGGCGCCGCGGCGCGTGTTCACGAACACCATCGTCCGGTGCGGGTCCATCGAGCGCAGCAGGCCAATCAGCAAGCGCGGCTTCTCGTCCATCGAGGGGAAGTAGATCGACTGCCGGACCTGGTCGACGGTCATCTTGTCGGGCTCGATCCGCACCAGCTCCGGATCGTTCATGTGCTCGTAGGCGAGCTCCAGCACCCGGTGCGCGAGCGTCGCCGAGAACAGCAGGTTGAGCCGTTCCTCGGGCGGCGGCAGCCGGCGCATGATGTAGCGAATGTCGGCGATGAAGCCGAGGTCGAACATCCGATCCGCCTCGTCGAGCACCAGCACCTGGATCGAGCGCAGGTCGAACACGTGCTGCTTGTAGAAATCGATCAGCCGTCCCGGCGTGCCGATCAGGATGTCAACGCCGGCCTCGAGCTGCCGGCGCTGTTTTTCATAATCGACGCCGCCGAAGGCGAGCCCGAGCGTGAGGCCGGTGTACTGGCCGAGGATCTCGGCGTCGTGGTGAATCTGGACCGCAAGCTCGCGCGTCGGCGCGATGATCAGCGCGCGCGGCGCGTTCACGCTCCGCGTGGGCGGCACTTCGCGGCGCAGCAGCGCCGCGTACAGGGCAACCAGGAACGCCGCAGTCTTGCCGGTGCCGGTCTGCGCCTGACCGGCCATGTCCATGCCGGCCAGCGCCCGCGGCAGCGTCTGCGCCTGAATTGGTGTGCAGCGCTCGAAGCCGGCGTCGGCAATGCCGCGCGCAAGCGACTCGGGAAGATGAAGGTTCGTGAACGAAACGTCCGTGAGATGTGCGTCAGACATCCTAAGATCCGGGACTGCCATGCCCTTGCAAATTGGCGCGAGTCGGGGTCAAATACCGACAACGCGGATTGATCCGCCCCCGCCACCAAGATCGCCGGCCAGCCGGGCCTTGCAGTTCCGGCTCCCTCGCCAGGCGGGCGAGAACCCAGAGTACAGGCCAGAAGCAGTTTTTGTGCCAGCAATCTGAATAGTTTGCCCTACACGGGACGCGCAGTCATCCGACATGCGTCCGCCGCAGATATCGCACGCCAGCCAAGCACCCATGCCCGCGGAGGTTTTCTCTGGTGAGCCAGCAGATCGTTCATGTCACAGACGCCAGCTTTGAAGAACAGGTCCTCAAGTCGCCGCAGCCGGTGCTGCTCGACTTCTGGGCGGAGTGGTGTGGCCCATGCAAGATGATCGCCCCGATTCTCGACGAGATCGCGACGGAGTACGCCGGGAAGGTGACAGTCGCGAAGATCAACGTCGACGAGAACCCGAAAACGCCGATGAAGTTCAGCGTACGGGGCATCCCGACGCTGATCCTGTTCAAGGACGGCAAGGCCGAGGGCCAGAAGATCGGCGCGGTCCGCAAGGCCGAGTTGTCTACATTCCTGGACGGCAAGCTGTGAGGGGTTACCTCGGCAACCAGGGTCGCAACCGCCCCGGCAAGCGCGGGCGCGGCGGACCGGACGGCAACCGCGGTCCCCGGCAGGACGAGCTGCCGCCGGACGACTACATGGAGGGCGAGGATCTCGACGTCATCAGCCCGGCGGAGCTCGAAGCGAGCCGCAAGTCGATGAATCTGACGGAGCTCAAGCTCAAGTCGGCCCCCGAGCTCCTCAAAGTCGCCCAGCAGGTCGGGCTCGAGAACCTGGCCCGCTCCCGCAAGCAGGACATCATCTTCGCCATCCTCAAGGCGCATGCGCGCCAGGGCGAAGACATCTACGGCGACGGCGTGCTCGAGATCCTGCAGGACGGCTTCGGCTTCCTGCGCTCGGCGGAAGGCTCCTACCTCGCCGGCCCCGACGACATCTACGTCAGCCCCTCGCAGATCCGGCGCTTCAACCTGCGCACCGGCGACACGATCTCCGGCCTGATCCGCCCGCCGAAGGACGGCGAGCGCTATTTCGCGCTGCTCAAGGTCGGGCAGATCAACTTCGACTCGCCCGAGAACGCGCGCAGCAAGGTGCTGTTCGAGAACCTGACCCCGCTGCACCCGACCAGGCGCCTCAAGATGGAGCGCGGCACTGGCAGCACCGAGGATCTCACCGCGCGGATGATCGATCTGATCGCTCCGCTCGGCAAAGGCCAGCGCGGGCTGATCGTCTCACCGCCCAAGGCCGGCAAGACGATGCTGCTGCAGAACATCGCGAACTCCATCACCGCGAACCATCCCGACGTCTACCTGATCGTGCTGCTGATCGACGAGCGGCCCGAGGAGGTGACCGAGATGACGCGCACGGTGCGCGGCGAGGTGGTGTCGTCGACCTTCGACGAGCCGGCGAGCCGCCACGTGCAGGTCGCCGAGATGGTGATCGAGAAGGCCAAGCGCCTCGTCGAGCACAAGCGCGACGTCGTGATCCTGCTCGACTCGATCACGCGGCTCGCGCGCGCCTACAACACGGTGGTGCCGAGCTCGGGAAAGGTGCTCACGGGCGGTGTGGATGCCAACGCGCTGCAGCGGCCGAAGCGCTTCTTCGGCGCCGCGCGCAACATCGAGGAGGGCGGCTCGCTCACGATCCTCGCCACCGCGCTGATCGACACCGGCTCGCGCATGGACGACGTGATCTACGAGGAGTTCAAGGGCACCGGCAACAGCGAGATCCACCTCGATCGCCGCATATCCGAGAAGCGCGTCTATCCGGCGTTCAACATCAACCGCTCCGGCACGCGGCGCGAAGAGCTCATCACGCAGACCGACGAGCTGCAGAAGATCTGGATCCTGCGCAAGCTGCTGCACCCGATGGACGAGCTCGCGGCGGCCGAATTCCTCATCGACAAGCTGCGCGACACCAAGACCAACGCCGACTTCTTCGAGGCGATGAAGCGCTGAGCCCCGTCCTTTGCGCATCCTTGTCGCAGCGGGCGTCGCGGAGGATCATGTTGCGAAGTCAACTCCGCAGGTGCCGTCATGCGTCCCCGGGGTGCGATTGCGGTCCTCGCTGTGCTGGCGGCATCGGGCTGCTATTCGACACAGCCATATGACTACCGCGGCCGCGACTCGAACGCGGTCGTGGTCTTCTATCGCCTGAGCGACCCGAATCTCGGCGGGCTCAAGGCGTACGTCGGTGTCGACGGCGAATACGTGGTCCGGCTTGACAACAACGCCTATGCCGAGATCCAGCTGGCGCCCGGGAAGCACACGCTCGCCGTCGCGGGCTACGGTTTTGCGCGCCGCGACTCGCGAGAGGTCGACGTCGCGGACCTGGATCGCTTGTACTTCGAGGTCGACCCGAACCCGAGCCGCTGGGCTACGGTAGCGGTGGCTGGTGTCGAGCCGGTCTCGTCGACTGTGGTCGAGTCAACCTCGACGCGGCCGTTTCTGCTGGTCCCGCGAACGGAGCAGGAATTCCGCGACAGGCTCGCTTTGCTCGAGCGCCGGGAGCCAAAGGCGAAGTGAGCAGCCGCCGCGCGACGGGAATCGCCGCGATGATCGGTGCGGTGGCGTTGTTCTCGGCCATGGACGCGCTGCTCAAGCTGCTCGTCGCGCGCTATCCGCCGATGCAGGTCACCACGCTGCGCGGTCTGGCCTCGCTGCCGTTCCTGCTGTTGCCCTTCCTGCTCCACCGACGCTGGCATCGGCTTGCGACGCGACGCTGGCACTGGCACGTCGCTCGTGCGGCGATCGGCGTCGTCATGCTGGCATCGTTCATCTTCGCCGTCGGGCGTCTGTCGCTCGCCGACACCTATTCGATCTTCATGTGTGCGCCGCTGCTCATCGCGGCGCTGTCGGTGCCGCTGCTGCGCGAGCACGTCACGGTCGGGCAGTGGCTCGCGATCGGCGTGGGGCTCGCCGGCGTGCTGGTGATGCTGCGCCCGACCGGTGCGGGATGGGCGACGCTGGGCGGGCTTGCGGCCGTGCTGTCCGCCGTCTGCTATGCGGCAAGTGCCATCGCGCTGCGCGTGCTGTCGCGCTCCGAGACCAACGAGAGCCTGGTGCTCTATTTCACCCTGTTCCTCAGCATCGGCGCCGGGTTGCTGGCCCTGCCGGGCTGGCGCGCCATGCTGTGGTCCGATCTGCCGATGATTGTCGGGGTCGGCCTGCTCGGTTCGGTGGCGCAGCACCTGATCACGGATGCCTTCCGCAACGCGCCCGCGTCGGTCGTCGCGCCGTTCGAATACACGGCGCTGCTGTGGGGCGTGCTGCTGGATCTCGTGGTGTGGGATGTGCTGCCGGGCGTGATCACCCTCGTGGGTGGCGCGGTCGTGATCTGTGCGGGACTCTATCTCATCGCGCGCGAGCAGCGGGTGCGCACAGGCGCGCCTGCCCAGAGCCAGGCCGATCATCCCTGAGGCGAGGTTGCCCGCTGTCGCTCGGTTCCCGGATCCGCTGCGTGCCGCGTTGCAAGCTCAGCGGGCCGTGTAGACGGCCCGTCCGTCCAGCCAGGTGGACCGGACCTCGAGCTCGGGAATCCGCCGCGGCGCGACCGCAAGTGGATCGCCGCCGAGCACGACCAAATCGGCGCGCAGACCGGGGGCAAATCGGCCGACGTCGGTCTCGGCGAACCCGGCGTAGGCGGCGGCTGCGGTGAAGCCGTGCAGCGCCTCGGCCGCGGCGAGCTTCTGGTCCGGCAGCCATCCGCCGCGCGGATTGCCCGCGAGGTCTTCGCGTGTGATCGCGGCATACAGACCGAGGCGCGGATCGTCGGACTCCACCGGAAAATCCGAGCCGAAGGCGAGGAGCGCGCCGCTGTCGAGGAACCGCCGCCAGGCGTAGGCGCCAGGCAGTCCCGCCTTGCCGACCCGCGACTCGACCCACGGGCCGTCCGAGGTGGCGTGAATCGGCTGCATCGAGGCGATGACGTGCTGCTTCGCAAAGCGAGGAATGTCATCGAGAGAGACGATCTGCGCATGCTCGATGCGCCAGCGGCGGGCGAGCGCCGCGGCGCCATCGATCACGCGCGCATACATATCGAGCACCATGCGGTTGGCGCGGTCGCCGATTGCGTGCGTGGCGACCTGAACGCCGCAATCGCGCGCCTTGACCATTGCGGCCTCGAGCGCCGCGGGCTGGGTGACCAGCAGGCCGCGTTGGCCCGGCTCGTCGTGATAGTCGGAGAGCAGCGCGGCGCCGCGGCTGCCGAGTGCACCGTCGGCGTAGAGCTTGACGCCGGTCATCTTCAGCCGCCCCGAAGCGTGCCGATAGGGTCCCATGGCGCAGAGCGCTGCCAGCGCTGCCGCGTCGCCGTCCGCGTACGCCGAGATGCGCGAAGTCAGTTTGCCGGCGTCAGCGAACTGGCGGTACAGGGCGAGGTCCGAGAGAGACGCGCCCATGTCGTGCACGCCCGTGAGGCCGACCGATGCGGCCGAGGCGAGCGCGCGCGTGAGCGCCTCGGCACGCGTTGCGGCGTCGGGCGGCGGCACGACCGCGTCGATCAGGGATACCGCCGTGTCTATGAAGATACCGGCCGGTCGTCCGTCGACGCGCAGAATCCGCCCGCCGTCGGGTTGCCAGTCGCCGCCCAGATCGCGCGTGACCGCGCGCATCGCCGCGCTGTTCGCCCAGCCCGCGTGCCCGTCGATGCGCTCCAGCCAGACCGGGCGATCAGGAAACGCAACGTCGAGGTCGGCCGCGGTCGGGTAGGCTTTCTCCGGCCAGTCGTTCTGGTCCCAGCCGCGGCCGAGCAGCCAGGCGCCCGCGGGCAGGGTGCGCTCGAATGCGCGCAGTCGCGCGATCACGTCCTCGCGGGTCGCCGCGCCAACGAGATCCGCGCGCAGCAGTGCCAGCCCCTGGCCCATCACGTGTGCGTGCGCGTCGATCAATCCCGGTACGACAGTCGCGCCGGCGGCCTCGACGTGGCGCGCGCCGGCGTAGCGGTCGAGCAATGCCGTGCGCTCGCCGACGGCGAGCAGCCGCCCGCTTTCGTCCCAGGCCAGTGCGGTCGCCGAGGGCAGAGACGGGTCCATCGTGTGGATGTGATCCGCCGTCAGCACCGTCACCTCGGCGGAGGCCGGGGATCCGGCCAACGCAAACAGAACGACGAAGATCCTCAGCATGGCTCCCCCTGGCCCGGAGCTGAATATTCGCGATAAACCGGATCCGGGCCGACTATTCGCGGGCAATGGCACGGTAGCCGATGTCGCGGCGGAACTGCATGCCTGCGAAGCCGATCGAGCTCACGAGCGCGTAGGCGTCGGTCTGTGCTTCGCGCACGGTGCGTCCGAGACCGACGGCGCACAGCACCCGACCGCCGCTCACGACTATCTCGTCGCCGCGGCGTTCCGTGCCCGCGTGAAACACCTTGCCGGCGAGGCGACGTGCCGCGTCCAGACCGTGGATCGCATCGCCCGTGCGCACTGCCTCGGGATAACCCGCCGCGGCCAGCACCACGCCGACGGCCGCGCGCGGGTCCCAGTCGAGGCTGGTCACGTCGAGACGGCCTTCGAGCGCGGCGTCGACGAGCTCGGTGAGGTCGGAGCGCAGCCGCATCAGGATCGGCTGCGTCTCCGGGTCGCCGAACCGGCAGTTGAATTCGAGAACCTTCGCTGCGCCGGCAGCCGTGATCATCAGGCCGGCGTAGAGAAAGCCGGTGTATGGCGTGCCCTCGGCGGCCAGCCCGCGCACCGTCGGCCACATGACATCGCGCATCACGCGGTCGTGAATGGCCGGCGTGACGACCGGCGCCGGCGAGTACGCGCCCATACCGCCGGTATTCGGGCCGAGGTCGCCGTCGCGCAGCCGCTTGTGATCCTGCGAGGTCGCGAGCGGAAGCACGTGACCACCGCCGACCAGCGCGATGAAGCTCGCTTCCTCGCCCTCGAGAAACTCCTCGACGACGATCCGCTCACCCGCCGCGCCGTAGCGGCCGGCGAACATCGCCTGGGCGGCGGCCACCGCCGCGTCGCCCGACTCGCAGATCACCACGCCCTTGCCTGCGGCGAGCCCGTCGGCCTTGACCACCAGCGGTCCGCGCTGCGCGCGGACCCACGCGGCCTCGAAATCCGCGCTTGTGAACGTCCTGTACGCCGCGCTCGGAATCCCGTGACGCCCGAGAAACGCCTTGGTGTAGGCCTTCGAGCCCTCGAGCCGCGCGGCCGCAGCGACCGGGCCGAAGCAGCGCAGCCCGTCGGCTGCGAACCTGTCGACGATTCCGGCGACGAGCGGAGCTTCGGGACCGACGATCGTGAGGTCGATGCGCTCCTCCCGCGCGAAGGCGCCGAGCCGCGGCAGATCGTCGGCGGCAATCGCGACATTTCGCGTGCGCGGCTCGAGCGCCGTGCCGGCGTTGCCGGGGGCGACGTAGACCTGTGACACGCGCGGCGACTGCGCGACCTTCCAGGCGAGCGCGTGCTCGCGTCCGCCGCCGCCGACGATCAGGACGCGCATGCTCAGTGCCGGAAGTGACGCATGCCGGTGAATACCATCGCGAGTCCGTGCTCGTCCGCCGCCGCGATGACCTCGGCGTCGCGGCGCGAACCGCCCGGCTGGATCACCGCGGCGATCCCCTGCAGCACCGCCGCATCGATGCCGTCGCGAAACGGGAAGAAGGCGTCCGACGCCATCACGGCACCAGTGGGGTCGAGTCCTTCGTCGCGCGCCTTCATCCCGGCGATCCGCGTGCTCACGACGCGGCTCATCTGTCCGGCGCCGATGCCGATCGTCGCGCCGTCGCGCGCAAACACGATGCCGTTCGACTTGACGAACTTGCAGACCTTCCAGGCGAACATCAGGTCATCGAGCTCGTTCTGCGTCGGCGCGCGCTTCGTGACCACCTGCAGCGCTTCGCGCCCGACCACGCCCGTGTCGCGCGTCTGGACGAGCAGTCCGCCGTTGACGCTGCGGTACTCGTGGCGCGCGTCCGAAGGCGCCAGTCCGCCGGTCACCAGCAGCCGCACATTGTCGCGGCGCGCGCACGCCTGGCGCGCCGCAGCGTCCGCGGCCGGGACGATCAGCACTTCGATGAACTGGCGTTCGAGCACGACCTGCGCGGTCGCGCCGTCGAGCGGTCGGTTGAAGGCGATGATGCCGCCGAATGCCGAGGTGGGATCGGTGCGGTAGGCGAGGTCGTAGGCCGCGCGCAGATCGGCCGCCACGGCGACCCCGCAGGGGTTGGCGTGCTTGACGATGACGCAGGCGGGCGCTTCGAACTGCCGCACGCATTCGAAGGCCGTGTCCGCATCGGCGATGTTGTTATAGGAGAGTTCCCTGCCCTGCAGCTGCGAGGCCGTGCCAGCGCCTGCGCCTGACACGTCGCCGGCGGCGTAGAACGCGGCCTGCTGGTGCGGATTCTCGCCGTAGCGCAGGTCCATGCGCTTGCGCAACTGCAGCGACAGCAGCTCGGGGAACTCCTGCTCGGCGCCGCGAACCTGCCCGTCCAGCCAGGCGGCGACCGCGGCGTCGTACCGGGCGGTATGGCCGAAGGCCTTGGCAGCGAGTCGCAGCCGCGTGGCGGCCGCCACGGTGCCGTCGCCCCGATCCATTTCCGTGAGCACGGTCCCGTAGTCGAGGGGGTCGACGACCACGGTTACGCGTTCATGATTTTTCGCCGCCGCCCGTACCAGCGCGGGGCCACCGACGTCGATATTCTCGATCGCTTCCTCGAATGAGCAGCCGCGCCGCGCGATCGTTGCCGCGAAGGGGTACAGGTTGACAGCGAGGAGGTCGATAGGCTCGATGCCGTGCTGACGCATCACCGCCTCGTCGACGGCGCGGCGACCGAGCAGCGCGCCGTGAATCAGCGGATGCAGCGTCTTGACGCGGCCGTCCATGATTTCAGGAAAGCCCGTGACTGCCGTTACGTCGCCGACCTCGATGCCGTCGGCACGCAGCAGCGCGGCGGTGCCGCCGGTGGAGAGCAGCGTGACGCCGCGCGCGCGCAGCGCGCGCGCGAAGTCGACCAGGCCTTCCTTGCTGGAGACGCTCAGCAGTGCGCGACGAATGGGAAATGGGGACACTGTCTATTTCCGCCGCATTCTCCATTTCCGCTCAGGCGGAAATGGAGAATGCCCCCATTCCCTTCAGCCTGAAATGCCGTAGCTCTTGAGCTTCTTGCGCAGCGTGCCGCGGTTGATGCCGAGGATGTCGGCGGCGCGGCTCTGGTTGCCGTCGACGTAGCCAAGCACGGCCCGGAACAGCGGCTCCTCGACCTCGCGCATCACGAGATCGTAAAGGTGCCCCGGCCGGTGACCGTTGAGGCTCGTAAAGTAGCTCTCGAGCGCTTGCTCGGTGTGAGTGCGCAGCGGAATGCTGCGTCCGTTGGCGGTCGCGGCGCGCGTAGCGTCGCGTCGAGTCCTGGTTTTCCTGCGTGGCGCCATGGGCACCGACCCTCGATTCTTCGTTGATTCAGGCCGCCGCGACGTTCAACCCGTCCAGTGTCGCGAAGTACTCACGCACCAGGGCGAGCTGTGCCGCCGCCGTCACCGCCTGCATCACCGAACGACGAAAATACTGCGCATCTGCGCGGTCGTGGCAATACCAGCCGATGTGTTTGCGCGCGATCCTGGTCCCCGCCGCCTCCCCGTAGAAAGCGTACAGGTCGCGCAAATGGGCGCGCATGATAGCACCAACTTCGGCACCGCGAGGCGCCGGCGGCAGCGCATCTCCGGCAAGCCGCGCTTCGATCTCGCGAAAAATCCACGGCCGCCCCTGAGCTGCGCGCCCGATCATCACGCCGTCAGCGCCGCTTGCGCGCAACACTTGCCAAGCTTTCTCGGCGGAGTCGATGTCGCCATTGGCATACAAGGGAATCTTCACCCGCTGCTTGACTTCCGCGATCGTCCGGTGCTCGGCCTCTCCCTGGAAGCGGCAGGCGCGCGTGCGACCGTGCAGCGCCAGCGCGACGATGCCGCTGTCCTCGGCGATGTGCGCGATGCGGACGGCGTTGCGCGTGACTGGGTCCCAGCCGGTGCGCATCTTGAGGGTGACGGGCACCGGCACGGCGCGGACCACGCCGGCGAGGATGCGCGCGACGAGCGCCTCGTCACGCAGCAACGCCGAGCCGGCATCGCGGTTGCAGACCTTCTTGGCCGGGCAGCCCATGTTGACGTCGATGATCTGCGCACCGGCGTCGACGTTGCGCCGCGCGGCATCGGCGAGCGACACCGGATCGCCGCCCGCGATCTGCACGATCCGCGGCTCGGGCTCGTCGGTGTGGTCGCGCCGGCGGCGCGAGAGTTCCGTGTCCCACAGCCGCTCGTCGGCCGACAACATCTCGCCGGCAGCGAGCGCGGCGCCCATCCGCCGACACAGGCGGCGGAACGGCAGGTCGGTGACGCCGGCCATCGGCGCCAGCAGCACGCGGCCGGTGATCCGGTAGGGTCCGAGCTGCACGCCCGCTGTCATTCGGCGTGAGCGCAGCGCACTCCGCCGGCGTCCTCACGCAGGCAGACGTCGAGCCGGTAACCGACGGCGTCGGCGCCGGGGGCGACGACCGACAGCTCCGCCTCGGTCGTCTCGCCGGCCGCAAGCTGACGCGCCGCCTGTGCCGCGCTCTTAAGGTACTCGCTGGGCGTGAAATCGCGCCGCGCGACTCCTGCGCCGAACCGATCCTCGAATTCCAGCCGCAACAGCGGATAGGGCTGAGCGTGGTCGGCACGATTGGTCAGGCCCGCGCGAACCACCAGCGCGGAGCGCGGGGCGACATCCTGGGTCGGCCCCCATTGCTTGATTTCGAACGCGTCCAGATCCCAATTGGGTGACAGAGGTTCGCCAATCAGCGCATAGAGACGCCGCAGCACCGGTCCCGCCTGCGGGTGACGCGCGATGTCGTGCCGGAAGTGATGCGTGAGCTGTGCTGCGAGCGTGAGGGCGAGGAGAACGCTGCCGAAGACGAGCCACCGGCTGCCCGGTCCGCGGGTTGCGGCCTCGTCGGTCGCAAGATCGAAGTCGGGAAGCTCGTCATCGCTCGACGGTGGCGGTCGAATGTCGGCCCGGCGGCCTGTCGGCGGGGTGCGCTGTGCGCTGCGCATCGCCGTGGGCGCTCGCGCCGCCTCGACCGTCCCTCGGGCGACGGCCGCCGCCGGCTCCGAAACCGGCAGATCCCGTCCCTCGATCAACGCCTGATAGAACTGCCGCTGGTCGTCTGTCGCCGCACGCACCTCGTCGGAGTCGACCAGGTACGCCAGGTCGGGAACCTGATCGAGCGCGCGCAGCCGGCTGGTCGAGTCGAGTTCGACCTCCTCGACTTCCTGCTCCAGGTCCGTGTCGCTCGGCGGCTCGACCGCGTCTTCGCGGCCGTACTCGTCCTCGACGTAATCGAACTCGGCCTCGAGGTGGGTCGATTCGCCCGTACCGCTCGCGATGTCGACCTTGAGGCCTTCGAGCGTGATGTCCTCGATGCCCTGCGGCTCATCGACGACGAGCTGCGACGGGTCTGCCACGGCAAGATCCGATGGGCCCGCGGAAGCGGCGCCGACGCGGGTGCCGTACTGGCGCTGCCAGTCGCGCGCATCGATGAATACCTTCTCCACGTCCTCCGCCGAGAAGTGGTACTCCTCGCCGCTGTGCCCCACGCCGACGGTCAGCTCTGCCCGCGCGGCGTCTGCCAACTCCGTGTCGGCGTCGGCGAGCGCATCCATGACCGGCGGCGCGGCGGGCTCGAGCGTGGCGGAGGCTTCCGCCGCCGCCGTGGATGCCACCGGCAGCTCGTCGGAAAGGCGGTCGAGCATGTCGAATGCCCGTCCGCAGCGGCCGCAGCGCGCACGACCGCGAGCGGCGCGCAGCCGCTCTGCGGTCACGCGAAATCGCGCGAGGCAATCAGGGCACTGGGAGTACATGCCGTTCAGCTTATATTTTTTGTATGTCTGCGGCCGCTGAGCAGGGCCCAGCCGTCGCGCACTGCGGTGGCGCCGATCATAGACCAGGGGCGGTAGGCCGAGACCACCGATGCAACCTGATCGGTCAGAAGTCCGCTCAGGGCGATCTCTCCGCCCGGCCGCAGCAGGGCTGCGAACCGGCCGGCGAGCTCTCTCAAGGGACCGGCCAGGATGTTCGCGACCAGGATGTCGCAGCCGGCCGGCCCCTCGGGGGCGACGCCGACGATCTGCAACCGGTGCGCGACACCGTTGCGTTGCGCATTCTCACGCGTGGCGAGCAGCGCCTGCGGATCGATGTCGAAGGCAATCGCCTCGCTCGCGCCGAGCTTGAGGGCCGCGATCGCGAGGATCCCCGAGCCACAACCGTAGTCGATCACGCGACGGCCCGCGAGCTCGCGGTCGGCGAGCCATTCGAGGCACAGTGCGGTGGTCGGGTGCGCCCCGGTGCCGAATGCCAGACCTGGATCGAGCGCGACGCACACCGCGTCCTCTTCCCCCGCCGGCTGCCCGCCGGGGCATACCCACAGTCGCCGGCCGAAGCGCATCGGCCGAAAGTCGCGCAACCACTCCCGCTCCCAGTCACGGTCCTCGAGCACCGCGAACTCGAGGTCTCGAGGGGGCGACAGCAGCGTAGAAAGTGCATGCTCGATCTCGCGCCGGTCGGCCTGCGGCGCAAACAGCGCCCGGATCCGCAGCGCCGGCCACAGTGGCATTTCGCCGGGTGCCGGCTCGAGCACCAAATCGTCGCCGGCATCCTCGAACGTGAGCGAGTCGGCACCGAGCGAGGCAAGCAGGGTCTCGACGGGCGACGGATCGCCGTCGACGATGACTGCAACCTGCAGCATCGGCATCGGTGTCCGTCAGCGGCCCGATATCTCGGTGGCGGCGTCCGCCCGCGGCTGACACGCGTCATCGTGATCCGCTGCATGCGCGTCGATGCGTCCAGTGCTCGCCAGCAGCTCGGAAAGCTCGCCGAAGTCGATCGGTTTCACCAGATGATGATCGAAGCCTGCCTCGCGGGACCGGCTGCGGTCACGGTCGTTGCCCCAGCCGGTGATGGCGACAAGGGTGATGTCGCAGCCCCAGGGCTCGCCGCGCATCCGGCGGCAGGTGTCGTAGCCGGTGAGCCCCGGCAGACCGATGTCGAGCAGGACGACCTCCGGACGGAAGCGCGCGCCGGCTTCGAGCGCCTCGAGCCCGTCGTGCGCCACCTTTGCGTCGTGGCCACTCATGCGCAGCAGCATCGCGAGCGAGTCCGCGCTGTCGCGGTTGTCGTCGACGACCAGCACCCGTCGGCTCTGGCCGTGGCTCGATCCGTCACCGGGCGGCGGCTCGGGCAGCTCCTGTTGGGCGGCGACGGTCGGCAGCACGACCACGAATTCGCTGCCGTGACCGGGGCCTTCGCTGTGCGCCTCGATGGTTCCCCCGTGAAGCTCGGTCAGTCGCCGCGCCAGTGTCAGCCCGATCCCCAGGCCACCGCGCGACCTCTCGAGCGACCCCTCGATCTGCGAGAACATGTTGAAGATCGCCTGCAGGCGGTCGCTCGGGATGCCCTCGCCGGTGTCGCGCACCGACACGCGCACCTGCGATCCCTGCCGCTCCGCCCGCACCCATACTCGCCCCCCGGACGGCGTGTACTTGCAGGCGTTGTTGAGCAGGTTGGCGAACACTTGCGTCAGCCGTAGCGAATCCGCATCGAGGACAACCGGGGTCTCGGGCAGCGAGACGTCGACCGTCACGCCCGCCGCATCGGCGAGCGGGCGACACATTTCCGTCGCGTCATGCAGGATCGTCGCCAGGGTCACCTGCCGGCGCCTCAGGACGATCCTGTTGCGAGTGATCCGGCTCACGTCGAGCAGATCCTCGACGAGCCGGGTCACCTGCCCGAGCTGACGGTCCATGGTCTGCAGTGCCTGGCTCAGCACCGCCGGCTCGCCCTGCGCCCGCTTCATGATCTCCAGCGCGTGGATGAGCGGCGCCAGCGGATTGCGCAGCTCGTGGGCGAGCGTTGCCAGGAACTCGTCCTTGCGGAGGTCGGCTTCGCGCAGCTTCTCCAGCAGTCGTAGCCGCTCGTACGCGGCACTGACGTATTGGCAGATCGTGCCGAAAAAGAGCAATTCGTCGGCGTCGAACTCCTCGCGCGTGCGGCTGGCGAACGACAGCGTGCCGAGCAGCCGGCCGTCGGACAGCAACGGGTGGCAGGAGCAGGCGCGGATCCCGAGCGGCTTGGCCGGCTGCACCATCGGGTCGTCGGACTGCTGGATGCGCATCGCGTGAAGGGGCTCTCGGCGAAGGGCAACCTTGCCGCAGACGGCCTGGCCGAATTGCACCTCGCTGGGGTCCGGATCAGTCTGGGGCGATACGCCGGCGGCGCAGGCGAGCCGCAACGAGCCCGAACCTTCGTCGACCATGTAGTTGAGGTAGCTGTCGAGGCCGAAGTACGGCCCGATCTTGTCGAACAGCCGGCGCAGCATCGTGGCAGCATCCGCCGTGGAGAGCAGGATGCCGGCGGCCTCCGACAACAGCCGCAGCCGCTCGTTACGCGAGCGCAGCTGCGCGTCCGTGCGAACCCGGTCGGAGATGTCGCGGACGATCTTCGAGGCGCCGACCACGCGCCCGGTCTCGTCCTTGATCGGGGAGATGGTGAGTGAAACATGGACCGGCTCGCCGCTGCGGCGCAGGCGCACCGTCTCGAAGTGGTCGACGAACCCGCCGGCGCGCAACCGGGCGATGATCTCGTCCTCTTCCGTCAGCCGCTCGGGCGGAATCAGCATCGAGATGTGTCGGCCGATGGCATCGGCGGCCGGATAGCCGAACATGCGTTCCGCCGCGCCGTTCCAGCTGCGGATGATGCCGTCCAGACCCTTGCTGACGATCGCGTCCTGCGACGAGCGGATGATCGAGGCGAGGAAGTGCGATGCCGAGAGACGGTCGGCCAGCTCGAGCTCCATGCGCCGCCGTTCGGTGATGTCGCGGAAAGTCAGGACGCAGCCCACGACGGAGCCATCGGCATCCCGGATCGGCGCCGCGCTGTCGTCGATCGCGCACTCCGAGCCGTCCCTGCGAATGAGCAAGGTGTGATTGGTCAGGCCCACCACCGTGCCCTGGCTCAGGGCGCGGCGGGCGGGGTTGTCGGCCGGCGCGCGGGTCCGCTCGTTGACGATACGAAACACGGTCTCGAGCGCTTGTCCGACAGCCTCGGCGCGCGGCCAGCCGGTCAGGGACTCGGCCACGGGGTTGAGCGACGAGACGCGCGCCTGCGCGTCGGTGCAGATGACGGCATCGCCCATGCTTGAGAAAGTGACGCGCAGCGTCTCATGCTCGACTTCCGCCCGCCGCCCGGCACGGCGCATCGCCTCGCAGAAGCCGATGATCAGCGAGCAGGTGAAGAGGTAGGCGGCCACACCCGCCAGGGCGGCTGTTCCCCCGTGAGCGAGCGTATACCGCGGCTCGGTGAAGAAGTACGTGGCGCCCAGGTAGCCGAGCACGGCGACGAGCACGCTCGGGGCGACGCCGCCGACCCAGACCGCGATCGCCACCGCCCCGAACAGCGTCACGAGAGGCAGGTCGTCGCCGAGGACGGGGTCTAGCAGCCACCGCAGGGCGAGTGCGCCCAGCAACGCCGCGATCGAAACGGCGTATCTGGTTGCGACAGGTGACAGCGCCCGTCCGGCTTTCATAGGCGACCTGATTCGACCTGGGGCGGACCTGACCCGCTTCCCGACGGGCCCGACAGTAGGGCCGCGAACGTTGTTTTCAACCGCCGGGAACTATAGCCCGCTTTGGCGGCGGCAGCTGAGATCCGAGGGAGATCTGCCGTTGAGCGAGGCGGGGAGAGCCTGGCCTCGCGGGCAGGCCCGAGTGCCGGTCGGTCCGCGACCGGCGGTGCGTCATTTTATGCCCAGCCGCCGCTCCAGGTAGTGGATGTCCGTGCCCCCGGCGCGGAACGCGGCGTGGTTGAAGATCTCCTGGTGCAGCGCCACGTTGGTCTTGATGCCTTCGATCACCATCTCGGTGAGGGCGTTGCGCATGCGCGAGATGGCCGCCTCGCGATCCTCACCGTAGGCAATGACCTTGGCGATCAGCGAGTCGTAGTGCGGCGGTACGTTGTAGCCGGTGTAGACATGGCTGTCGACGCGGATCCCCGGACCGCCGGGCGCGTGCCAGAGCTTGATGGGTCCGGGCGAGGGCGTGAACTTCTTCGGGTCCTCGGCATTGATGCGGCATTCGATGGCGTGTCCCCGGATCTGCACGTCGTCCTGGGTCCACGGCAGCCGCTCGCCGGCGGCGATGCGCAGCTGCGCCTTGACGAGGTCGATGCCGGTGATGATCTCGGTGACCGGATGCTCGACCTGGATGCGCGTATTCATCTCGATGAAGTAGAACTCGCCGTCCTGGTACAGGAATTCGAGCGTACCGGCGCTGCGGTAGCCGATCTCGGCACAGGCAGCCGCGACCCGCTCGTTCATCACCTTGCGCTGCTTGCCGGTCAACCCTGGCGCGGGCGCCTCCTCGACCACTTTCTGGTGGCGGCGTTGCATCGAGCAGTCGCGCTCGCCCAGGCAGATGACGTTGCCGTAGTGGTCGGCCAGCACCTGGAACTCGATGTGCCGCGGCCTGTCGAGGAATTTCTCCATGTAGACCTGGTCATTGCCGAACGCCGCCTGCGCTTCGGCGCGCGTGACGCTGATCGAGTGCAGCAGGGTCGCTTCGCTGTTCACGACGCGCATGCCGCGTCCGCCGCCGCCGCCCGAGGCCTTGATGATCACCGGGAAGCCGATGTCGCGGGCGACGCGAAACAGCTCGTCGGGCTCGTTGCCGAGCGGTCCGTCCGAACCCGGCACACAGGGCACTCCGGCCGCCTTCATGGTGCGGATCGCGGAGACCTTGTCGCCCATCAGCCGGATGGTCTCGGCCGTGGGGCCGATGAACGTGAAGCCGCTCTTCTCCACGCGCTCGGCGAAATCGGCGTTCTCGGACAGAAAGCCGTAGCCGGGGTGGATACCGACCGAATCGGTGACCTCCGCGGCGCTGATCAATGCCGGCATGTTGAGGTAGCTGTCGCGCGAGGCCGGCGGGCCGATGCACACCGTCTCGTCGGCGAGCAGCACGTGCTTGAGATTGCGGTCGGCGGTCGAGTGCACTGCGACGGTCTTGACGCCGAGTTCGCGGCAGGCGCGCAGGATGCGCAGCGCGATCTCGCCGCGATTCGCGATGACGACCTTGTCGAGCATGAGTGCGGCCCGTCCGGGCCTATTCGATGACGAACAGCGACTGGCCGAATTCAACCGGATCGCCGTTCTTGACCAGCACCGATACGACCCTGCCGGCCTTGTCCGATTCGATCTGATTCATCATCTTCATCGCTTCGATGATGCAGAGCACGTCGCCCGGTTTGACCTCAGTGCCGATCTCGACGAAGGGTTTGGCGCCGGGGGCCGGTGCCGCGTAGAACGTGCCGACCATCGGCGCGGTAACAACCTTGTCGGGCGCGTGCGCAGGCGGCGCGGGTGGGGCCGGCGAGCCCAGTGCCGCACCCGCGGCCGCTGATGCCGACGTCTGCGCTGGGGGCGCATACAACGGTGCGGCGAAGGGATGCACGCCGCCCGGTGGGAGGCGGCTGATGCGCACCGTCTCCTCGCCCTCCTTGATCTCGATCTCCGAGATGCCGGACTCTTCGAGGAGCTCGATGAGCTTCTTGACCTTGCGTATGTCCATTCCGCAGTTCCCCTGGGAGCTCGTTATTAGAATCGCTTATGTTCAATTGCGCTTCGTGGAGCCGCCGGCAAGCTGGAACGCGGCCGCGCGCAGGGCGAGCTCGTAGCCGATCGCGCCGAGACCGGTGATCGTGCCGACGGCGATGTCGGAAAAGTACGAGTGCTGTCGGAACTGTTCCCGGGCGTGCACGTTGGACAGGTGCACCTCGATGAACGGGATTTTCACTGCGAGCAAGGCATCGCGCAGCGCAATGCTGGTGTGCGTGAGCCCCGCCGGGTTGAAAATGATGAACGCCACGTGGCCCGCCGGCGCCTGGTGGATGCGCTCGATCAGCTCCGCTTCCGAGTTGCTCTGAAACGCCGAGAGGCGATGACCCGCCTCCGCGGCAAGCTGGGTCATCCGCTCGTGGATCTGCCCGAGCGTGACGTGACCGTAGACGCCGGGCTCGCGCACCCCCAGCAGGTTCAGATTGGGGCCATTGAGCAGCAGCAAATGCGCCACGGGCCATCGCCAGAACGGGAAGATGCCGGCGAGTTTAGCGCCCGTTGCCGCCAGATGGCGACATTTTCGGCCACTTTGGCCCTTTCAGTCCGCGGGCTGATCGCGTGCCAGTGCTGACAACCCCGAGTCGATTGCTGTCCGGGCCTGCAGCGGCGTGGCACCGCCCTCGTTGACGCGCCGGACGGCATCCAGGATCACGTCGGCCTGCCCGGCAGTGAGCTCACCCATGTGCGCGGCGATGATCCGTCCCTGTGCGTCCGAGAAGACCGTGAACGGCAGCCCCACCACGTCCACGCCGAAGGCGGCAGCGGCATCGAGGGCCTCCTGCTCGCCGATCAGCAAGGGGTAATCGATCTTCATCTCGTCGGCGTACGCCAGCACCTTGTCCCGGTAGTCGACCGCGACACCGATGACCTGAAAGCCCTCCGCGGCGTGGTTCCGTTGCAAGGCGCTCAGCAGCGGGATCTCGCGGCGACACGGCGCGCACCAGGTTGCCCAGAAATTCACGATCAGCGAGCGCCCGTGCCAATGATCGAAGCCTCGCGCTACACCCTCGCGATCGGCAAGGCTGATCTGTGGCAGCGTCTCGGCCAGCTCGAGCGATGCGGGTTGCGGATCGGCGGGGATCGGTGCCGTCCGGGGCGTGTGCGTACGGTAGATCCATGCGCCGGCGCCGGCGCCGGCGGCAAGCGCAACGGCCGCCACCACGGCGAGGGTGGCGGCTCTCATGTGGCGACGCCGAAGGCCTGTGCGACGTGAGCGCGAAACTCGTCGGCCGGTTTGAACCCGACGATCCGGTATTCGTGACGCTCCCGTCCGTCGGCGCCGAAGAAGACAATGGTCGGCGGCCCGAGGATCCCGAAGCGCTGCAGCAGAGCGCGGTCCGCCTCGTCGTTCGCCGTCACGTCGGCCTGCAGCAGCACTGCGCGGGCAAGTTCGGCCTGGACACCCGAATCGGTGAATGTATAGCGCTCCATCTCTTTGCAGGAGACGCACCAGTCCGCATAAAAGTCGAGCATCACCGGGCGCCCGGCGGCGCGCGCTGCGGCGATCTGCTGCTCGAGCTCGGTCACGGTCTTGACGCGGGTGAAGGCCACATGCGCCGGAGCCGCGTTACTCGCGCCCGTGCCCAAGCCGGCCAGCGGCTGCAGCGGATCGGACCGACCCGCGAGCGCGCCGATCAGCAGCAGGACCCCGTACACGACGGCGAGCGCACCGATACCGCGACGCACCGCCTCGGCGCCACTGCGTGCCTCGCGCCCGCCGAGGATCAGCAGGCAATAGCCCGAAACGAACGCGAGTACCGCCCAGAGCGCGAGCGTTGCCGGTCCCGGCAGCAGCCGTCCGACCATCCACACCGCGACCCCGAGCAGGATTACCCCGAATATCGCCTTGACGGCGTCCATCCATGGCCCGACCTTCGGCAGCAGCTGACCGGCCGAGGCACCCACTACCAGCAACGGCACGCCCATGCCTACGCTCATTGCGAAAAGCGCCGAAGCGCCGCGCAGGACGTCGCCGCCCTGGCCGATTACGGCGAGCGCTCCGACCAATGCCGGCGCCACGCAGGCCGTAACGATCAGCGACGACAGGGCGCCCATGACGGCGCTGCCGACGAGCGTGCCCTGCCTCTGCCGACTGCTGAGCATGGAGACGCGCTGCTGGATCGCCACGGGCATCTGGAGCGTCACGAGGCCGAACATCCCGATCGCCAGCCAGACAAACAAAGCCGCAAACAACAGGATCATCCACGGCTTCTGGAAGAAGGCCTGCGCCTGCTGCCCG